>JALOQF010000152.1 GCA_025459425.1 Myxococcaceae bacterium | reverse complement strand
GCCGCGTTCATGAGGCTCATCGCCGAGCCGCGCGCCTCGGGCGGAACGTTGCGGCCCACGAGCGACAGGCTCGGGCCGTAGATGGCCGCGCTCCCGACACCACCCAGCACGAGCGCCGCTGGCATCCACGCGCTGCCGACCACGGGCAGGAGGAAGAACATCACGGCGTAGGCAACCGTGCCGCACGCGACCAACCCCCAACGAGGCACCCGATCGCCGAGGCGGGTGAACGGCACCGTGGCCACGGCGAAGCACACGAGGAAGATCGAGAACCAGCGGCTCGTGGTGCCATCGGGGGTCGAGAGCACGTGGAACGCGAAGAGCTGCAGCGTCACCGTGAAGAGCCCGACCGAGAAGCGCTCGAGGCCCACGGCGACGATCGGCGCGCGGACGCCCGGGAGCCGCCACACCGCCGCCGCCGCCAGCCGCGACGACGCGCCCTCGGGCAGGCTCCGCCACGCCCCCAGCGCTGCCAGCGCCCCGAACGCCCCACCCACCAGCAGCGGGAGTGACGGGTCGTTGCGCCCGAGGATCGCCCCGAGCGGAATGCCCACCACCAGCGCCAGCACCACCGAGCTGCCGATGAGGCCGGTGGCGGCCGACGACTGGGTGCGCCCCCGCGCCGCGCCCATGAGCAACGAGACGGCCGCGACGCTCGCTGCCCCCTGGACGAAGCGGAGCGCGAGCATCACCGGCAACGGCGGCATGAACGCGACGGCCGCCACCATCACACCATCGACGAGCGCGAGCCCCGCCGCGAAGTGCCGGCGCCGGCCGAGCCGCTCGGCCTTGACCGCCAGCACCGGGCCCAGCACGCAGGCGCCCAGCAGGTTCACCGCCATGAACGCATAGAAGACCCAGTCGGCGCCCGGCCAACCGGCGGCGATCAACGGCCGGATGACGGGAATGACGATGGTGGCCGGAATCATCGCGGCCATCACGCTCAGCGCGATCGGCGCGGCGAAGCGCACCTCACGGCGCAGCGACACGGGTGCCGGGCACTCGAGGGGTGCGGCGTCGATCTGGGCTCCCGACCTGGCCGCCTCGTCGTGCATGAGAAGCCCCATATGAGCACGCCAGCGCCCCGACAACCCAGCGGCCATCACCCAAGCTCACAGATCGGCACGATTTTGCTGTTCCTTCAGGGCCGGCCGGCGGCATTCGCTCGTGACTGACGCAGGCGGTCATCGGTAAGACGCGACCCGAAAACGACAGTCAGCCCCTCGATCAGGAGACCCCCGCATGTCCGAAGCCGCAGAACTGAAACGCGACGACACCGTCGAGCCGCTGTTCGGCTCGCTGGCGAAGTTCGCGATGAGCTCCGTGGGCTCGAAGGTCATGATGGCCCTCACCGGCGTCGTGCTGTGGGGCTTCATCATGGGCCACCTCGCCGGAAACCTGCTGGCCTTCCTCGGGCGCGACGCGTTCAACGCCTACGCGGCCGCGCTCAAGGGCAACCCGCCGCTGTTGTGGGGCACCCGGCTGGTGCTGATGGCCTGCGTGCCCCTGCACTTCTTCTTCGCGATCCGCTCGACGCGCGTCAACGCCGAGGCCCGGCCGGTGGCGTACGCCTACGAGAACAAGACGCCCGCGCGGCTGGCGAGCAAGACGATGATGATCTCGGGCCTCGTGGTGGGCTCGTTCCTGCTCTACCACCTGGCGCACTTCACCTTGCGCGTCGTCAACGTGACGGCGGCGAACGGCCCGACTGGCGCCTTCAGCCCGTTCGATATGCTGGTCGAGGGCTTCAAGAACCCGCTCATCGCCGGCCTCTACATCGTCGGCCAGGTGCTGCTCGCCCAGCACCTCTCGCACGGCATCTATTCCCTCTTCCAGCACCTCGGCCTCTGGGGCCGCCGCTGGACGCCGTGGCTCAAGAACGCCTCGCTCGCCGTGGGCTACGGCCTGTGCGCGGCCTTCATCACCATTCCCGTCTCCGTCCTGCTGGGAGTCATCAAGTGAAACTCGACGCGCACATTCCCGAAGGGCCCCTCGAGACGAAGTGGACGAAGCACAAGGCGTCGATCTCGCTCGTCAACCCGGCCAACAAGCGCAAGTTCAAGGTCATCGTCGTGGGCACGGGCCTCGCGGGCGGCTCGGCGGCGGCCACGTTGTCCGAGCTCGGCTACCAGGTCGACGCGTTCTGCTTCCAGGACTCGCCGCGACGGGCGCACTCGATCGCCGCGCAGGGCGGCATCAACGCGGCGAAGAACTACCAGAACGACGGCGACTCGGTGCGCCGGCTCGCGTACGACACCGTCAAGGGCGGCGACTACCGCGCGCGCGAGGCCAACGTGTACCGGCTCGCGGAAGTGTCGGTGAACATCATCGACCAGTGCGTCGCGCAGGGCGTTCCGTTCGCGCGTGACTACGGCGGTCTGCTCGACAACCGCTCCTTCGGTGGCGCGCAGGTGTCGCGCACCTTCTACGCGCGCGGGCAGACCGGCCAGCAGCTGCTCCTCGGCGCGTACCAGGCGCTCATGAAGCAGGTGCATCGCGGCGCGGTGAAGCTGCACGCGCGGCACGAGATGCTCGAGCTCGTCGTCATCGACGGCCACGCCCGCGGCATCGTCACGCGCGACCTCGTGAGCGGGAAGATCGAGTCGTGGGCGGCCGACGCGGTGGTGCTCGCGACGGGTGGCTACGGCAACGTCTTCTACCTCTCGACCAACGCCAAGGGCTGCAACGTCACCGCGACGTGGCGGGCGGCGCGCAAGGGCGCCGGCTTCGCGAACCCCTGCTACACGCAGATTCACCCGACCTGCATTCCCGTCTCGGGCGACTACCAGTCGAAGCTCACGCTGATGAGCGAGTCGCTGCGCAACGACGGCCGCGTGTGGGTGCCCAAGAAGCCGAACGACACCCGCGCGCCGCACCAGATCCCCGAGGACGAGCGCGACTACTACCTCGAGCGCAAGTACCCCTCGTACGGCAACCTCGCGCCCCGCGACATCGCCTCGCGCGCCGCCAAGCAGGTCTGTGACGAAGGGCGTGGCGTGGGCCCCGGCGGCCGCGGCGTGTTCCTCGACTTCGCCGACTCGATCAAGCGGCTCGGCAAGAACGTCATCAAGGAGCGCTACGGCAACCTCTTCGACATCTACACCACCATCACCGGTGAAGATCCGTACTCGGTGCCGATGCGCATCTACCCCGCCGTGCACTACACGATGGGCGGCCTGTGGGTGGACTACAACCTCATGTCCAACCTGCCCGGCCTGCACGTGATCGGCGAGGCGAACTTCTCGGATCACGGCGCCAACCGGCTCGGTGCCTCGGCCCTCATGCAGGGCCTCGCCGATGGCTACTTCGTCTTGCCGTACACCATCGGCCACTACCTCGCGAACGCGAAGCAGCCCAAGGTGACGACCGACCACCCCGAGTTCCGGAAGGCCGTCGACGACGTGGTGAACCGGCAGAAGCAGTTCCTGTCGATCAAGGGCAAGCGCACCGTCGACAGCTTCCACCGGCAGCTCGGCCTCATGATGTGGGATCAGTGCGGCATGGCCCGCACCGAGAAGGGCCTCACCGAGCTCATCAAGCAGATCCCCGCGCTGCGCGAGGAGTTCTGGCAGAACGTCAACGTCCCCGGGTCGGCCGAGAACCTCAACATCGCGCTCGAGAAGGCCGGCCGCGTCGCCGACTTCCTCGAGTTCGCCGAGGTGATGGCGATGGACGCGCTCGATCGTGACGAGTCCTGCGGTGGCCACTTCCGCGAGGAGCACCAGGACGAGGGCGAGGCCAAGCGCAACGACGAGAAGTTCATGAACGCCTCGGTGTGGGAATGGAAGGGCGAGGGCCAGAAGGCCGTCAAGCACGTCGAGCCCCTCGTTTACGAAACCTTCAAGCCGTCGATCCGGAGCTACAAGTAATGAGCGACAAGATGATGACGTTGACGCTGCACGTGTGGCGTCAGAGCGGCCCCTCGGCGTCCGGCGAGATGAAGCAGTACACGCTCGAGGGCGTGAGCCCCCACATGTCCTTCCTCGAGATGATGGACGTGCTGAACGAGAAGCTGATGAACCAGGGCGAGGAGCCCGTCGCGTTCGATCACGACTGCCGCGAGGGCATCTGCGGCATGTGCTCGATGGTGATCAACGGCAAGCCGCACGGCGGGCACCGCGGCGTCACCACGTGCCAGCTCCACATGCGGCACTTCAACGACGGCGATCACATCTACGTCGAGCCGTGGCGCGCGAAGGCCTTCCCGGTGTTGAAGGATCTCGTGGTCGACCGCTCGTCGTTCGACCGCGTCATCGCGGCCGGTGGCTACGTGTCGGTCAACACCGGCGGCGCCCCCGACGCGAACGCCCTGCCGGTGCCGAAGACCGAGTCGACGCTGGCGATGGACGCGGCCCAGTGCATCGGCTGCGGCGCCTGCGTGGCGGCCTGCAAGAACGCCTCGGCGATGCTCTTCGTCTCGGCCAAGGTGTCGCACCTCGCGCACCTGCCGCAGGGCCAGCCCGAGCGGTACGAGCGGGCGAAGAACATGGCCATGCAGATGGACGCCGAGGGCTTCGGCACCTGCACCAACCTCTCGCAGTGCGAGGCGGTGTGCCCCAAGGAGATCCCCGTGCGGGTGATCGCCGAGTTCAACCGCGATCTCATCAAGGCGAACCTCAAGGGCGGCTGAACCCCCCGCCTCCGCTTCAGGGTTTTTCCCGACCCGGGCAGCGCTCCTCGTCGTGAGAGGCGCTGCCCGTCGTCTTTCGGGGCTTCCCCACTCGTCAGCTCCCTGGTGCTGCGGTAAGGGCGCCCCGCACGTCGTTTTCCCCCGAAGGACACTCCATGCGCGTCATCGTCACCGGCAGCCTTGCGTACGACTACATCATGAACTTCCCCGGGAAGTTCTCGGACCACATCTTGCCCGACAAGGTGCACATGTTGACGGTGAGCTTCCTCGTCGACTCGATGAAGCGCCTGCGCGGCGGCACCGCCGGCAACATCGCCTACAACCTCGCGCTGCTGGGCGCGAAGACGTCGCTCGTCTCGGCCGCCGGCCAGGACTTCAAGGACTACCAGCACCAGCTCGAGCAGCTCGGCATCGACTGCCGCGGCGTGAAGGTGGTCGGCAACGAGTTCACCGCGAGCTGCTTCATCAACACCGACACCTCGAACAACCAGATCGTCGCCTTCTACCCGGGCGCGGTGGTGCACGCGCGCGAGGTGACGCTCGAGTCCATCGGGCTGACGAAGGACGACTGGGTGCTCATCTCGCCGACCGATCCCGAGTCGATGATGCGCCACATGCACGAGTGCCGGCGCATCGGCGCGAAGTACATCTTCGATCCGGGCAAGCAGACGCCCCGGCTCGACAAGCAGCAGATCCTCTCGGGCCTCGACGGCTGCGCGGCCCTCGTCGGCAACGACTACGAGTTCGGCATGATGGCCAAGGCCACCGGCCTCACCGAGCAGCAGCTCATCGACGCGGCGCCCCTGACGGTGATGACGCGCGGCGACCAGGGCAGCCGCATCTACCAGCGCGGCCAGGCGCCCCTCGAGATCCCCATCGCGAAGCCTGCTGCCGTCGTCGACCCGACCGGCGCCGGAGACGCCTACCTCGCGGGCCTCGCGTTCGGGCTGGCGCGCAACCTGCCGCTGCCCGTCGCCGGCCGCGTCGCCGCCCTCGCCGCCACCTACGCCATCGAGCTCAAGGGCTGCCAGGAGCACGGCTTCACCCGTGAC
Organism: Myxococcaceae bacterium; assembly: GCA_025459425.1. GTDB lineage: Bacteria > Myxococcota > Myxococcia > Myxococcales > Myxococcaceae > Xiheimicrobium. The sequence continues at coordinate 10,415 of JALOQF010000152.1, read as the reverse complement.
GCCTTCGCCGCCCGCTACGTTCAGTTCTTCGGCGCGGCCCCCGAGCTCACCGCCGCCCTCGGCTGAACCAGCGCGAGCCGACGAACGAGCCTCCCCCCGTGGGAGGCTTTTGTCTCCCATGAACTTCCGCTAAGAACGGAATTCTCCACTCAGCACGGATTTCCCATCCGCCTCCCGGAGCCCCACGTGATCGGCACCTCGTTCTGGCGTGTCACCCTCGCCTGTCTGGCCCTGTCGCTCGCCGCTTGCACCGAGGCGCAGCTCGAGCGGGCGCGGCCGGAGCGACGTTCGCAGCCCATCGTCGGCCAGGACGGCACCTTCACCGTCAATGGCGTGGTGCAGCTCAACGAGTACACCGCGCTCGCGGCCAACGCGGCCGCCGGGGCGACGTCGATCACCGTCGCCGATGCCACGCAGCTCAACAGCGCCACCTTCGGACCGCTGGCCGCGGGCGATCTGCTGATGATCTACCAGGCGCAAGGCGCCGCCATCGACGGGAGCGACTCGGCGGCCTTCGGCACGGTGACGGCCCTCAACGGCGCTGGCCTGCACGAGACGATCGAGGTGGCCTCGGTCTCGGGCAACACGATCACCCTCGGCAACGGCTGCCTCGGGCTGCGCAACGCGTACTCGGCCGCGGGCCGGACCCAGGTGGTGCGGGTGCCGCAGTTCACCTCGCTCACCGTGTCGATGACGGGCACGGTGACGGCGCTCCCCTGGGACGGCACGCGAGGCGGCATCGTGGCGCTGCACGTGCGCGACACGCTCACGCTCCAGGGCACCATCGACGTGGCGGGGCTGGGCTTTCGGGGCGGGCAGACCGACGGAGACGCGTTCCCGACGCCGGGCACCGACGTGGGGGGCTTCCGCGCGGCGGCGGGCTCGCAGGGCGGCGAGAAGGGCGAGGGCATCGCGGGGTTTCAGGCGGCCTACGACGGCGTGGGCGGGCGCTACGGGCGCGGCGCTCCGGCGAACGCGGGCGGCGGAGGCAACGCGTTTCGCGCGGGCGGCGGCGGCGGCGCGAACGCCTCCAACACGAACCTCTGGAGCGGCCAGGGCGTGATGGACGGCACCGTCATCGGCTTCCAGGCCTGGCAGGCCGACCCCGGGCGAACGCTGCCCACCAACACCGGCGGCTCGGCGGCGCTGGCCAACAACTCGGGCGGCGGGCGCGGCGGGTACAGCTTCTCGTCGTCGAACCAGAACGCGGTGGCGACGGGCCCTGGCGCCGGCGCGTGGGGCGGCAACCTGCGGCGCGAGCGCGGTGGCCTGGGCGGGCGGCCGCTCGACCCCAGCGCAACGGGGCGGCTCTTCTTCGGCGGCGGCGGTGGCGCCGGCGACGGCAGCCAGGGTGAGGCCGGGCGCGGCGGCGCGGGCGGCGGTCTGATCTACCTGATGGCCACGACGGTCTCGGGCGCTGGGGCGCTCGTCGCCAACGGCGCGCCCGGCGGCAACACCACCGGCACCCACCGCGACTCGGCGGGCGGCGGCGGCGCCGGCGGCACGGTGCTCGTGCGAGCGACGACGTTGAGCGGCCTGTCGATCGCGGCCAACGGCGGCGAAGGCGGCAGCCAGCTCATCTCGTCCGGCCTCGACGAGGCGACGGGGCCTGGCGGGGGCGGCTCGGGCGGCTTCATCGCGACCCAGGGCGGCACCGTCACCCGCTCGGCGGCAGGCGGCCCTGGGGGCACCACCACCTCGAACGGCCTCACCGAGTTCCCGACCAACGGCGCCACCCGCGGCGCGAGCGGCAACCCGACGGCCGTCGTCTCGACGGTGGTGGGCACGCAGGTCGTCGACGTGCCGCTCTGTCTCGAGCCCGCGAACCTCGAGGCGTCCATCAGCAACGGCGTCACCACCTCGGTGCCGGGCACGACGACGACGTACACGGTGCGCATTCGCAACCTGGGGCCGGGCGCCGCGACCGGCGCCCGCGTCATCAACACCCTGCCGGGCATTCTCACCGGCGCCGCGTGGACGTGCGCTGGCACGGGCGCCGCCACCTGCCCGGCCTCGGGCACCGGCTCGATCAACGCGCTCGTCACCGTGCCCGCGAACCAGGAGGTGACGTTCACCGTCACCGCCACCATCAACCCGGCTGCGACGGGCACGCTCGTCAACACGGTCTCGGTCTTCAGCCCGCCGATCATCAACGACCCGAACCTGCTCAACAACCTCGCCACCGACACCGACGTGCTGTCGCCGCGCTCCGACCTCTCGCTCGCCGTCACCGCGAACCCGTCGCCCGTCGACGAAGACGCCAACCTCACCTGGACGCTCACCGTCACCAACCTCGGCGAGAGCACCGCGACGACGGTGCGGGTCACCTTCCCGCTCCCCGCCGAGACGACCTTCGTGAGCGCCGCCGGCACCAACTGGTCGTGCAGCCGCATGGCGACGACGGTGACCTGCAGCCGCGGCTCGCTCGCGCCCGGCGTCGCGGAGCCCATCACCATCGTCGCGAACGTGCTGCTCGCTGGCGGCACCCTGGCGCCGCTGGTGGCGGTGACGTCGGCCGTGCCCGACCCCGTCACGGGGAACAACGAGGTGATGGTGAGCACCACCGTGAACCCGGTGAACGACCCGCCGGTGAACACCGTGCCGACGACGCAGACGATCCTCGAAGACAGCGCGCTGGTGTTCTCGGTCGGCACCGGCAACCCCATCAGCGTGTCCGACGTCGACCTCGGCACCGGCACCATCACGATGACGCTCACCGCGACCGCCGGCACGGTGTCGGTGGCCGTCGTGCCGAACGTCACCTTCCTCACGGGTGACGGCACCGACGACATCACCGTCTCGTTCACCGGGCGGCTGGCGCCCGTCCTCGCTGCCCTGGCCACCGTCACCTTCCGGCCGCTCGCGGACTTCAACGGCACGGCCAACCTGCGCGTGCTCTCCGAAGACAACGGCAACACCGGCAACGGCGGCCCCCGCGGAGACGACGACACGATCTCGATCGTCGTCACGCCGGTGAACGATCCTCCGACGCTCGGCAACGACACCTTCGGCGTCGACGAAGACTCGATGACGATGCTCGAGGTGCTCCTCAACGACTCGTCGGCGCCCGACGGGCCCGAGACGCTCACCATCGTCGCCGTCGGCAGCGCGATGAACGGCATCGTCTCGGGCGGAGGCACCACCCTCACCTACCGGCCCAACGCCAACTTCTTCGGCAACGACACGTTCACCTACACGGTGAGTGACGGCAACGGCGGGCAGGCGACCGCGACGGTGACGATGCTGGTGCGGCCGGTGAACGACCCGCCCACGGCGATGAACGACAGCTTCGGCGTCGTCGAGGGCTCGATGAACAACGCCCTCAACGTGCTGCAGAACGACACCGGCGCGCCCGACGTCGGCGAGACGCTGACGGTCAGCGCCGTGACGACGCCGATGAACGGCACCGCCACGGTCGCGCCCGGCGGGGCGACGGTGCGGTACACGCCCAACGCCGGGTACAACGGCCCCGACTCGTTCTCGTACACCGTCGTCGACCCCGGCGGCCTCACGGCGACGGCGCAGGTGCAGGTGACGGTCGGCCCGGCCAACGATCCGCCGGTGAACGCGGTGCCGATGGCGCAGACGGTCGCCGAAGACGCCACGCTGGCCTTCACGGCGCCGAATCTCTTCGCCGTCTCGGACCCGGACGCCGCGAGCCAGCCGATCCAGGTGGCGCTGACGGCGACGAACGGCCTGCTGAACCTCGCGCCAGCGTCCACCACGACGCTCGTCTTCACGGTGGGCGATGGCACCAACGACGCCACCATGACGTTCAGCGCAACGGTGGCCGAGATCAACACCGCGCTCGCCACCCTCACCTTCACGCCGACGCCCAACTTCAACGGCATGGCCACGGTGCGGCTGGTGACGAACGACCTCGGCAACACGGGCGTCGGCGGTGCGCAGACCGACAGCGACCAGACCGTCGTCACGGTGACGCCGGTGAACGACCCGCCGAGCGCAGTGGCCGACGCGATCACCGTCGCCGAGGACTCGACGAACAACGCCATCGACGCGCTGGCCAACGACAGCATCGCGCCGGACACCGGTGAGACGCTGCGCATCACCTCGATCACCCAGCCGACCAACGGCATGGCGCAGCTCGTGATGGGCGGCGCGAGCCTCACCTACACGCCGGCCACCGACTTCTTCGGCACCGACACCTTCAGTTACAGCATCACCGACGGCAACGGCGGCACCGCGACGGCCACCATCACCGTCACCGTGCTGAACCAGAACGACCCGCCCACGGCCGTGCCCGACGTCTTCAGCGTGCCGCAGGACAGCGTCGACAACGCGCTCGACGTGCTCGCGAACGACACCTCGGCGCCGGACCCGATGGAGACGCTCTCGGTCGTCGTGACGTCACCCGCCGCCAACGGCCGCGTCAGCATCACGCCCAACGGCGCGCTCGTTCGGTACACGCCCAACGCCGGCTACATCGGGCCCGACAGCTTCACCTACACGGTGCGCGACTCGAACAACGGCATCGCGGCGGCCATCGTCAGCATCACCGTCGGGGCCGACACCGATCGCGACGGCCTGTCGGACAACGACGAGCTTGTCGCCGGCACCAACCCGAACGACCCCGACAGCGACGACGACCTGCTCAACGACGGGCTCGAGGTGAAGGTGTCGATGACCGACCCGCTCGACGACGACGTCGACGACGACGGGCTGCTCGACGGCAACGAAGACGTCAACCGCAACGGCGTGCGCGAGATGAACGAGACCGACCCGAAGGTGGCCGACACCGACATGGACGGGCTGCTCGACGGGCTCGAGCGCGGCCTCGCGATGCCCCAGGGCCGCAACACCCGCCTCACCGTCTTCCGCCCCGACGCCGATCCGACGACGACCACCAACCCGCTGCGCCGCGACACCGACAACGGCGGCGACTCGGACGGCACCGAAGACGAGAACGCCAACGGCCGCATCGACGCGAACGAGACCAACCCGAACGACCCGGCCGACGATCGCGTCGACGCCGACCGCGATGGGCTCACCGACAACGCCGAGCGCAGCGCAGGCCTCGACCCGAACGACGGCGACAGCGACGACGACGGCGTGCTCGACGGCGCCGACGGCGTCACCGACACCGATGGAGATGGCCGCATCGACGCGGTCGACCCCGACTCGGACAACGACGGCCTCTTCGACGGCACCGAGGCGGGCGCGACGGACCAGACGCTCAAGCCCCGCGAGACCGACGTCTCGAAGGGCTTCTTCGTCGCCGACGCCGACCCGAACACCACCACGAACCCCAAGGTGGCCGATTCCGACGGCGACGGACTCACCGATGGCGCCGAAGACGTGAACAAGAATGGGCGCGACGACGAGGGCGAGACCGACGCCTCGAAGGCCGACACCGACGGCGACGCGCTCGACGACGGGCTCGAGCTGCGCGCCGACAACAAGACCAACCCCGAGGTAGCCGACTCCGACGGCGACGGGTTGGCCGATGGCACCGAAGACTCGAACCGCAACGGCCGGGTGAACGACGGCGAGACCGACCCGAACGTGGCCGACTCGGACGGCGGCGGCACGAACGACGGCACCGAGGTGATGCGCGGCACCAACCCGCTCGACAAGTTCGACGATCTCGAGGTGCGCGGGGGTGGCGGGTGCAGCCAGGCGCCCACCGGCCTGCTGGTGTTGGGCCTGGTGGCGGTGCTCGCCCGTCGGCGTCGGGTGACGGGCGCCCTCGTGGCGCTGGCGCTCGTGCCCCTGTCGGCACGAGCCCAGAGCGCCGTGAACACGTCGATCGACGTGCAGCGCTTCAAGCCGGGCGTCGGCAGCCAGGACTTCTTGAACCTCGACTCGGCGCGGGTGGCGCCGCACATGACACCCTTCGGTGGCCTCTTCATCGGGTACGCCGACGATCCATTGGTACTGGGCACGCCAGGCGGGAGCGACGCGGTGGTGCGCCTCGTCGACTCGCTGACCTTCTTCGACGTCTCGGCGGGCTTCGCGCTCAAGGATCAGTTCGAGATCGCGCTCGGCATGCCGATGTCGCTCGCGGCGAGCCAGCAGGCCACCTCGCTCGATCCGGCCCTCGGTGGAGCCATCGCCGGGTTCTCGGCGGGAGACCTCCGCGTGGTGCCGAAGTACGCCTTCTTCCCACGCGACCGCGCCTTCCAGGTGGCGGCGACGCTGCCGATCTCGCTCCCGACGGGCAACCGGGCGGCCTTCCGCGGCGGCGGGCCGGTGATGATCTCACCGCGCGCGATGGCCGAGCTGACGCTGCCCATCTTGCGGCTGGTGGCGAACGTGGGCTTCAACTTCCGCACCTCGGAGCCGCGCCTGCTGAACCTGCGCGTGGGCCAGGAGTTCACCTGGGGCTTCGGCGGTGAGTTTCCCCTCTTCGGGAACCAGAACACGCTGTTGCTCCAGGTGTCGGTCACCGGCGCGGTCGGCTTCGCGAACTCGGGCGTGGCAGGCAACCCCGTCGACGCGCTCGCGGGCGTGAAGTACCGCATCGGAGACCGGTTCGCGATCGAGCTCGGCGCGGGCGGTGGCCTCACGCGCGGTTGGGCGGCTCCCCGCTGGCTCGTGGTGGCGGGCCTGTCGTACCAGCACACGCCGCTGCCGCTCCCGGCGTCGTGGACGAAGACCGAAGAGGCGCCGAAGTCGGAGCCCACGCCCGCGCGCGAGACCGACACCTGGGCCGTCGCGAAGACCGAGCCGGCCGCGAAGCCCGTCGACGCCGCGCCCGTGAAGCCCGTCGTGGCCTTCCTCGACGCCGACCGCGACGGCGTGGCCGACGCCGACGACAAGTGCCCGGCCGAGCGCGAGACGATCAACGGCGTGCAGGACGGCGACGGCTGCCCCGATGCCGGCGAAGGCAAGGTGAGCCTCGTGGGCGGAAAGCTGCAGCTGCGCGCGAAGCTCGACTTCCTGCCGAAGAAGGCGCAGCCGACGCCCGCGACCGAGGGTGTCGTCCGCCAGCTTGCGCTGCTCCTCAAGGCGAACCCCGAGAAGAAGGTGCGCTTCGACGTCTTCGTCACCGAGATGGACACGAGCAACGCGAACGCGGTGATGAGCACCGAGCGACTCGAGGCGCTGACGCGGCTCCTGGTCGGCGAGGGCGTCGCGGGAGGCCGGATCAAAGGCGTCGCCCACGGCATGGAGCGCCCGCTCGAGGGCAGCTCCGTCGAAGTCGCCGTGTACTGAGCGCGGTGGCGCGCCGCCACGTGCCCCTGCACGACGCGGGACAGCGCGCTCGAGCGGTGCCGTCCAGCGCTCTGGCGCGCCGCGATGCGCACCTGCGGGTCGAGCCCCACCGTTCGCGCGCGCCTTCGGCAGGAAGGCTTCGCGCGCTTCCAGAACGACGACTTCGGCGGTGGCCTCAGCTCGCTCCAGGCGCTCTACGCGCCGCAGTTCGCGGGCACCTTCCAGCCCGAGTCCCAGGCGCTCACGTTCGACCCGCGCGTCACTCGACGCCGTCGGAGGTCCCCGGGCTGACGTCCATCGGTCACCGCCGGCTTGCCGTCGCGCGGTGCTGGGCAGCGGCGAGGCCCACCTGGCTCACGGCGACGGCAGGAACGGGAGCAGCGAGCGGAGGTCGGCGTCGGTGAAGTACACGCCCGCGCCGACGAAGAAGTCGCGGCCCGAGATCAGCTTGTTCGTGAGCGTGTCGCGGTTGGTCGGGTTCAGCGCGTCGTCGATGCCCACCGTGACGTAGAGGTGCTCGATGGGCGTGAAGCGCAGCGTCGCGCGGAGCCGCGGCAGCGTCAGGTTCTCGACCGAGAAGTTGAACGCGTCGACCTTGAGCACCAGCGCGTCTTCCAGCCAGCGCGAGTAATAGAAGAACTTGATCGGCACGTTCACGTCGACGCCGATGCCACCGGTCGACTCGATGATCCCGAGGCGGAAGGTGAGGAACGAGTACCGCTTGGCGAGCTGCGCCGAGAACTTGAGCGTCTCGCGCGTGCGAACCTGCTTCTGCACCACGGGCTCGCCGGCCGACGGCGGGTTGTTCTGGATCAGCACCGTCTCGGAAGACCCGCGCGGGTCGTCGACGGCCTCGATGAGGTAGTACTTGTCGGGCTTGGGAATCAGGCGGCCGGTGATGAAGATCTTCGCCCCACCCTGGTTCACCAGGTAGTCGGTGCGAATGCCCAGCTCGAACTCGAGGTTCGTGAGCCGGCCCGCGAAGTCCGAGACGTCGTCGATGGTGTCCGACAGCTTCTGACCGAGCCGCTCGTTGGACACCAGCGCGCCCACCGGGCCCTTGCCGTCCTTGATGTTCTTCGACACCTCTTCGACGTTCGAGAGCGTGCGATCGAGCTTGGCGAGGGTCTCCTTCACGCTGGCGACGCCCGGCTTCACCTCGTCTTCGTTCTCGCCCACCACCTTCTTCACCGTGCCGATGACGTCGCGGACGTCCTTCGAGATCTGATCGAGGTTCGCGACGATGCTCGAGATGCTGTTCTGCTCCTTCGCGGTGATGCGGCGAATGTCGCCGGACACGCCCTCGACGTTCGCGAGGATCTGCGCGAGCCGGTCGGACGTGTCGCGCACCGTCTTGTCGACCGACGCCACCAGTGTCGTGAGGTTCGCGACGATCGACTCGAGCGAGGCCTGGCCCTTCTCGCCGCCGAGCACGTTGCGCAGCGACTTCGTCACCTGCTGCACGTCCTGGGCGATGAGCTGGAGGCTGCCCATCACCGCCTCCATGCCCGGCGCGTCGAGCACGCTCACGATCTCGTCACCGTTCTTCAGCGGAGGCTGGTCCTCGGTGCCTGGAGCCAGATCGATCATGTAGTCGCCCAGCAGCGACTCGGAGCGCTTGGTGAGCGAGGCGTTCTTGCGAACCCCGATCTCCTTCTTGATGCGAATCGTCACCTTCGCGCGCAGGCCGACCAGCTCGATGCCGACGATCTCACCGACGGGAATGCCGGCGATCTGCACGCGGGACTTCTTGCCGAGGCCGCTGGCGTCCTTGAAGTAGGCGTAGACCTCGACGGCCACGTCCTCTTCCATGCCGCCCTTCTTCGAGAAGGTGAGGAACCCGAAGAGAATGCCGAGCGCTGCGATCACCAGCAGGCCGACGCGGAAGGGGGTGAAGACCTTCTTCACAGGGACGCCCACCCTACCCGAATCGCCTCGGCTTTCACGTCAGTTCTTCCCGAACCAGGTCGAGAGGAACAGCTTCACGGCCGGGTGCTCCGAGTGGCGCAGCTTCGACGGGTGCCCCTGGTCGACGATGTTCCCCTGGTAGAGGAAGGCGATGTTGTCGGCCACCTTGAAGGCGCTCGCGATGTCGTGGCTGATGACGACCGAGGTGACGCCGAGTTCCTTCTTGGCGTCGAGGATCATCTCGTCGACGTAGTCCGTGGTGATGGGGTCGAGGCCGGTGGTGGGCTCGTCGTAGAGCACGATCTTCGGGTCGAGCACGATGGCGCGCGCCAGGCCCACGCGCTTGCGCATGCCGCCCGACAGATCGGCCGGGTACTTCTCTTCCACGTTCTTCAGGCCGACGATGCCCAGCTTCTCCTTCACCAGCGCACGAATCTGTTCCTCCGACAGCTCCTTGCGGTGTTCGCGCAGCGGGAACGACACGTTCTCGAACACCGTCATCGAGTCGAAGAGGGCGGCCGCCTGGAACACCATGCCGAACTTGCGCCGCATGCGCTCGAGGCCCTCGGGGCCCAGCGGCACGATGTCTTCACCGTCGACCACCACCCGCCCGGAGTCGGGCTTGAGCAGGCCGATCATGTGCTTCATGAGCACCGTCTTGCCCGAGCCGGAGCCGCCGAGGATCACCAGCGTGCTGCCCGCCGGCACGTCGAGCGTGATGCCCGAGAGCACGTGGTGCGACCCGAACGACTTGTGCAGGTCGACGATCTGGATCATCGGCGGAGGCGTCGCGGCGGGCATGGCGGGCTTCAGTGGAGGATGACGCCGACGAAGTAGTCGAGCACGAAGATGCCGAGCGCCGAGAGCACCATCGCTTCGGTGGTGGCCTGGCCGACGCCCTTCGCGCCGCCCGAGGCGTTGTAGCCCTTGAAGCACGCGACGAGCGCCACGTAGAGCCCGAAGACGGCGCCCTTGATGAGGCCCTCGGCGATGTCTTCGGGGTCGAGCCACTGCTGCGTGCGCGCGATGAAGGTGCCCGCCGAGACGCCCTTGACGGCCACCGACACGAAGTACCCACCGCCGATGCCCGCGAGGTCGAACACCATCACCAGCATCGGCACCATCACGAGTCCGGCCAGCACCCGCGGCACCAGCAGGTACTGAATGGGGTTGACGGCCATCGTCTCGAGCGCGTCGACCTGCTCGGTGACGCGCATGGTGCCGAGCTCGGTGCACATGGCGCTGCCCGCGCGCATCGTCACCATCAGCGCGCTGAAGACGGGCGCCAGCTCGCGGGTGATGGTGAGCGTCACCGTCGGGCCCACCAGGCT
>JALOQF010000493.1 GCA_025459425.1 Myxococcaceae bacterium | reverse complement strand
TCCTCGCGCTCAACGGCTTCGCCACGAAGCTCTCGACGCCCCTCTGGCTCCCACTGCAGCGCGTCGCCGAGCTCAACGTGGCGCGCTCGCGGCCCTGGGCGCACCTCACCCACGACTTCTCGCGCACCCTCAACGCGCTCTCGGTGGTCCCGCGCGTCGACGAGCTGATCGACGCCATCGAGTGGGGCCGCGCTCAGGTGGCGCCCCACCTGCCATTCATCTCACGCATGCTGGCCCCGCTGCCGCGCATCGGCTGAGCGCGTCAGTCGTGCGCCTCGGGCAGCACCACGTGGAACGAGGTGCCGTCGGGGCCGGTCTCGAACTCCATCCACCCGCCCATCTCTTCGGCGATCTCCTTGCAGATCGACAAGCCCAGGCCCGTGCCCTTCCCCACCTCTTTCGTCGTGTAGAAGGCCTCCCACATGCGGCGCTGCACCTCGAGCGGAATGCCGGTGCCGTGATCGCGCACCGTCAGCCGCACCCGGCCCGGCTCGTTGACCGCGCGCACCTCGAGCTTGCGGCGCTTGCGCTCGACGGCGCTCATCGCGTCGAGCCCGTTCTGCATCAGGTTGAGGATCACCTGGCCCAGCGCCGAGGGAGAGCCAATGAGCTCGGGCAGCAGCGGAATGGCGGCGACGATCTCGCACTCGCTCTTCTTGGCCCCCTTGAAGATCGTGATCGCCTCTTGCACGGCGCGTGAGCAGTCGAAGCGAATCTTCTCGTCCCGGCGCCGGGCGGTGCCCTTGAGCGCCTGCACGATCGTCTCGATGCGCGAGACGCCCTCGATCGACTCGGTGACGATCTCTTCGATCTCGGAAGCGCTCGGCGGCAGCGGCACCGGGCCTTCGCGCCAGTCGGCGATCTCGGCCTTGAGCGAGTGCAGGTTCGACTTGAGGAAGGCGAGCGGGTTGTTGATCTCGTGTGCGACGCCCGCCACGAGCTGGCCGATGGTGGCGAGGCGGTCTCGCTGGGTGGCGACCTCCATCGCGCGCGCCGCCGACGCCTCGATCACCGCGACGTCAGTCACCGCGCTGATGGCGTCGACGAGCCCCTGGAGCAACCGAATCGCGCCTTCGTTCAACGTGTCGGCCGGCGCCGAGACGCAGACGAGGCCCCGGGGCGTCCGCGCGCCCATGGGCAACACGAGCACCGCGGCGTCGTCGTCACATGAGAACGGCAGCGTGAGCGTGGTGCGGGACAAGCGGGGCACGTGCACCTGCCGCTGCTGGGCCCAGGCGAGGTTCACGAGGCAGTCGGCGCGGGCCTCGAGCGTGACGGCTCGATCCTGCTCGTCTGGCGACAAGCCCCCCGAGGCCTCGCAGCACAGCGCCTGGCCCTTGAGCTCGTAGCAGGCCACCCGCGCCTCGGGCAGCTGCTCTCGCACGACGGCGATGGCGCGAGCGAGCGCTTCCTTCTTCGACGACGAAGACGCCATCGCGCGGATCACCGCCCGCAGCACGGCCGTCTCGGCCCTGGCCTTCTCGAGCCGCCGGCGATCGAACGACGCGATGAAGCCGTCACCCGAGCGGTCGGGCGCCACCGACACCACCACGCGCTCCGCGCCGCCCACCTCGACCGAGGTTTGAACACATGCGTCCTTCTCGCGGGCTTCACGCACGGCCGCTTCGAAGGCAGGGGCGACGACCGCGAGGCGCAGGGCCTCTTCGGCCGCGGCCGTCAGATCGACGAGGGCGCCATCGCGCGACACCCACGCGAGGCCGACGGGGAGCGCCTCGGCGAACGAGCGGAACGCGTCCTCACGCGTCGACGGCGGTGGTGGCCGAATGAGGACTGGAGCTCCCATGCGGTGGTGGGCCCGTGCAACAACGCGTCCCACTCGCGAGCGGCGCAGGGTGAGTCACAGCCCGGGTCGCTGGGTCGTTTCCACCCCGAGCGGCAAGCCAGCGAAACCTCGCCTCGCGTCCGCTGGCACTGAAGGCGGAAGGTCGCGCGTGACTCTCGTCACCCGCGTGGCGCGTCACCCAACTGACTCGGAATCGCTGATCTTCTGTCGCTGGCAAGCGGGTTGCTCAGGCCCCTCCCCGAACCGGCGTACCCACGCCACGCCCCAGGGAGGGGACCTCTTGAACCTCGCATTCGCCACCGCCACCTCGCTCACCGTTCCCAGCTCGCCCTCGCTCGTTCACGCGCCGGGCTCACCGCTCGAAGAGGTGATCAAGGCGGTGGCGCGCATGGCGCCGACCGACTCGACGGTGCTGCTGACGGGCGAGACGGGCACCGGCAAGGAAGTGGTCGCGCGCTACGTGCATGATCACAGCCCGCGCGCCCGTCGCCACTTCGTGCCAGTGAACTGCGGCGCGATTCCCGAGACGCTGCTCGAGAGCGAGCTGTTCGGCCACGTGCGTGGCGCCTTCACGGGCGCGGTGGCCAACCGCAAGGGCCGCGTGGCGATGGCCGAGGGTGGCACGCTCTTCCTCGACGAGATCGGCGAGATGCCGTTGGCGCTGCAGGTGAAGCTGCTGCGCCTGCTCCAGGAGCGCACCTACGAGCCCGTTGGCAGCGCCGAGAGCGTGTCGGCGAACTTCCGCCTGATCGCGGCGACCAACCGCAACCTCGCGCAAGAGGTCGAGGCGGGCCGCTTCCGTCGCGACCTCTACTACCGGCTGATGGTGTGCCCGGTCGAGCTGCCGCCCCTGCGCGCCCGCAAGGCCGACGTGCTCGCGCTCTTCTCGCACTTCTGGCGTCAGCGCGGTGAGACGCGGCCGGTCGAGCCCGCGGCCCTGCGCGCCATCGAGCTGCACCCGTGGCCGGGCAACGTGCGCGAGCTCGAGAACCTCGTCGAGCGCGTGTCGGTGTGCACCGAAGGCCCGGTGATTCGAGTCACCGACCTGCCGCCGCCGGTGCGCCAGGCGGCCATGGCCCTGGGTGAGCTCAACGCCCCCTCGCTGACCCTGGTGCCGCCGCCGCCGCCCTCGTCGCCGATGCCGTTCGCCTCGACCGAGAGCGCAGCGATGCCCGCGCCAGTGATGCCGGGGTTCGAGCCGCTGCCGTCCGAGGCGCCGGTGATGCAGGTGCCGGTGCCCGAGAAGCTGCTCGCCGACGCGACGGCGGCGCGGCTGCCGATCGACCTGCCGGCGCTGCTGCGCACGCTCGAAGACACCTACATCGCCGCGGCGCTCCAGCAGGCCGGGGGCAACCGCAAGGCCGCGGCCGATCTGCTCGGGCTGCAGCGCACCACCCTGGTCGAGAAGCTGCGCCGCCGCGCCAAGGAGTCGCAGGCCGCCTGAGGTTCGAGTCGTTCCCGGGGAGGGAGCCACACGTGTTCGTCGCCGCCGTCATCAGCGCCATCGTCAGCGCCCCGCCACCGACGGGCTTCACCACCGCCGTCGAGCGCGTGGCCCTCGAGCGCACGGCATCGAGCGTCGACGTGCAGGTCGACCCGCTGATGCGCGCCATCAACCTGCGGGGCGCGCGCCCGGTCGCGCGGCAGAAGAGTCAGCTGTGCCCGAAGGTGCAGCAGCGCCGCACCGAGGTGACGCTCGAGTGCACCACCCGCCGGCTGTGGGCCGCGCTCGGTGAAGACTCGCAGGGCCTCTATCTCGACGTGCGCACCCTGCGTGGCGTGACGTGGACGTGGGACGCCAACGCCGTTCCGCTGCAGACGTGGCCGCTCAAGCCGCTGGGCATTCCCGACGCGTGCCCCGGCACCAGCGACGCGGTCAAGGCCGAGTGCCTGCTGGGCGAGGGGCGGCTGTTCGAAGCCGAAGAGCTGTACACGGCCGCGCTGCGCGGCGTCGACGCCCACCTCGCGCGCGTTCGCCTGGGCGACCTCGCGATGCTGCGCGGCGACGCAGAGGGGGCGCTGAGCTGGTACTCGAAGGTGACGTCGGCCGGCCCGACGGCCCGCATGGCCGAGCTGAGGTTGTGCGATCTCACCGGCGCGTGTCTGGGCCTCAAGCCGCCGACGCTGGCCGGGCTCCCGCCCGAGATGGAGCTCGAGGCGCGGCTGCACCTCATCCGCCAGGATCTCGCCATCGACCGCGATCGCCAGGCGATGCAGCAGCTGGTGAGCCAGCTCGAGGCGAAGCGGCCCATCTGCCAGCGCACACGGGCCTTCTGTCAAAAGGCGGTCGCCGCCGCGCTCGCCTCGGAGGACGAAGAGACGGTCTCGCTCGCGCTCTCGGCCTTCGCGACGGCCGGCCTGTCGGAAGGGCCCTTCGGCGTCGAGGTGGCCCAGGCCGCCGCTGCGGCAGCCGAGGCCGCAGGCGCGCCGGCCTTCGCCGCGGCCGTGCTCTCGTCGTTGTCTGGGCGGCTGCCGGCCGACGAGCTCGACCGCCACCTGCAGCACGTCGTGCGCCTGTACCTCTCGGCGGGTGACACGATTCGAGCCGGGTACATCGTCGAGTACGCCGCTCAGAAGTTGCCCGCCGCCACCTTCAGGGCCCGCGCCTGGAGCACGCTGTCGCGCGCGACGAACCCGGGCCGCCCCGTGGCCAGCGCGCGCACGCCCCCGCCCCGGCTCACCGAGCGCCTGCCCGAGCTCACCCAGGACATCGAGGTGTCGCGAGAGC
>JALOQF010000151.1 GCA_025459425.1 Myxococcaceae bacterium | reverse complement strand
ATGCGCGGCAACGAGGCGCAGCTCGCGAGCGTCATTCCGTCGCGCACCCGCGAGACGGCCACCCAGCTGTACGACGGCGCCTACACCTTCGGCACCCTGTCGACCGTCTTCGCCATCACCGCGGGCGTGTCGGCGGCCGTCGCGGTGCTGCTGTTCTTCATCGAGGGCCGATGAGCGCGCTGCCGTGGGAGTTCATCGTGCGCCAGGGCCCCGAGCAGGGGCAGCGCATCTCGGTGCCGTCGGAGCAGTTCGTCATCGGGTCGCACCCCGACTGCGAGGTGCGCTTCCCGGCCAACACCGTGCGCGAGCGCCACGCCGAGGTGCGGCGCGTCGACGGCGTCTTCGAGGCGGTCGACCTCACCGGCGCCAGCCTCATGTGGGTCGACGGCCAGCCCGCCGCGAAGGCCGAGCTCTTCTCGGGCTCGGTGCTGCGCGTGGGCCGCGTCGAGCTGCTCTTCGTCTCGCTCGAAGAGACGGCCTCCATCATTCCCGACAGCACCGAGCGCGCGCTGCCGAAGCTCACCTTCGAGAACAGCCCCAACGCCGACGTACCGGTGGCCGGTTCAGGCGGAGGCGGCGCGCTGGCCGCGCTCAACAAGGCCACGCCCCTCTTCAGCTCGGTGGCCGACGCGCACCGGGTGATGAACGCGGCCGGGGCACCCGCGACGAGTGACGCTCCCTCGTCGTCGTCGGGCAAGTTCGTCGTCGGCGACGTCATCGACGGGCGCTACCGCATCATGCAGCGCATCGCCGCGGGCGGCATGGGCGAGGTGTACCGGGCCGAGCACGTCGAGCTGGGCAAGGCGCTGGCGCTCAAGGTGATGCTGCCGACGCTCAACGCCGACCAGGAGTTCGTCAACCGCTTCAAAATCGAAGCCGTCGCCGCCAGCCGCATCGGGCACCCCAACATCATCGACATCTCGGACTTCGGGCGCACCGTCGACGGGCGCTTCTACTTCGCGATGGAGTTCCTCGACGGCCTGACGCTGTCGAGCCTGGTGCACCGGCACGGCGCGCAGTCACCGGGGCGCTCGGTGAGCCTCATCCTCCAGGCGGCGCGCGCGCTGGCCGCAGCGCACGAGCTGCACATCATTCACCGCGACCTCAAGCCCGACAACGTCATGGTGCTGCAGCGCCCGGGCAACCCCGACCTGGTGAAGGTGCTCGACTTCGGCGTCGCGCGCGTCGAGGTCGACCAGGAGTCCATCGGCAAGACGGCCGCCGGCATCGTGGTGGGCACGCCGCAGTACATGTCGCCCGAGCAGGCCAAGGCCATCGTCGTCGACGTGCGCAGCGACATCTACTCGCTGGGCCTCATCCTCTACGAGCTGCTCGCCGGGAAGCCGGCCTTCACGGGCGAGACGCCGCCCATCGTGATGGTGAAGCAGGTGACGGAGCCGCCGCCACCGCTGCCCGACTGGGTGCCCGAAGAGCTGGTCGAGCTGGTGATGCACATGCTCGAGAAGGACCCGGCCGCGCGCCCGCAGAAGATGAGCGAGGTGGTGGAGCGCCTCGAGGCGATGCGGCGCTCGCTCAAGACGAGCGACTTCGAGGCGAAGCCCGCGGGGCAGACGGTCGAGCGCACGCCCACGCCCGCGCGGCCCGCCTCGGGGCGACGGGCCGTCACCACCAAGACACCTGCGCGCGCGCCCACGCCGACCCGCCCCGGCACGCCGCGCCCGTCGTCGCAGAAGCTGGCCATCGAGCCGGCGCCCGCGCGCACCATCGCCACCGAGGGGCTCTCGCTCAACGAGACGGTGCCGATTCCCACGCTGCCGAAGCCGGCCCCGGTGGGCGCGACGGAAGAAGAGCTGCCCCCGGTGAAGTCCTCGCGCGCGCCGCTCGTCGTCGGGGTGGTGCTGGCCGTGGCGGCGCTGGCCGGCGGTGCGGTGCTGCTGACGCGGGAAGACCCACCGGTGGTGAAGGAGCCGGTCGAGGTGGTGGTGGTGCCGCCCGAGCCGAAGGTGAAGCCCCCGGTGGAGCCGCCAGGCCTCCCGGAGCTGTCCATACGGGTCGAGACGACGCCGCCGGGCGCGCAGGTCGTCGTGGGCAAGGAGCCGCTCGGCACCACGCCGCTCACCCTCACCCGCAAGAAGGGCGAGGTCGTCGAGCTGCAGGTGTCGCTCGAGGGCTACCAGAGCGAGACGAAGTCGGTGACGGTGGGTGACGAGACGAAGACGGTGTCGCTCGTGCTGCAGAAGACGAAGGCGGCGCCGAAGCCACCGGAGCCGACACCGGACCAGCCGAAGCCCGACGGGAAGGCCACCGGTGACAAGCCGAAGCCAGACGCGAAGCCCACGCCAGACCAGCCGAAGCCCGACGGGAAGGCCACCGGTGACAAGCCGAAGCCTGACGTGAAGCCCACGCCTGACAAGCCGAAGCCGAAACCGAAGAAGGACGACCTGAAAGACGTGCCGTTCTGACGAGGGGCGCAGCGATGACGATGCGAGGAGCGGTGGCGCTGGGCGCAGTGCTGGCGTTGAGCTGCGTGCCGCGCTTCGAGAGCGGCATCTGGTGCGACGACGACGACAGCTGTCCTGCGTCGCTCGTGTGCCGGTGCGCGCGGTGTGTCGCTCCGACGGGGCCGTTGCCAGCCGGCTGTTCGCTCGACGGGGGCGGCGCAGGCGGTACGACGGGCGGAGGTGCGGCTGGCGGTGGGACGGCGGGAGGAGCGGCCTGCGTGCCGAGTACGTGCCAGGCGCTCAACGCCACCTGCGGCGCGCCCGACGATGGGTGTGGCGCGCCGTTGAGCTGCGGCGTGTGCCCGAGCGAGCAGGTCTGCACCATGTTCCGCTGCACCGAAGACGTGCGCCTGACGCAGGTGCTCGCCGTGCAGGCCGCGACCCCCGACGACGGCGGCGTCGCGCAGGTGTCGCTGCCGGTGACGAACGTGACGGTGACGGCCGTGAAGGCTGCGGTGCCCGGCGCGGCGATGACGGACGGCCCCGGCTTCTTCGTGCAGGCCCAGTCGAAGGGCCTCTTCATCGAGGCGACGGTGACACCGCGCCCCGCGGTCGGAGACGTCGTGTCCTTCACGGCCACCCGGCTCGCCCGCATCGATGGGCACCGCCGGGTGCTCGAGGTGTCGGGCTATTCGCGGACGGCCACTGACGGAGGCCTGCCGGTGCCCTTGCAGGTCGAGACGTTCAGCCAGAGCTTCCTCCGGAGTGAGGCGGAGTCGACGCTGGGACTCCACGAAACCACACTGACCTCGGTGATGGCGCCCGACGCTGGCTACGTCGTGGCCGAGACCGATGGCGGCCGCGCGTGGATTCGCCTGCCCGTGTCGGAGAACGACGTCGAGGACCTGCGGCCCGGCTGCTCGCTGCGCGCCCATGGGCCCATCTGGCTCACCCCCGACGCGGTGCACGTCGACGCGTATGCGCGGGCCTCGCTCGAGCGTGTGCAGTGCCCTCCGCCGCTCCTCGTCTCGGCGGTGCCGACCCTGGGCCGGCAGGTGCGGGTGACGACGAGCCGCCGGCTCGACCCGGCGACGGCGGTGCCAGCGCGCTTTCAAGTTCGTGAGGCCGAGAGCTCGACGATTGCCTTCTCCATCACCGGCGTTCAGGAGCGCGGGCGCGACGTGTGGGAGCTGACGACCTCGACGCCGTTCCGCTCGGGCTTCGAGTACGAGGTGGGCGTGGCGCCGATGTCGCCCACCGACCTCAAGGGCGTGCCGGTGCCGCAGACGTCGCGGGCCACCTTCGTCGAGGGCGGCTGTGCAACGCGCGCGCGCGTCGTCATCTCGGCCGTGTCGGTCTTCAACGCCGACGGCGAGTGGGTCGAGCTGCACAACCGCACCGACGGCCGGCTGGCCGTGGGCGGCTGGGTGCTGGGCGTGCGCTCGATGCTCAACACCCAGACCTTCACCCTGCCTCCAGCCACGACGATGGCACCGGGGAGCTACCTGTTGGTGCAGCTCAACACGCGCTCCAACTCCTTCTCGGTCACCCCCGACCTCATCGCGCCGATGCTGACGACGCAGTCGTCCGGTTCGGTCGTCTTCGTCGGCCCGCCGCAGACGAATGGCTGCAACGACTCGCTGGTGGAAGACCGCGTCGCCTTCGGTGCGATGCTGACGGGCTGCGCCGATTCACCGCAGTTGCCGAGCCCGGCGACGGGCCAGATGTTGCGCCGCGCCGACGTGCGCGGGTGCGTGGACACCGCGAGCAACGTGGCCAACTTCGCCCAGGTGCCGCTGACGGCGCCGCGCAACGCCAGCTCGCGGCCGACGACGTGCCTGTGCCCGTGAGCCGCATCCCCGCGCTCGAGTCTGGGTGGCGCAGCCGGCGGCACCGCCCGTTGCCTCGCCCGAACGGAACGTGACGTGAGCCACGCCGCTCTCAGGGCGGCAGCGTGATGGGCCCGCTGGTGAAGGACGGATGTCCGAAGCGGGTGAAGTCGGCGAGCACGTTGCTGGTGTTGAACGCCCGCGTGACGCCGGCCTGGTGGGCCAGGGTGATGCACAGGTCGTTCGCCGTGCGCAGGTTCGAGAACGACGTGCCCGTCTTCGTCGTCGCGAGCTTCAGGTAGCGGCCGGTGCGCGCCACGCGGCTGCCGTCGGGGTTGCGGCCACCACCGCCAGCCATGAGCGCGAAGTGGGGCCGGCGCACCGAGTGGTGCTCGCCCGAGTGCTCGCTCACCACCAGCACCGTCGTCGAGTCGAGCACCGTGCCGTTGCCCTCGGGAATGCGCTTGAGGGCCGCGAGCAGCTCGCAGAACGCGCGGAACATGTCGCAGTGCAGCTGGTAGCGACGCACGAAGAAGGCGTCGCCGGTGTTGTGGTCGGTGTGGCCCACCTCGTCGTGCCAGTTGCCCGAGAAGCCCGGCCGAATGGTGATGCCCTGCGGGTTGGTGCCCCAGTTGAGCAGGTTCACCATGCGCACGCGGTCGCACGCCATCGCCAGCGCGAGCTGCTCGGCCACCTGCCGCGTCAGCTCCCGGTATTGGGCCCGAGAGAACGTCTGGGTGGGCCGACCGGGCACCTGACACTGGTTGGGCATGGGCCGCTCGGCGAGCGCCACCTGGTCGGCCATGCGCAGCTCCGCGGCGCGCAGCGAGGTGAGGTAGCTGTCGAGGGTGGCGGCCTCGTCTCGCCCAAGGCGCCGCTTCACCTGCGCCACCTCATCGGCAGTGATGGCGTTGCGGCGCTGCATGCGCTCGTAGCGGCGGCGCAGCTCCAAAGACGCCGGCGACGGGCCCGACGCGCCGCCGGGCGTGAAGCCGTTGAAGAGCCGGTCCCACAGGCGCGAGGGCTCGAGCACACCGCCGGGCGAGCTCGACGAGGCCAGCACGTCGGCCGACGTTCCACCCAGGCCCAACCAGCCGCGGTAGTGGGTGCCGCCCTGGCCGAGGTAGCCCGAGTCGAACAGCCGCACGTTCAGCACGTTGTCGATGACGGACGCCGGCTTGCCCTGCGCGAACCAGGCCCGCGCGATGAGGTGCTCGATGGTGGTGTTGTAGCCACCGAAGGTGACGGCGCGCTGCTCCTCCCTCGCGTACACGCCGGCCTTGAAGCCCATCATGCCGTAGTGGTGCGAGTCGACGGACTCCTCGTCACCGGCGCCGGCCGCGTTGCAGACGCCGTCGATGACGTTCACCTCGTCGATGAGGTTCTCGACCGTCGCGCGGCTCGCGTCGCCGTAGCGCTCGGTGAAGACGGGCCAGAGGTTCGACGCCGGGTGGTACACGTCGGTGAGGAGTGTTCGCAGCGGCGCCTCTCCGGAGCGGCCCACGTTGGCGCCCTCGTTGAGGCTGCGGGACAGCCAGAAACGCCAGTTGATGCCCTCGGGCGCGTAGAAAAGCACCACCCGGCGCGGGGGCGTGGCCTGGCCCTGCGCGTACGCCCGCAGGCCGACGAGGTGGGCCCCGAAGAGGCCGGCGACGCCGAGCTTGAGGGCCTCGCGGCGGTCGAAGCGGCTCGTCATGGCGTTCCCTCGAGGCGGGTGGTGAAGCTCGTCGACGCATACAGCGCCACCAGCACGTCGAGCGGGTTGCCGCGCGGTGCGGCCAGCGTGCGGCTGATGGCCTCGAGCTCGCACGACTCGGCGTCCGTCTCGTCGACGCCGCGCACGCTGCGGTACAGCCACGCGGTGTGACAGGCCTGCGCCTCGCTCGTCTCGGCGAGGCGGGTGACGAGCTCGCTGGCGTCGCGGAACTGGAGCTCGCCCGACGGCACCACCAGTCGACCCGAGGTGTCGATGGGGAAGCCGCCGTGCCGCGTGCGCGGAAGGCCCGTGGCGTCGTAGCCATCGAACGCGAAGCCGGTGCCGTTCATGAGGGTGTGGCAGCCCGCGCACGAGCCGCTGCCGGTGCGCGCTTCGAAGTTCTGCCGGGGCGAGCGCGCGGGGTCGGGCGTGAACGGCGTCATCACCGCGCCGGCGGGAGGCGGTGGGACGGCGAAGCACACCACCGACTTCAACACGACGTCGGCGACGTGCAGGGGCCGGGTGTCGACGGGCCCGGCCTGCGAGGCAAGAAAGGCGCGCTGGGTCAGCACGCCGGTGCGGTCTCCGGCACGGCCAGCGAGCAGATGGCGCAGCCCGGGCGCGTCGGGGCCGAAGAGGCTGGCCAGCACGAAGGCGCGCGTCTCGTCGTGCGCGGCCATCGCGGTGGCGGTGGAGAACTGCGGGTGCGCCGTCGCGTCCTTCACGAGGGACGCGGGCTTCTTGAGGTGCAGCCAGCGCTCGTAGAACGTCCACACGCGCTCGCGGCCCGCAGGCGTGTCGACGAGCCGGCGGCCCTGGGCGCGCAGCACCTCGGGCGTGCGCAGCGCACCGGACTCGGCGAGCTCGCGCAAGGTGGCGTCGGGGGGCTCTCCCGTGAGGCCCAGCGCGAGCGCGTCGGCCAGCTCGAAGGCATCGAGCGCCACCTCACCGGGCGTCGACGGCATGCCCAGCTCGCTGCGGTAGAGGAAGGCGGGCGACTGCAGGGCCAGCTCGAAGCCGAACCGGAGCCCCTCGACGGCGCTGGCCCGCAGGCGCGCTTCGTCGACGATGGCCGCGCGGTAGCGGGCCGACACCTCGGCCGTAGGCGGGCGCCGGAAGAGCGCGCGGGAGAGGCGGTCGACGGCCGCGTCGAGGCAGGGCGCTGGCACCGCGGGCTGCGTGGCCACCGGTGCGCACGCGGGCACGTCGGCGACGAGGCGCGTGACGAGCGACGACGCGAAGGCCTCGGTGCGCTCGAGCAACGCCGACGCGTCATCGGCCTGCCACGTCTCGTACGGGCCGGCGAGGGCCACGCGCTCCGGGCGGCTCGCGAAGAGGTCGCCGAGCGTCGGGTTCGTCACGCCGGCCGCGCGCAGCACCGCGGCGAGGTCGCCCTTCTCGAGCAGCCGCACCGCGCGCCGCGTCGTCGCCCGAGGCGTCACGCCGTCACAGCGGCCCCTCGGCATCATCGGCTCCGGATGGCCGGGTGGAACGACGACGGGCATGGTGGGCGACGTCGGAACGGGCGCTCCGGGCCGCTCGGGGGCCGTGGCTTCCGCGCCCGTCCACCCGCCCAGCAGCGTGCCCTCACACGCCAGCAGCACGAGGGGAGCGACGACCACGAGGCGAGTCATGCCGTTGCATTCTCCAAGGAATGGGCCACCAGGCGGCCGGGTGATGTCATGGGGTTGCGGCGCTCGAGCTGACACGCGCGGGTTTCACCTGAGCACTCGAGGTGACAGCGAGGGCCCGACGGTCGGCCGTGGTGCGACAGGTGGCGGCGCACCACGTCGTCCCCGGGAGTACCCACTCAGGAGCAACCGCACATGAACGTCGACGTCCAGCCGCCCCCATCGACTGCTGCGAAGCCCACGCCAGGCCCCACCCGGTTCCGCATTCGGTCCCTTTCCCAGAGCGGACCGGGCGTCGCGGCCGAGTCCCCAGCGTCACGGGGGACCGGAGCGTTCATGGCGCTCTCCGACCAGGCCGGCGCCGTCTACGACGTCTCGGCGAGGGAGAACTCGTTCACCGAGGCCGAGGTGGTGACGCTGCTTCGACAGGGCAGGCTGAACTCCGGAGACCTGGTGCTCGTCGATGGCGCGTGGACGACGCTGCTCGACTCCGTGCCGTTCGGTGACGAGGCCGCCGGCCGGGCACGGAGTGAGAGCCTCGGCCGCAACACCCTCTACGTCATCATGGCCTTCTCAGGGCTGGCCGTGACGGGCGCCCTCATCGCGCTCCGTGTGTTCGCTCAGATGCTCCGGTAGGCGCACACGCGACGGCCATGGGCGGCATGGAGGATGTCTCCCACGGGGAACCGCCACCGGCCCCGGCGGCGCAAGCCGCGACTCGTGACGGGTCCTCCGACCGTCACCGAAGAGCCTGTGCGCCGCGGCGGCGCCGGTTGGCTGAAGCGCGCGCCTCGCGACCGACGCTTGGGTCGCCACGGGCCAGGCGTGTGGCGGCCGCGACGCCGCGCAGCTCCGAGCGAGCGCCCGTGAGGACGGCCCCTGCCTTTTCGCTCCTCGCTGGCGTCGAACTCGACCACGAAACACCAGCGGGGCCGTGACGCCCTTCACGGCGCGACGTAGCGCAGCGTCGTCGTCTGCACGCCGCAGTTCCGCCCGCGCACCGTCACCGGGTAGCTCCCGCTCGGCAGGCTCGGCACGTCACCCACGTACGTCTGGCTGGTTTGATTGAACGACCCACGGCCCAGCGCCGCGTCGCCCACCACCACGTCAAGCACCGCCGACAGGTTCTCGCCCGTCACCACCACCTGGCCATCGGCGCTCGCGGGCGGCGTGATGGACTGCACCACCGGGTTCGGCAGCGATGGGTCGCACACGAAGAACGGGTACCGCTCGAACGACTGCCCACCGCGGTCGTCACGCACCACGAGCCACAGCGTGCCCTGGCGGCGCTCCGGCACCGGGTCTTCGGGGAGCTCCGTCGAGCCCGGCGCGATGAAGGACACGGTCTCGCCCGTCTCGGTGTCGAAGCGCTCGGCGCTGAAGCGGCCATGGCTCGAGTACCAGGCGCCCACCACCTTCTCGGTGCGCGTCACGTCGCCCGTCGAGAGCTTCACCGTGTACGTCTGGCGCACGTCGTCGGGCACCGTCACCGCGAGCGAGACGCGCTGGCCCGGCAGCACGCCGACGCGGCCGTTGACGGGGTGACGCGCACCCTCGATGGCCAGCGACACGATGCCGGGGTTGCGGTTGCGCTCGGCCGGCGGCTTCTCGCTCACCAGCACCCGCGTCAGCGCCACCACCACCGGCGTCACCTTCTGCTCGATGCGCTCGAAGTACCCGCGCAGCTTGTCGCCCGTCGCGAGCGGGTCGACGTCTTCACCGATGACGAGCGAGAGCACCTGGCCCACCGAGCCGGCCTGGCGAACCGGGTCGGCCGACGGCAACACGTCGAAGACGCCAGTCGTCGAGCGGTAGCCCGCCGAGAGGCCGAAGCCGAGCAACTGCAGGCCCGGCGGGTAGTCCGTAATCTGCGTCGGCCGCAGCAGAATCTCGGCGTCGTTGCAGGCGCTCTGCCCGAGGTCCTGCGGGTCCGGCTCGCAGCCCACCCAGATGACCGACGTCGGCACGCCCGGCGCGGCGTCGCTCTTGAGCACCGACAGGCGCGACACCTCTCCGGGGCCCACCTCGGGCGGCTCGGCCTGAATCGACAGCACCCGCAGGTCCTTCACCAGCGTCTCGGGCGCGAACTTCGCGTCGGTGCACGCGCCCAACACCAATACACCCATGAGCGACAGTCGGCGCATCACCACTCACCTCGCAGGCCCAGGCTCGGCAGAATGGGAATCGAGTACACGAAGGCGCTCTCGGAATAGTTGAAGTTGTAGAACAGCGCCTCGGGGTTCTGCCGGTTGGTGACGTTCTGCACGTCGAGGTACGCCGTCAGCGTCCAGTCGTCGAAGACGAAGCGTTTGTCGAGGCGCGCGTCGAGCTGGAAGAAGTCGGGCAGGCGCTGGCTCCACGGGAGCGCGGGAATCGGCACGTACAGGTTCGCCTGCGCGTCGAAGATGGACGAGGCGATGGGCGTCACCAGGGGCCCCGAGGCGTAGCGGAAGCGGCCTCCCAGGGTGACGTTCCACGGCAGTGAGAACGAGGCCACCACGATGAGGTTGTGCGGCTGGTCGAGCGGGCCTGGAGAGAAGACGGCGCCGCCGTAGCCGTCACGCTCGAAGCGCGACAACGAGTACGAGACCCACCCGAGGAAGTACTTCGTGGGGCGCACCCGCACGAGGGCCTCGGCGCCGTACGCCCGGCCGTAGCCGGTGCTGGTGAACTCGGTGCGCGCGCCGGGAATCGAGACGTCGCTGCCGCCGCCAGCCGAGAGCGACAGCCGCGCCTGGTCGAAGAGCGCCTTGTAGTAGCCCTGCACGTCGACCTCGACGAGCTTCGCCACGCGCACCTCGGCGCCGCCCATGAAGTGCCATGCGCCCTCGGGCAACAGGCCGGGGCTGCCGAAGACGGGCGACAGCTGGCCGGAGCGGTAGTCGGGCGGCTGCTGGTACATGGCCGCGCCGGCCTTGAGGGTGAAGGCCTCGGTCGGGGTGAAGCGCACCGCGAGCCGCGGGTTGACCCAGCCGCGCCGCATCACGCCGAGCTCACCGTCGAAGCGCAGGCCGCCGCGCACCTGGAGCGAGTCGAGCGGCGTCCACAGCGCGTCGACGAAGAGGCCCGGCTCGACGTAGACGCTGCGCTCGGTGGCCGAGATGAGGCGGCGCGTGACGACCGGGTCGGGCAGCCGGTTGGGCGTGAAGACGGGCGGCCGCTGCGCCTCGAAGGCCGTGGGCGTGATGAGCGCGTCGAGGCCCGCCGAGAGCACCAGCTTCGCCTCGGGCACGTCGAAGCGGAAGCGCTCGCGCAGCTGAATGGGCACCTGGGTGTTGCGGAAAAAAATCTCCTGCACGGTGCTCGACTGGGTGTTCACGTCGAGGCCGATGGCGTTGCGCGAGACGAAGGTGATGCGGTCGGACAGCCGCTGGTCGATGCCGACGACGAGGCGGTTGTAGAGGTTCGAGGTGCCCGCCGAGACCTGGTTGCCCTCGACGTCGGGGTCGGCGAGCGGGTTGCCCGAGAGGAAGGCCCAGCGGTCGGACGAGCCGAACGCGGCGATGAAGAGCCGGTTCTTCGAGTTGGGCGCCTTGCGCTCGGCGCGCAACTGGTAGTCCCAGTACTCGGGCGCCAGGCCGAAGCCGACGGGCGAGCTTCCAGCGAACGCGCGCACCGCCGCCGGGAGGACGAACTGCGCCAGGCCGTAGCGCGCCGAGCCCGAGACGCTCCAGGTGTCACTCACCGGCGCTTCCACCATCGCCGAGACGTCGAAGAGGTTCACGTCGGCGTACCCGTGCACGCCCGACTTCGACGGCGTCTTCGCGTCGGCGACGATGAGGCCACCGATGCTGCGGCCGTAGTCGACGCCGAAGTTGCCGGGCTGGAAGGCGATGGACTCGATGTTGGCCGAGTTGAACGTCGAGACGACGCCGGCGAAGTGGAACAGCTGGGGAATCTGAACCTCGTCGACGTAGATGCGCGAGTCCCACGCCTTCGAGCCGCGGACGATGAAGAGGCCTCCGCCGAAGGGAGAGCGCGCCACGCCCGGCAGGTTCTGCACCACGCGGAAGGCGTCGTTGTTCGAGCCGGCGATCATCTTGAACTCGGTCTGCGTGAGGCGCACCTGCGTCACCTCGCGGCGGTCTTTCAGGCCCCGCACCACCGTCTCGTTCGCGCCCGTCTGCCGCAGCACGTACGTCACCTCGGTGCGCTCGCCGGCCTTCACCTCTTCGGTCTCGGAGAACGACTCGTAGCCGGCGGCGGTGACGACGACCTTCACGGGCCCGGGCGGCACGTCGGTGAGCTCGAAGCGCCCGGTGTCGTCGGAGCTCGCTTCTTGCGTGCCCACCAGCACCAGGGCGCCCTTCACCGGCTCGCGCGTGCCGGCCGTCTTGAGGCGGCCGACGAAGTTCACCACCGGCACGCCGGCGTCCTGCACGAGCGGCGCTTCGACCACCTGCTGGCGCACGGTGAAGTTCGAGGTGAACTGAATGCGCACCGGCGCTGGCTGCCCGTCGACCTCGGCGGGGGTGAAGACGAGCTGGCGGGCGGCGGCGAGCGCGGCGGCGTCGAAGTCGGGGCCCGCCGAGCGCACCACCTTCGCGTCGGTGACGGTGCCATCGGCGCCGAGGTCGAGGTCCATCACCACCTGGGCGCCTACGCCGGCGTCGAGCGCCGCAGCGGGGAACTCGGGCTCGACGGCTTTGACGAGCGAGGGGGCCTTCGTCAGCGTCTGCGCGAGCGCCAACGAGGCCACGAGGGTCGAGAGCAACGAAAGTCTCAGCACGTCGCCGCGTGTACCGCACCGCCCGGAGGCTTGCAGTGCCGGCGCGCGGGTCATCATGCGCCGTGTCGGCGCGGCGTCGGGGAATGGTGGTAGGTCCCCGCTGCGCTCACTCGAGAAAGGGTCCCCGTGCCGAAGTCCTCACTCGTGACGACGTACCTCGCGGCGTTGCTGCTGCTCGCCGGCTGCGCCTCCCAGATTCCCTACACGGCTCAGCCGCAGAAGGTGGAGGACCCGGTGCGCACGTTCGACCGGTTGATGTCGAAGCACTGGCAGCCGACTCCGCTGCGCGTCGAGTTCGGCGAGGACTACGGGCGGATCATCTGGACGTTCGACGGTGAACTGAAGGCGCGCGTCGTGACGTTCTCGCAGCTCCGCACGACGAAGATTTTCTCGTTTCGTGGCCAGTTCGGCGTGGCGGCCTACGACGAGACTGGCGCCGAACACGTCTCTCTCTTCGTGCCGACGCTCGAGGTGGCACAGGAGTTCGCGGACACCTTCATGGCGCTGGGAGCCTCGCGCCCGAGGCCGTGACTGGAATCAGCGCCGCCCAGCCCGGCTCGCGCATGACGCCCCTTGACGTGCATCGACATGACGTGCGCGTCGCGCTCAGGAGCAAGTCCGGCGCAGAGGGGCCCATCGCTCAAGCGGTCGAGCGCTCGAAGAGGCGAAGGGCGTCGGACGCCTTCATGGCGCTGGGAGCCTCGCGCCGAAGGCCGTGACAGGCACGACTCGCGCCCATACTCGGTGACCATGTCGCGCCTCGGCTGGCTCCTCGTCGTCCTCCCTGCGCTGGCGTGTCCACCACCCAACCGAGCTCCGGCCTGTCGCCGAACGCTCGTCGCTGGCGGCCCGACTGTCGGCACCTTCATCATCTCGAGCCGCGAGACGACGACGCTCGTACTCACTGCCGAGGACGCGACGTGCGACGACGACGAACTCATCGCCGAGCTCATCACCGAGGCCACCCTCACCACGACGCGGGGAGAACGACGCCCCCTCACCGTCACGCGCGTGGCACGCAGCCTGCGCTCACCCGGTACGGCACTCGACGTCCTCCTCGACGTTCCGCCCACGCCGGTGGGCAACTCCACACTGCGCGTCTTCATCGAGCCGGGCCTCGCCGTGCTCGACGCCCTGTTGTTGAGCCCGGTCGAGCGCGCCGAGGAGCCCGGCATCTCGCTGCCAGCGCTCAGCTGCGACGTGCTGGCCATCTCGTCGTCACGCACCCGGTACTGCACCCGCGGCGCCACCACCCTGGTGAGCCGGGGCGCGGAGCAGTCGACCCTGCTCGACACCACCGCCCGAGCCGTGGGCGACATCGTGTGGACCATGCAACCACTCGGTGGAGGCGTGCACGAGCTCAAGCGGTGGCGCGAGCGGAGCGACGGGGGCCTCGAGCCGCTCGGTGCTGCGCGCGGGCTCACCAACCAACTGCTCGCCGTGACCGAGCACCAGGCCCTCACGAACCTGCAGCGGTGGAACTTCGAAGACGACGGTGGAGTGACCGAGGCACCCCTCGGCCCCCTGCGCCTCGCGACCGTCTGCGGTGCGATGCTCGAGCCCGACGGCGCCTTCTTCTTCGGCGAGACGACCGTGTGTGAAGGGCGCGAGAACGGCTGCTTCGAGCTGAGCTCCCCGGGCCCGCGCGTGGCGGCGGGCTTCGACGAGCGCTCCGTCTGGCTGGTCGATGACCTGCGCGCCGGTGCCACGACGACGCCACCGCGCCTGGCCCGCTACACGCGCCCCCTGCGCCGCGAGGCCCCCGCGAGCGCCGTGGTGGCGTTGCCCGCCGGCTACACCATCGAGCGGGTCCAGTGCCTGACGCAGGGGACTTCTCCCGTGGTGCTCCGCGACCAACAGCGCCGTCAGTTGCTGCTCCTCCGCGACACCGAGACCGGGCTCGAGGCCGAGCGCTTCGCCCCTTTGCGCGTGGTGCTGCTCACGCACGACTGGCTCGTGCTCGGCGCCGACGACGACCGGCACCGCATCTTCTCCCTGCGCGACTGACGTCACGTCGACGCGGGCGGCTCGTCGGCCTCTTCGAGCGGCTGGTCGACCACCGCCTCGAACCACGCCACCAGCGAGGGCGCGACGAGGCGAACGAACGGCGCTTCGTCACCACACTCGAAGACGCGGCCCGTCGTGCCGTGCAACACGACGCTCACCCCGGGCCGCGCGGCCACCGGAATCCACCGTGGTGACGTTCGCTCGGCCTCGGTCAGGCCCGACGGCGGCCCTGCTTCGGGAGCCTTCAGGAACCGCTCCCACCGGCGCAGCACCGTGACGCGCTCGTTCAACACCCACGCGACGGGCAAGAGATGGAACGGCGCGGCGAACCCTTCGGCGGGTTTCTTCTCGCCGTCGTGCAACAGCCACCACGTGCGCAGCACCCTGGGCAGCGGCGCGCCCAGCTTCCCCTCGAGCCGAGAGAGCGCCAGCGGCTTCGCGCCCGGCAGCAGGTTCTCGACGAGGTGCTGCGCTCCGAGCGCTCGCAGCGCCGCCGCGCGCCGCAGGAACGCTGCATGGAGTCGCGGTTGGTCACCCTGAGCGGCCATAGGGGACACCTAGCAGACGTCAGCTTCTTCCCAACTGACGGACGAAAGCGCCGGGTCTCCTGAGGTTGCACACCGGACTGGTCGACGGTCACGAACTGCATCGCACGGGCACGCACACCGGCGCATCCAGCCCGCATGACGTCCATGAAGCAGTAAAGCGCTCAGCACAACGAGGGGCCAAGCCGACGCTTCGGCGTCAGCCGGGAGACCGGGTACACGTGGGTTGAGCGGTACCACCAGCAGGGCGTGACAGGCCTGGAGGACCGGTCGCGAGCGCCCAAGCGACGCCCGTGGGCGCTCCCTGCCGACATGGCGAAGCGGCTCATCGCGGTCCGGAAGAAGCGGCCGAGCTGGGGACCCCGGAAGATGCTCGGCTACCTCGAGCTGCATCATCCCGAGCTCGAGCTGCCTGCGGCGAGCATGGTGGGCGAGTTGCTGAGTCGACGGAGACGCTCGGCGTCAGGGCGGCCTTCGTGCGGCTGTGCTGAGAGTGTCAACCATGTCGCCGGTCCAATCTGTCAACCATGTTGCCGGCTCCTCAAAGCCACCATCGTCGTCGAAGCGGTAGATCAACCCTCCGCGGTTGGTCAACGCGGCGACGGCTCCAGTGCTCAACGCACAGGCATCGCGCCTCCAGCCGCGCCAGTGACCGCTGGCGTACGCGAGGGGTGGAGACCCCGTCACCCCCGTTTCGTGGATTGTTCTTCCTCTCCGATTCGGTGCCCTTTCTCCTTGAAGTGCTGTGACCGAAGTGTTTGGAGCCCCCATGCGCGTCTTCTTCAGTCTTGTCGTCGGAATGATCAGCGGTTTTTCGTGCGGGATGCCGACGCAGTCGTGCGGCCCGACGACCTGCGAAGGGTGCTGCGCCGCCAACGGGCAATGCATTCGCATCTCCACAGATTCCAACTGCGGCCGCGGCGGCATGACGTGCCGAATGTGCGCGTCGAATGAGATGTGTTCCCTTGGCAGCTGTCTGCCGACGACCTTCGGCTCCGGCGGTGGCTCGTCGGGCTTGGGTGGCGGGAGCTCGGGCGGCCTCACGGCGGGTGGGACGGCGGCAGGAACCGCCGGTGGCGCGGGCGGTTCGGGTGGCGGGCCTGCAGGGGGCGGAGCGGGCGGAAGCGGCAGCGACCGCGGGGAACAAGGGCGGAACGTGGATTGCGCTGCTCGCAACGTCGACGACGCCAGGGCTTTCGCGGGTGACGGCGAGCGGGCCCTGGTTTCAGGAACTCAGCAACGGAACGTTCGTGAGGACGTACAACAATGTGGCGAACCTGCAGACGAGCGCCCTCGCGAGCATCGATACCGATGAACAGGGTCAAACCATCAGCATGCAGTCATCCCGCGCGTTCTGGAGTGGAATGACGCAAGACGGGATGACGGCGGACACGTGCAACGACTGGACTTCAGACACGGCTACTGGACGACTCGGCAATGGGACGGTCTTGGGTTCCCTCAGCACGGGGTGCAACCAGAGCTTGCGCCTCCTCTGCATTGAGCAGTCACGTCTGCCGCCGCCCCCTCCTTCCTCGACCATTCGAAAGCGTGTCTTCCTTACGTCGACATCATTCGGCGGGAACGTGGGTGGTTTGACCGGGGCGGACGCGCGGTGTCGGATGGCAGCGACCGCGGGGAACAAGGGCGGAACGTGGATTGCGCTGCTCGCAACGTCGACGACGCCAGGGCTTTCGCGGGTGACGGCGAGCGGGCCCTGGTT
>JALOQF010000150.1 GCA_025459425.1 Myxococcaceae bacterium | reverse complement strand
CCGGCGACGATGAGGGCTCCGCCGGAGAGCTCGGCGACTCCGGGCGTCTCGCGGCCGAGGGCGACGGAGGCGGCGAGGGCGATGACGGGCTCGAGGGAAAAGATGACGGCCGCGCGCACGGCCGAGGTGCGGGCCTGAGCCCAGGTCTGGAGCGAGATGGCGAGCGCCGACGCGATGAGTCCGGTGGCGGCGACGGCGGCCCAGTACGACGGCGTCGGGGCGAAGCGGGGTGTTCCGAGCGGAATGCAGCTGGCCGACAGCACCGCGACGACCGAGAGCTGCACGGCGACGAGGGCGACCGAGGCTCCGGCCTTCGCGAACTTCTCGGTGAGGGCGATGTGGAGCGCGTACGCCGCCGCGCACGCCAGGGTGAGCAGGTCGCCGCGCGTCAGCCCACCATCGAGGCCGAACCCCGTGAGCCGCGCCAGGCCGGCGATGGCGACGAGCGCACCGACGATCGACGGCCACGCGGGAGGCCGTCGGAACAGCCCCCACGCCACGAAGGGCACACCAATGACGGAGAGCCCGGTGAGGAACGCCGACCGCGATGGCGTGGTGTCTTCGAGGCCGAAGGTCTGAAACGCATAGCCCGCGAACAAGACGAGCCCGAGTCCGAGCCCGTTCGTCAACACGCGCCGGCCGAACGAACGGCGCCCGGCCCAGAGGACACAGGCCAGGGCGCCGAGGGTGAAACGGAACGCCAGAAACGTGAATGGGTCAGACGCCCCGAGCGCGTCCTTCACCACCACGAAGGTGAGCCCCCAGATGGTGGTGCAAACCAGCAGATACGCCAATGCTCAGCCACATCCGTGAACGAGGAGGATCGCGAAAGGTGTCGCCCACACAGCGACTCGACCAAGCGTCATGCTGAAGGCCCCTCGCGCTCCTTCAGCACTCGATGCCGCAAAGCGACTGGTCAGGCAGACAGCATGACTGGTCGCCGTAACAATCAAAGAGCCCAGTGCAACCCGTCAACTGAACCGACACCTGCTCTGCAGAGGTGCTTTTGATGACGGGGGCTGCATACGTCTTCCTCTTCGGGGGCTTCATCGCCAGATCCTCACTTGACCGCCAACGCGGTCTCCAAGCACCACATCCTGCTGACCGTCGCCGTTCAAGTCACCAGTATCGTTGGCGGCGCCGAGCGTGCTGTTGGTCACGCCAGTGACGCCTGTCGAGTCGAAGCGCGAGTTCCAGAACTCTGGAGTCGTACCCAGAACCCGAGGACTGAGACCGTCGAACGGGCGAATTCCCGGCTGCTGGTAGAGAACGAAAGCGAAGTTCCCCGACACCTGTCCCATGCCGACGATGAGGTCGGTCCGCGTATCGCTGGCGCCGTTCAGCCGGCCGATGCTCAGCTGAGCACCAAAATTGAGCGGACCGGAAAGCTCGAGGGTCGGGTTTGGCGAGCCAGAGCCCATCGGTGCCAAATCAGCGTACACGTAGACGCGGCCTCCACCGCCCGCACCTGGGAAGCTGGTGAGAAGATCCGGCCTGCTCGCGCCAGTGACGTCCACGCCGCCCGCACTCGCTGCGCCCAGGCCGGACGACACGGCGGTGTTCGTTCCGGCAAGTTGCGTCAGCTCAACCAGGAAGTTGCTCGCCGCCAACGGCATCGCTCCGGTCGATGCGGCGATCGCAGCACCCGAGAACACGCGGTACCGGTTGATTTGGGCACGTGAGGTCGGAATGGCGATGTCAGGCCTTCCGTCCTGGTTGACGTCGCCAACCGAGATGAGCCCAAGTCGATTCTGCCCAAAGGAGTTTCCCGTCGCGGTCAACGTCGGGTTCGGCCCGTCGATCACGTAGTCGGCGGTCGCAGCAGAGACCGGCACGAAGGGAACCGAAGTGACGGGATCGGTCGAAGTGCGGAGCGCAGCCCAGGCCGTTCGAGTTCGACCCCGGTAGATGAAGATTCTCCCCTGATTGGTCGGCGATGCGCCGAAGAATGGCGCTGAGAGGACGACCTCGTCGAGCGCGTCGCCATCGATGGAAGGGATGATACGAGCAGTCGTCCCGATGCGGTTCGTCGAGTCGCCTCGGAACTCGATCGCCTGGGCCGAATCAACGACTGCCGCGCTGGATGAGCCGAAATACAGAACCGCTCTTCCGCCGTTGTTCGGAGCTGCCGCCGTGAAGACCTGACCGACCAACAAGTCTGGCTTGTTCTCTCCAGCCACGTCGCCGACGTTGCCGCCCGAGCCGATGTCGCTCCCGAACTGACCTGCCGTCCCATCAGACGGCGTGAGCTCCTGACAGCCCGCACCACAGGTCGTCTGCGACGCGAAACCAGCAGCGCCGTAGTACACGAACACCGCGCCACCTCCGGTCCTCGTCGGAGCCGTCACGACGAGATCAGCGATGGTGTCGTTGTTCAGGCTCGGAGCCGCGACGACCGTCTGGCCGAAGTTCGCGCTCGAGGCGCTCGCCGGCGCCGAGATCGTCACCTCGGTCCAGAAGTTGTTGAGCACCGTCGGTGCGGCATACGCCGAGTAGTTGCCCACCTCGTCACGGGCGCGCACCGCGATGTAGTACCCATTGAGCGGCGGCACCGTCAGGCGGAAGTTGCTCGTCGGGTTCGCCGACCACGCAATGTTCGGCTCCGGGTTCGCGACCGAGCTGAAGAAGTCGGTCGAGGTCGGCAGCGTGCTGTTCCCCGGCACCGACGTCGTCGACCAACGCAGGTCGTACCCCGCATGGCCACCGGAGCTCGATGTGGTCCCGTCGTCGAACGTGGGCATCCAGCCCAGGCTGACTTCGGCGATCCGCGCATCTCCGATGCTCTGGCTGACCGTGGGCGCAGCCGGTGCGATCACGTCGATGGTCGCGGCCGATGTCCACTCCGTCGTGTTGCCCGCGCCGTCCGTCACCCGCACCACCAACGCGCCCGAATCGTTGTGGGGGAGGGTGATGCCGCTCGCGCCCGTGAAGCTCACCGTCTGCGCAGCCGCCGTCACCGGCTGGCTCGTCAGCTCCGTGCCCTTGAACAGCACACGGACCGTGCCGTTGAAGCCGAAGTCGAACGCCTCGACCGAGTCGACGACGACGTTCGCCTGCGCGCCCGCCGTTCCCGCGTTCAGGTCGGCGAAGTAGCCGGCCGTGCTCGTCTCGACGTTCCGGTTGTCGGCCGGCGCCACGAAGAAGGTGGGCGTCGTCGAAGCGAGGAGCGTTCCGTTGATGCGCGCCTGGCCGGACCCGCCAAACGTCGGCGCGTCGAGGTCGACCCGGAAGGTCGCGACCGTCGCCGGCCGCGCACCGTTCGGCACCGACACCGTCCACGTCTCACCGTCCGTGAGCGCCACGTTCGTGAACGTCGCCGTCCCCGCGACGTCCGCCACGGTGATGGGCGTCCCGGCGGTCGGCGCCGTCCGAACGAGCGTGATCATTCGACCGGCCGTGCAGCTCGAGGTCTGCGCCGTGATGGTCGCCGTGCCCGAGTTCGCCGTCAGGTTCCCGGTGTTGCTGCGGTTGAACCACGAGCCGTTCGTGTTCGAGAACGCGTTCGTCAGCGCCAGCCCACAGTCGCTCGAGTTGATGACGATGTTGTTCACCGTCGACGAGCAGGTGTTGCCGGCGGCGTCGCTCACCGAGACCGAGACATCCTGAGTCCCGTTCGCGTAGGTGATTGCTCCGCTGGCGACGCCTGCGGTCACCGTCAGCGTCCCGCGCGTGCCACCCACGCTCGACGACACCGAGACGGTCCGGCCCTCGGCGCCCGCGACGTTGACCGTCGTGGTGATGCTCAGGTCCGAGTAGGGCGAGTTCGCGACGCTCGGCGAGACGATGGTGCACGTCGGGTCGTCGAGGTCGATGACGAGCGAGCGCTGGGTGATGCTCGCCGTGTTCCCGGCCGCGTCACGGCAGGTGGCGTCGAGCGTGCGCGTATTCGTCCCCGTCAGCCCCGTGAACGTCGCTGTCGCCTGATTCCCAGCACCCGAGGGCGTCACGTTCTGCGCCGTCAGGCCCTGGAGCGTCACCGTCACCCCGTTCGCGCCCACGTCGGCCGCGGTGGCAATCGTCACGCCGAGCGAGCCGCCAGGAACGTTCGACCGGTTGAGCGTCGTCAACGTCGGCGCCACGAGGTCGCAGTTGGGCGCCGTGCGGTCGACGCGCACCGTCGCGACCGCAGGGTTTGCACTCGTCGTGAAGACGTTGGTGTTGGCGACCAGGTCCTGCAGCTGCACGAACAGCGTGTAGTCGCGCTCGTTCGCGACACCCTGGGTGAGGTTGACGCGGACGCGGCCCGTGCCCGTGTCGAACGACACGTCGCCAGCCACGTTCAGCGCGCTCGACGGAGCCCCGCTCACGACCTCACGCACCGACACGGGGCCGGTCGCCGACAGGGTCGACAGGTTCATGTCGCCGCACGCCGGGTCGAGCTGGAACTCGAGCCGCGGCGCGTTCGAGCCGAGCTCCGTCGCGTTCAGGCGACCGTCCATGTTCGTGTCCTGCGGGAAGCGCACCGAGTTGGCCAGCACACAGGGCCGCACCGAGTCGACCGTCACCGGAACCGCGGGTGACTCCGTGCGCGTCGCGCCAGCCACGATGACGACCTTCAGTTCGTACGCGCCCTCGGGGAACGTGAACGCGTTCGCCGGGCTCGTCACGTTCTGCGCGAGCCGGAACCAGCCGGTGCCGCAGTCGCCTTCGACCGCGCCGGTGAACATCTGGGTGGTGCAGATGTCAGCCCGACCACCCGAGGGGATTCGGCCGTTGAACGTGAGAATGCGCTGCGCACCAGGAACCGCCGGGTTCGAGTCCTGCTGGGCGGTGATGGTCGCGCGCGTCTGACCCGATGGAACGACCGGGCTGGTGATGGCGGGGCCGTCGAGGTCGACCGTCACGGCGACGTTGACGTTGTCGGTGCCGCCATCGCCGAGGTTGTCGACCTCGGCACGGAAGACGAAGTCACCGCTGGTCACCGGCGTCACGAACGCAGCCACGGCGTCCGAACCGCCGTCGGACAGGCTCCGGGCCGTCAGCGTCGCGTTCCCGACCGCCGTGAACATGCCGGTTCCACCATCAGCCGACACCACGGCCCGGCTCAGGCGCGCCGGCTGGCCGACGCAGAGGCTGCGGCTCGCGGTGCGGAAGGTGAAGTTCCCGCCCGGGGCCTGCGAGGCGATGATCAGCGCCGGGTTCGACGGCGGCGCGAAGAAGGTGATGCCACAGCCCGAGAGCACCACGTCGACCGTCACGCTCCCACTGCCGACGTTCCCTGCAGCGTCGGTGACGCGCACGGTGATGGTCCGCGCTCCATCCGACGAGAACGGCACCGACAGCACCACCGCCCCGTTCGCCACCGTGCCGCAGCCGACCTGGGTCGTGCCGAGGAAGGCGCACGCCGTCGCGCCGTTGTCTCCCATGCCCACGTTGGCGACCACCGAAACGGGCGAGCGGGTGATCAGCACCGGGCCACCATCGGCCGAGGTCGGAGCCGCGATCGTCACCACCGGAGCATCGAAGTCGACGGGGATGGTCCGGGTCGCGTTCGTCACCGCGCAGGCATTGCCCGCGGCGTCGCGCGCCTCGAGCGTCACCATGTACGACTGCGTGCCCGTGTTCGCGACGGTGAAGTCGACCGAGGCCGTCGCCATCGCCGAGAGTTCGACGGGCCGCGAGTCCATGCCGAGGCGCATCGTCGCCGACGCCACCATGCCGCTGACGCGCGAGGCCGTCGCGCGCACCTGGAAGCCCGCCGTCATCGAGTCGGCGTCGTTCATCGGGCCGCGCGGAGACTGGTCAGTCGTGTTCTCGACCGCGCAGGCCGCGGTGCGCTGAATGCGAATCGACGGGTTGCACGTCGGCATCGCCGTTCCACGCGACACCGTGCCCGTCACCGTGAATGTTCCGTCGTTCGCTGGCGCCGGCACCGTCACCTGCGCGGTGTCGTTCATCACCGTCGCCTGTGCCGGCGTGCCGTTGGGCGCCGAGAAGGTCGCGCCAGCACCGGTGCCAGCGTTGGTGCGAACCCGTACGATGACGCCGCTCCCGCCGGGCAATTCGGCGCTGTTGAGCGTGCCGTCGCCGTTCGCGTCCTGCGGGAAGTCGCAGCTCATGATGACCGGAGGTGCCATCACGGTCTCCTTCACCGTGATGCTCACGTCGCGGGTCACCGTGCAGGTCGAGTTCTGCTCCGTCAGCGTCACCTTGAAGGTGTTCTGCCCGGCCTTGAACATGCGACCCGCGAACGTCGCGGTGGCCTCGGCGACCGTCGTCGCCGCGACGGTCGGCCCGAAGTCGGCATCACCGGCCGCACGAATCGAGATGTTGGCCGTCCCGATGGGCACCGGCGTGCTCGCCCCGCGGCGGAAGCTCGCCACCACGTCGACCACCTGGTTCACGTCGGTCGCGTCACTCGCCGGCGTGGTGTCGATCACCAGGTCGGTGCAGTCATTCTGTCCTTCGCGACAGTTGCACCCCGTCACGGACGCAACCACCATCGCTGCGAACAGCGCCCCCACCCGCACTGAAGCCAACCGATTCATGCGCACGTCTCCCATGGTGCCCCGTCCCCAGGGTGGGATTCACCCCACCGTCAGCACCAGTTTGCCCAACAGCAACTCGATGAACTGCCTCGTATCGGCCTCGGCGACCTCGCGCGAGACCTCGAACTCTTCGACCAGCACGTCGACGATCTGCCCGACCGTCCTCGACCCATCCACGAGCTCGATGATTCGCTCGCCCACCTCCGACACCGACCCGTCGGGCGCCTCGAACGTATGCAAGCGGTCGTCCGGCGTGGCCGCCATGTACCGGCCGCCGACCCGCTGAACGGCCGTGTCCGGGTGCACTCGCACGACCGTGTCCTGGAAGAGGCCAACGTCCACGTCCGCTGCTCCTGATTCGCAAACAATCCCGGGAGGTTGACTCGACTACCACCACGCGAGGTGCCGGCCGCACCGTGGGCTCCCCTCCATGGCCCGCCCGGTGCGCCGGGTGTAGTCCGTCAAGGTGAGGCCGGCAAGCCCCGGGTCACCTCACACACAGTGGGGTTGAAATGACCGGTGCAGCGTGTGACGGCGAGCGCAAGGACAGCGCGGCCCGCGACGGCGCCGTCAGCCGATCGCCAGCGCGGCGAACAGCCCCGTCAAGTAGAGGAGCGAAGTCGCGAAGAGCTTGCGCGCCCAGCGTGCGTCGCGCTTGTTCCGCCAGCCGTCGACGCCCACCCAGCCCCACCACAGGCCCAGCGCCAGCGCCGCGGCGAGGTACGGCCAGCCCGCGACGCCCACCGCGAAGGGCAGGGCGCTCACCGGGAGCATGAGGGCCAGGTAGCCCACCGCGTGCGCGCGGGCGACGTCGTCACCCTTCTCGAGCGGCAGCGAGGTGAGCCCGGCCGCGCGGTACTCGGCCTTGCGGAACAGCGCGATGGCGATGAAGTGCGGCAACTGCCAGACGAACAGAATCGCGAAGAGCACCAGGCCGGGCTCCTCGATGCGCCCGGTCGCCGCCGTCCAGCCCATCAGCGGAGGCAACGCTCCCGGCACCGCGCCCACCACCATCGCCCAGTGCGTGCGCGACTTCATCGGCGTGTAGACGAGCACGTAGCTCGCCAGCGCGAGCAGCCCGAGCGCGCCCGTGAGCGCGTTCACCCCGACGAACAACACCGGCAATGACACCGCCGCGAGCGCCACCGCGAAGACGAGCGCCACCACGGGCTCCATGCGCGCCTGTGGGAGCGGCCGAACCGCCGTGCGGGCCATGAACCGATCGGAGTCGCGCTCGAGGTAGCAGTTGAACGCGTTCGCCGCGCCCACCGTGCCCGCCGTACCGACCAGCGCCACCACCCACTGCCAGAACGTCAGCGGCGCCTTCGACAGCCACATGCCGCCCGCGGTGGTGAAGAGCACCAGGCCCGAGAGCCGCGGCTTGGTGAGCGACACGAGGTCCTTCACCGTCGCGAGCGCCGAGCGCTCCAGGACCCTCGACGTCACCACCGGCTCCGACGACGACACGGACATCTGGCTCCTCGCGACCGCGGAACTCGAGCGGCCTCGAAGCGAATACCAACCGCGACGCAGGCAGACAAGCCAGCCTGCCGGCCGTGACACGAAGGACTGATGGGAGCCGTTACTGCCCGGCGAGGCCCTTCATGTCGGCCACGCACTCACCCTTGGGGTCGAGCTTCAGGTACTCGGCCGCGACCGCCTTGATCTTGTCCTTGTCGTTCGGCTGGTTCTCCTTCGAGAGGAACCGGGCGTAGTGACAGTAGGCCGGAGCGTATTCCTTGCTCGCGTTGAGGGCCTTCTCGTAGCCGGAGCGCGCCTTGTCCTTCAGGCCGGCGGTCTCCTGCGTGTACCCGAGCTCGTCGTAGGCGACGGCGGCCAACGAGGGGTCGGCGTAGTAGTCGGCGGCGGCGCGCTCGAACAGCTCGGCGGCGCGCTTGAGGTCCTTCTTCTCGTCCCGGTAGATGCGGCCGAGCATGAAGCGCGCCTCGCCGTTGCGGGCCTTCTGATCTTCGGTGGCCTTCTCGAGCGTCTGGCGGGCGTCTTCCCACTTCTTCTGCCGGGCCTGCGCGGTGCCGAGCATCGTGAGCAGCTTGGGGCTGCCGGGCACGAGCGTGAGGGCCTTCTTCATCGCCTCTTCGGCCTGCGGCTCGCCGCCCTCTTTCTTGAGGAGAATGCGGGCGAGCTCGACGTGGAACTGCGCCGTCGTCGAGTTGGCCTCGATGGCCTTCTTCACCTCGGCCGCGGCCTCGTCGAGCTTCTCGGTCCAGTAGAGTCGCCGCGCCTTCATGACGAAGAGCTCGGGGTTGGTGCGGTCGAGCCCGAACGCTTCTTTTTCGGCGGCGTCGATGTCCTTGCTGGCCTTGGCCGGGTCCGTCGACACGCCCGTCGCTTCACCCAGCTCCTTGGCGAACTTCCCTTCGTACTCGCCCATGTCCTTCGACACGCGCGCGATGAGGAGCGCCTTGACCATCTGCCCCATCGCGAGCTGCCTGGGCGAGTGCTTCGGGTCGGCCTTGAGGAGCGTGTTGAGGTACTCGGCGGCAGACTTGTAGCGGCGCGCAGGCTCGGGCAGGTCGAGCAGGGCGATGGCCGTGCCCAGCAGCGCCTCGGGGTGCGACTTCTTGGTGTAGTCGAGCGCCTTGGCGAACTGCACCGAGGCGTCGCTGTCGGCGCCGCGTCGCAGCTGCACCGTGCCCATGGCCACGCGCACGCGCGGGTCGTCGGGGGCGATGGCGAGGGCCTTGTCGAGGGTCTCCTTCGCGCGCTCGAGGTCGCCCTGGTTCATCTGGAGCACGCCCAGCGTGTTGTAGAGCAGGGCCGACTTCTTGTTCTCGGCCTCGGCGGCCTTCACGCGATCTTCCATCATGCGCAAGGCTTCGCTCGTCTTGCCCGAGTAGTAGGCGAGCAGCGCCTCGGCGGCATACTGGTACGACAGGCCCTTGTCCTCGCTCGAGCCCTGGCCTTCCTTCAGGTGCTCCTCGGCGCGGCCCTTGATGGTGTCGTCGTGCTCGTGCTCGCCCCAGCGAACCACGTAGGCGTAGGCGAGAATGCGATGGGCCAGCGCGGAGCCGGGGTCGAGGTCGAGGGCCTTCTCGCCCTGCTCGCAGGCCTGCTTGTACGCCGCGTAGGTGTCGGTCTTGAGCAGGTCCTGCGCGCCTTGCACCTGCTTGTTCACCTCGCGCTTCACCTTCGCGCGGTACTGGCCGATGCCGTAGTACGCGCCCGCGCCCGCGGGCACCGCGAAGATGAGCATGAAGAAGAGCGCCTTCGCGAGGCCGCCCGAGTCCTTCTTCTTGCGCTTCTTCGGGGGCATCGACGCCTCGGACAGCTCCGAGACCTCGCTCACTTCGGACACCGACTCTTCGGGCTCGAAGGCCGGGCGACGGACGGCCGGCCGGGCTCCCGACGTGCGGCCCGACGACGTCGGCGACGGGGCCGTGCGGCGCTGCACGCCCTGCGCGCCACTGACGCGTGGCTGCGGCACGGCTTCGGCGGGCAGCGGGTTCGGCACCGTCACGTCGGTCTCGACGATCAGGTTGGGGCTCGACACGCCCCGGGCCGGCGTCGGCGGTACCTGCATCGGCGCCACGGGCTGCGAGACGGGCGGCGGGGGAGGTGCCGCCGGCTTCGGAGGCTCGACCCCCAGATCGCGCATGGCCGTCTGGGTGTCGACGTCGGCCGGGTCGGCCTCGAACGCCTTGAGGATCGTCGCCCTCGCCGTCTCTTTCTCGCCGCCCTTCCACTGCAGCTGCGCCGTCATGCGCAGCGCGCCCTTGTCGGTGGGCACGACGGCCAGCGCGCCCTGCAGCTCTTCGAGGGCTTTCTTGTCCTTGCCTTGATCCGCGTACACGCGCGCCAGCAGCACGCGTGGGTCGGCGAGCGTCGGGTGTGCCTTCACGCCCTTCTTGCACACCACCATCGCTTCCATGTACCGGCCCATCGCGAGGTAGGCCTCGGCGAGGGGCTTGTAGGCCTGCGACGCCGGGTCGGTCGCGAAGGCTGCTTCGAGTTTCGCGAGCTCGGCCGGGCTCAACGTCTTCGTCGGGGAAGGCATCGGGAGAGCGTGCGTTTCTGTCACCCGCAACACAGTGAGTCAAATGTCAAAGCGGGCGCGTTTCTGTCGCGGGTGAAGGCGATTTCCGAGCCCTGCGCCGTCGAGAGCGTGCTTGACACCCCCACACGCGTCACATAGTCAGGCTGCCGCCGCGACGCCGTCAGGAAGAACATCTGGGGGTGTAGCTCAGTTGGGAGAGCGTCGCGTTCGCAATGCGAAGGTCAGCGGTTCGATCCCGCTCACCTCCACAGTCGCGGCATGAAAAAGCCCCGCCGGTTCCCGAACAAGGAACCGCGCGGGGTTTTTCATTGCCTGCGCGTACGAGCGGCCGCCGCCGACTCGTCACTCCGCGGCTGGGGCTTCGGCGAGCGGCGCGTCGGCGGGCCGCGTGTCTTCACGGGGGGCGTCCACGGGCGCCGCCGTGACGGCTGCCACCTCGATGGTCGCTGGCGCCGTCGTCTCGCTCACCGCCTCTTCCTTCGGCTTCTTGGTGCCCGCGCCGGAGCGGCAGGTGCGGCACCACGGCTGGTTGCGAATCGCCCCGTCGGCCATCTTGCGCAGCCCGAACATGCCGAGCGGCTTCATCTGGCGACACTTGAGGCACATCATCGTGATGAGCACTTCGTTGCCGTCGGCGTCGAACACGGCCGATTTGCGGCGCTTGCGCGGCTCCTTTGGCGCGTCGGGGTTCGTTTCTTTCGCCTTGCGCTTCGCCTCGGCCTCCTTCGGCTCGGCCGGCGTCAGCATCGGCGTGACTTTGTAGAGCACCGCACCCTCCTCATGGCCGACTCGCCGGCCACTCGACAACCACAGCATAGCGAAAGGGGCCGCAGTCCCCCAGTGCGCCTGAAGGCTGAATATCGGCCCCGGGCGCGTCTGGCGAGCCCAAACCCGTGAGCGGCGCGTCAGGGGTTCGAGTGGCTCTCGGCCGCCTGGCAGGGCTTCCCGTCGTCGACGAACTGCACCCGGCCCGACTCGGGCGCCACGAAGGACTCCTTGTTCTTCACCCAGAAGTCGACCAGCTCGTCGCGGAGGTTCGAGGCGCGCGTCTCGCCGAGGTCGACCTGGCGCGGGTCGATGGTGGCCAGCACGGGCCCCAGGCCATCGCCTCCGCGGGCGAGGAAGTCGGGGAGCGCCACCCGGTAGCGCACGTTGGGGTCGACGCCATGGCCGCCGGGCAGGTGCACCGACTTGAGCCGGTTGGGGCCCGGGCAGCGGTCGAGCCGCACCTCGAGGCCCGACACCTGAAAGACGCCCTTCTTGGCGGCGTAGGCCGCCCGCACCAGGCTCACCAGCTGATCGCCCGTGACGTCGAGCGTCGCCACCTGGTTGTCGAACGGCAGCACCTCGTACACGGCGCCGTACTTCAGCGGGCCAGAGCCGAGATCGGCCCGAAGCCCACCGGGGTTGAGCAGCGCGACGTCGGCCCGCACCATCGTGCGCAGCGAGTCGGCCAGGAAGCTCCCGAGCGCGCTCTCGGTCTCGTAGTTGCGGCCCAGAGGCCTGGGCACCGAGAGCCCGAGCGGCTTGTTCTGCAGCGCTGCGACCCGCGCTTCACCCGGCCACAAC
The DNA here is from genome assembly GCA_025459425.1 of Myxococcaceae bacterium. GTDB lineage: Bacteria > Myxococcota > Myxococcia > Myxococcales > Myxococcaceae > Xiheimicrobium. The sequence continues at coordinate 4,082 of JALOQF010000150.1, read as the reverse complement.
AGCTCGGCGATGGCGGCGTCGGGCTCGATCGTCTGAGCGAGCCACTTCGCGGCGACCGGCTTCACCTGCGCCGCGTTGGCCTTGAGCCTGCGCACGTCACACGACTGGGTGGCCTCGTCCATCGTCTCGCAGACCGCGATGCCGGAGCGGATTCGCGTGCGTTCGCGGATGAGCTTGCGCGTGCTCGGGTCGATGGAGAGGTCGATGACGCCGAAGGCCTTGCCGAGGGCGAAGCTCTCGATCACCGGCGTGCCGTTGACGAAGTGGCCGATCTGCCCGTGCGTGTGGCCCGCCACCACCGCGTCGAGGGTGCCATAGGGGAAGCCCTTCATCATCTCGAAGACCTCTCCGGTCTCGGTGTCGCACGTGTGCAGGTCCGACGGGTCGTTCGTCTCGCTGCAGCGGCCCCCGGCGTGCACCACCGCGATGACGACGTCGGCGCCCCGCGCGCGGAGGTTCCTCGCCGCCGACAGCGCCTCGGGCCCCAGGGGCGCGAAGCGCAGACTGGCGACGTTGATGGGGAGCGTGGTGGTGGGCGTCTGGGGCGTGGTGAGGCCGATGATGCCGATCTTGATGCCCTTGCGCTCGATGATGACGGTGCCGTCGCCCGGGAGCCACGAGGGGCGCAGGCGCGAGTTCGACTCGTAGATGTTCGTCGACAGCAGCGGGAACTTCGCCTGTGCGATGCGCGCCTTGAGGGCGCCGAACGGATCCATTCCAGGCTGCGAGGCGTGCGTCGGTGCGCCCACCGGCCCGTAGTCGAACTCGTGGTTGCCGATGGCGGCCGCGTCGTAGCCGAGCGCGTTGAACGTCTCGATGACGACGCTGCCCTCGGTGAGGTTCGACATGAGCGTGCCCTGGAAGAGGTCGCCGCCGTCGACCAGCACCACGCCGCCCGGGTTCTCGGCGCGCAGCAGCTTGAGGTACCCGGCGAAGGCTGCGGCCCCGCCGTAGCGGATCGCCCCCTGGGGAAACTTCTCTTCCTGCGTCATCACCCAGCCGTGCACGTCGTTGGTGCCCACCACCGTGAGGTGCACCGCCCCATCGGCGTCGGGGCGGAGCACGTCCTGGCCGGTGCGGCACGAGGCGACGGACGAGGCGACGAGGAAGAACAGGAGCCGGGTGATCGATCTCATGGGTCTGAACGCGCCAGCGTACGAGACGAACGGCGCCGTGCGAAGCGTCGCAACCACACGAGGAAGAAGACGCCGGGCAGGCCGGCCGAGACCGGGGCGCCGGAGCAACAGCCCATGGGCTCAGGGTCGACGGCGCCGCCACCGCCGACATCAGCGCCGCTCCCGCCAGCGCCTCCGGCCGAGCCACCGCCAGCGCCTCCCGAAAGCGGGACGACGCGGGCCAGGGCCTCCCAGGGGGCGAGGCGCACGACCGACCCGCCATCGGCGTACGTCTCGGCGAAGGCGACGACGCCCGAGGGGAACGTCGGGCCCGCGCCGCCATCGGCCAGGAGCCCGAAGGGGGCCAGCGTCGCCTCGAGGGCAGTGCCGCCGCGCAGGCGCTGGCCTCCATCGGTGAGGGCCACCTCGAAGCGGCCGAGAGACCGGGCGCGGCTCGCCGTCGCCGAGAAGACCTCGTAGGCGTCGTCGGCGGGGAAGGCGCCGATCAACACCAGCCCTCCGTCACCGAGCGGCACGGCGGCCAACCCTGCCGGCCCGCTCGCGCCCATGCCCGCGTCGAACAGCGCGGTGACGCCGCCGTCGCCGAAGACGTCGACGCTCCAGATCGCCGCGCCCGCCGACACGAAGAGCTGGGCGACGTCGGGGCGGCCCACGACGGCGCGGGCGGCCGCTGGGAGCATCACGTCGGCCTCGAGCACGCCCCGCGGGAGCCCGGCGTCGTCGAGTCCGAGCCGGACGCGATGGAGCCGGTTCGAGCCCGACTCGACGAACACGAAGGCGCCCGCGTCGGGCGCTTCGGCGAGGGCGACACCCCGGGCTGCGGCCACGGGCAGCGGTGGGGCCAGCGTCGCGATCCCTCCATCTGGCGTGGGCCCGAGGAAGACGAGCAGGCCACCGTCGGGCCCGCTCACCGACGCCACGACGAGCCCGCCGGAGAAGGGGCCGATGGCGCGCGCACGTGCGTCGATGCCCCCGAAGGGGCCGCGGAGCTGCGAGCCCGTCGCCCCACCATCGGCGCCGATCAGCGACACCGTGTCGAAGGCACCGAACGCGAGCGCGAGGGACGGCCAGAGCGCGACGTCGCCCGGGCGCCCGGCGAGCACCGCGCTGGTGACGGTCGTCTCGAGCCGGGGCAGGGCCACGGGCATGGGCTCGACGGGGCGTTCCACCTGACCGGGAACGTCGATGGGCAGCGCGGGAGTGACCTGCCTCGCCAGCGCGTCCCACGGGACGAGCTTGACGCGCGCGCCCGAGGGCGAGATGCGGTCGACGACGGCCATCACGCCGAGCGGAAACGAAGCGCCGCCGTCGAACAGGCCGAAGGGGCCTGGCCAGACGTCGATCCACTCCCCGCTGCGCACCGGCGCTCCGCCATCTTCGAGGCCCACCGAGAACTCGGCGAGGAAGTCGGCCCCCGTGTGGAGCTGGTAGACGCGGTACACGTTCCTGACCGGGACGGCCGCGATGAGGAGCGCTCCGCCGTCGGCCTGTGGGTACACCGTCAGGCCCGACATGACGTCGGGCACGGCGCCCGCGTCGACGATGGGGACGAGCACGGGCATGTCTTCGCGCGGGTCGAACGAGAGGACGCCGCGGAGCCCGGCCGACAGGTACGCGCGCTGGAGCGACGGCGCCGCCGCGAGGCCTCGCACCGCCGTGCCCACCAGAATGGGGGCCGCCGCGATGGGCCGCAGCCCGCCGTCGGCGGCCTCGAGGCGCCAGCGCTGAATGGTGGTGCCGCCGCTTTCGGCGAGCAGCCAGGCGCCGGCGTCGCCGAGGTCTGCGAGCGCGATGGCCCGCGCCGACGACGTCAGCGGGACGGTCAGCAGGTCGCGCAGCACACCGGCATCTTCGAGGGTGGTGAAGAGGTACACGCGGCCAGCGCCCGAGCCCGTCACCGCCACCACGCCGCCGCGCGTCTCGTCGGGGAACGAGCGCAGGCCCGGCAGTGCGTCGACGCCACCGACGGCGCCGAACGACCCCATCAACGATGGCACCGCGCCGCCGTCGACGAGGAAGGCGTAGAACCCGTTGTTGGTGTCGTCGCTCCCGAAGAAGACGTCGCGCCCGTCGTTCCAGCGCTGCGCGAGCAGGGCGGTGTCTCCGGCGAAGTTCCCCGGAATGGGCGCACTCTCGCTTCGAACGGGCGCGAGCAGCTGGGCCTGGGCCGCGGCGGCGAGGAGGCACGACGTGAGCAAGAGCAGGCGCATGGGGCGTCGATCCTCGAGCGGGCGAGAGCAGCCCGGCGCTGGCCCGACCGGCCACGGGCGTCGTACGTGCCGGTCTACCACGGTGCCTGGGCCATCACCCGGGGCCCGGGCAGGTGAGCCGTGTGCACGTCAGGCCGCTGAAGCAGCGGCGCGCGTCGCAGTCGGGGTCGAGGCAGTCGGCCTGCCCGTCGCCGTCGTTGTCGAAGCCATCGTCGCACACCGACTCGGGGAAGAAGCAGCCGCGCACCAGGCCGCCGTCAGCGCCCCCGTCGAGACCACCATCGAGCCCGCCGTCCGGCACCCCGCCGTCACCCACTCCGGCATCGCCCGGCCCGCCATCGACTGGCCCGCCGTCGGGGATGACGGGGGCGAGCCCGCACCTGCGGGCCGGAGCGGACTGGGTGTCACACACGAGGGACTCGCAGCCTTCGTCGTCGCAGTCGGTGCGCCCGTTCGAGTCGTTGTCGACGCGATCGTCACAGCGGGTCTCGACGCAGCTGGCGGAAAGACAGCTCGTCCCCGTGCCACAGGCGCGGTCGCACTGGCCGCAGTGCTGGGGGTCGCGGCTCAAGTCGAAGTCCTCGTCGACCTGGCCATCGCAGTCGTCGTCGAGCCGGTTGCAGCGCTCGGCCGAAGGCATCGTCGTGCCCTCGCAGACCACCGAGCCCTGCTGGCAGGCGCGTCGCCCGGCCGCGCAGAGGCCGAGGCGCTCGGTGGTGCAGGCCTCTCCCTGTGT
>JALOQF010000149.1 GCA_025459425.1 Myxococcaceae bacterium | reverse complement strand
CGAGTGCGGGCGCTGCGCGAAGCACACCGAGGTGTCGCGTCACAACCGCTCGCTCATTCGCACCCTGGCGAAGGCCGGCAGCCCGCCGGCGCCGGCCTCGCTGCGGGCGTCGGTGTTTCGTGGTGTCCGCACGGACGAGGCCAGGCAGCGCCAGCGGCGCTCCCTTCGCCTGTCCGCTGCGGCAGCTGGCGTGGCCCTGTGTGCGTTCGTGGGCCACTCGCAGTGGCGTTCGTTTCAGCGGCGGCTGTACGTCGAAGACGCCGCCAGCCGGCACGCGCGCCAGTTTCCCCTCGAGGTGCGCCTGCCCCAGCCCGAGGCGCTCGAGGCCTGGTTCGACGGAAAGCTGGGGCACCGGGTGGCCGTGCCGCGCTTCCCCAACGCGGTGGCTGCCGGGGCGCGGGTGCTGAACGTGCGCGAGAAGCAGGCGGCGTACATTCGGTATGACGCGCCGGCCCGTGAGTCGGCGCGGCCCCGCCAGGTCGGCCTCTTCGTCTTCGGCGACACCGGCAACGACGTCGACGTCGGCGCGCGCGCCGAGCCCGACCTGCGCAACTCGAACGGCTACAACGTGGTGAGCTGGCGCGACGGCGACCTGGTGTACCAGCTCGTCACCGATCTCTCGGAAGACGACCTGCGGGAGCTGCTCCCGCCCGAGCCGCGAGAGGCCGTGCCCGCCCCCGCGCTGGCAGCCCCGGCCCGTCCGGCGCTCGACGTGCAGCCTGCCTCGTACCGCCCGTAGATCCGCTGCCAACGAAGGCGAGCGGTGGCCGCCCGTCATTCGTTGACCCCCTCGGATCGCACCGGTAGCCTCGACGCCACATGTCCAAGACCGTTCTCATCGTCGAGAAAGACGTCACGCTCATGCACGCCATGCGCGACGCGCTCGTGGGCCGGGGCTTCAGCGTGGAAGAGACGACCGACGGCAAGTCGGTGCCCGATGTCGTGAAGCGGTCGAAGCCCGACTGCGTGGTGTTGGCGGTCGATCTCGACGCGGGGCAGAACGGCTACATCCTCTGCAAGAAGCTCAAGAGCGACGACGATCTCAAGGGCGTGCCGGTGCTGATCATCGGAGACCCCAAGGGGTTCGGGCAGCACCAGAAGCTCAAGACGCGCGCCGAAGACTACCTGGGCAAGCCCTTCGAGGCCTCGGCGGTGATCGACCGCGTGGGCGCGCTGGCCGGCTACCCGCCCGAGCCCGAGGCCGCCGCTGACGAAGGGTTCGACCCGGGCTCGCTGCTCGACGAGGGTGCGTCGCCTTCCGAGGAGCTCGCCGTCGAGAGCGCCACCAGCGAAGAGACCGTCGGCAACTCGGACCCCGACTTCGAGATGGTCGACGCGATGTTCGACGACAAGCCGGCCGACGACGCCCCACCTCCCCCGCCGGTCGACGAGGGCGCCGAGGAGATCTCGCTGTCGACGTCGAACTTCGACGAAGACGAGTTCCCTGCCGAGAAGACCGTCGTCGGGTTCCTGCCGACGGCGCCGAAGGCCGAGCCGCTGAAGACCGAGCCGCTGAAGACCGAGCCGCCGAAGCCGCCCGCGAAGTCGCCGCCGGTGCGCAAGGAGCCCGAGAAGAAGGTGCCCTTCTCGTCGTCGCCGTCGATGACGGGAGACGGGGCCGAGGCCCGCGAGCTGCGCGCCAAGGTGGCCGAGCTGACGGGCGCCCTCGAAGACGCCAACCGCCGGGCGACCGAGTTCGAAGACCGGGCGCGTGAGCTCGAGACCCAGCTCGAGGCCCGGCAGACCGAGCTCGAGGCCGCGAAGTCCGGTGGCGGCAAGAGCGACAAGGATCTCTTCGCGCTGCGCGACTCGGTGAACAAGAAGGACAAGGAGATTCTCAGGCTCAAGAACGAGCTCAACGAGAAGGAGAAGGAGATCGTCGAGCTGCGCGAGAAGGAGAACTCGCTCGATCAGCAGGTCTCGGAGTCCTCCGGCGAGATGGCGCGGAAGGACGCGCAGCTCAAGACGCTCCAGGCGAAGGCCGACCAGCTGACCAGCGAGCGCAAGAAGATCGATCAGCAGCTCCTCCAGTCGAAGGAAGAGGCCCGCTCGGCGCAGGCGCGGCTGACCTCGCTCCAGACCGACTTCGACGCCTTGCAGCCCCGCGCGCAGGAGCTCGAGCAGGAATTGGAGCAGCTGCGCGCCGAGAAGAGCGAGACCGAGTCCGCCCGGCAGCAGGCCGAGTCGGACCTCGCCGAGGCGTGCGGCGAGATCGACGCGCTCAAGGCCCAGCTCGAGGAGCGCAGCAAGGAGGCCGACGACGTGCGCAGCCAGCTCGAGCAGTCGCAGATCGATCTCGACGGCGCCCGTAACCAGGTCACCACGCAGGCCCAGGCCTTCGCCGACGAGATCTCGGGCCTGCGGCAGCGCATCGCCGATCTCGAGACCGAGTCGAGCAAGCACGAGGAGCGCGCGAACCGCCAGGCCGCGCGGCTCAAGGCCGTGCTGCAGGACGAGGAGCGCGTGCGTGAGGCGCTCGAGACCGCCCTCTCGCAGCTCAAGCACGAGGGCGGCGACGCCGAAGACATCGACCTCGACGAGCTGGCCGAGGCCTGACCGAGGGGCCTCAGCCCTTCTTGGGCTCGTTCTTCCGCTGGATCATCTTCTTCGCCATCAGCTGCACGGCGCCGGCGACGTTCTTGTCCTTCGCGAGCCCCTTCACGTCGGATTCGGACAGCAGGTTGAGGAAGCGCATGGTGATCTGCGCCGGCACCTTCGGGTTCTTCACCAGCGCCAGCCGCACCGGGTATTTCCGCGTCCACTCGCGGTGCGTGTAGATGACGCGCAGCACGTCTTCGTGGGCGCCTTTGTTGAGGGCCTGGGCCATCACCTCTTGATCGGTGATGCGCGGGCTCCGAATCGTGGCCACCGCGACGAGCTTGTTGGCGTCGCGAATCAAGATGCCGCGCACCTCTTTGTTCCCCTTGGTGGCGAGCTTGATCTTCTCCGAGATGCTCATCTTCGCGATGCGCTGGGTGAGCGTGAGCTTCTTGCCCTCTTCCAGCTTCGCTTCCTTCTCTGCGAGGCGTTGCGCTGCCTCGGCGTCGGGAGGCAGATCTCCGGTGGCGGCCACACCGAACTCGGCGATGACGTCGTCGGCGGTGGGCCCGACGTCGAGCTTCTGCGTCGCCGCCTGCGGGCCGAAGAGGCGCACCTTGGCGGCCACCATCTGCGGCACGTCGGGCAGATCGAGCCCGTTGCGAATCGCGAAGTCGCACACGCCGTCGATCAGCGCGCCCTGCGCGACCGGGTTGAGCGCGAGCTGCCGAATGATCTCTTCGTGCCGCAAGAGGCGCAGCTGGTTCTGGCCCACCAGCTCGGCGATCTTCTGGCTGCACGAGGCGGCGATGGCCGCCACCGCCGAGTCCGGCGTCGACGAGTTGGTGACGAGCATCTCGGCGTACGCGTCGTTGGCCGCGTACACCTCGAGGAACCAGCCCAGCACCGGGCCCTGCACACCCTCGTCACGAAAGCCCGACGCCGCGATGCGGTCGGGCAGCGTCGAGGCCGTCTTGCCCGCGGTGTCGCGAACGTTGGCCTCGGGGTCGTACATCAACATGAAGAGCGCCCCGAGCATGTCGGGCGGCGCCAGCGGCACGAGCGCCTTGGCCGCCATCATGCGCAGGGGCACCGGCGCCTTCGGGTCGACGTGCTTTCGCATGTTCTCCGGCAGGAAGTCGGGCGTCAGCGGGCAGGCGCTGACGGCCTGCTCGGGGGCGGGCTGGGGTTCGTCACTCATGCGCGGTTCCTCTCGTAGATGAGGCGCAGCCCCTCGAGGGTGAGGAACTCGTCGACCTCGTCGATGGCCTTCGACTCGTTGGCGATGAGCGGCGCCAGGCCGCCGGTCGCGAACACCCGCACGGGGCCGCCCATGTCCTTCTCCATGCGATCACAGATGCCGTCGACGAGCGAGACGTAGCCGAACACGAGGCCCGACTGCATCGAGTGCACGGTGTTGCGGCCGATGACGGCGGGGGGCCTGGCGAACTCGACGCGAGGCAGCCGCGCGGCGTTGCGGAACAGGGCGTCCATCGCGATGGTGATGCCGGGGCAGATGGCGCCGCCCAGGTACTCACCCTTCGCGCTGACGGCGTCGAAGGTGGTGGCGGTGCCGAAGTCGACGACGATGAGGGCGCCGTCGTGACGCTCACGCGCCGCCACCGCGTTGACGATGCGGTCGGCGCCCACCTCGCGTGGGTTGTCGTAGAGAATCGGCATGCCCGTCTTGATGCCGGGCCCGACGAAGAGCGGCTTCGTCTTGAAGTACCGCTCGGCCATGCGCTCCAGGTTGAACTGCATGGCCGGTACGACGCTCGAGACGGCCACGGCGTCGACCGACGTCGCGTCGAGGCCCGCGTGGGCGAACCACTGCAGCACGAGAATGCCGTACTCGTCCGAGGTGCGGCGGGAGGTCGTCTCGAGGCGCCAGTGCGAGATGAGTTTCTTGCCCTGGTAGGCGCCGATGACGGTGTTGGTGTTGCCGACGTCGATGGCGAGGAGCATGTGCGGCACGGGAGCATACCCCTGCCCCCGCTGGGTTTCGTCAGCTCTTGCGTGGGCGAACCTGCTCGACGTCGCCGGCCAGCACCCGCTCGAGGCGCTCACCGACGCGCACCAGGAGCGCGCCCGTCTCGTCGATGTCTTCCGCGACGCCGCGCAGCTCCTTCGCCTCGGAGCGCACCAGGACGTCCTGCCCGAGGATCGTCGACCGCCGCTTCCACGCCTCGCGCACCGGCCCGAAGCCCTCGGCCTGCCAGGCGTCGAGCCAGTCTTCGAGGCGCGACAACAGCGCCGAGGTGAACAACGCCCGGGGTACCCGCTGCTGCTTCGCCTCGAGCACCGAGGTGGCGAGCTCGCGCACGTCGTCGGGGAAGTCGGTGGGCTCGGTGTTGAGGTTGACGCCAAGGCCCAGCACCACGAAGTGCACCCGCTCGGTGTCGGCGGACAGCTCGGTGAGAATGCCCGCCACCTTCTTGCCGCCGAGCTGCACGTCGTTGGGCCACTTGATGCCCGGCGTCGCCCCGGCCCCTTCGAGCGTGTCGGCAAGCGCCACGGCAGCCACCAGCGTCAGCTCCGGCGCGCGCGCCGGTACGATCTCGGGCCGCAGCACCACCGACATCGCCAGGTTCTTCCCCGGCGGCGAGACCCACGTGCGGCCCCGGCGCCCCTTCCCGGCCGTCTGGGACTCGGCGATCACCACCTCACCGTGCACCGCCCCGTCCTGTGCCAGCTCGAAGGCGTGCGCGTTCGTCGATGCGAGCGACTCGAAGTGGTGGACGGTGCGGCCGAGCTCTCGCGTCATCAACAGCGGCGACAGCTCGAGCGACGTGAGGCGGTCGGGAACCTGCAGCAACCGGTAGCCGCGAGACGGCTGCGCTTCGATCTCGTACCCCAGCTTGCGGAGCGTCTCGACGTGCTTCCACACCGCGGTGCGCGAGAGCCCCAGCTTGTCGGACAAGGTGGCGCCCGAGATGAAGTCCGAGCCGCCCTCGGCGAGGAAGCTCAAGATCATCTCTTCGTTCGACAGCTCTGACTCGAGGGCGTCCACCGACAGAGAGGCTAATGGCCGAGGGGTGCCGCTTTCAACCGTGCCACGCGCTCACCGCGCGGGCGTGAACGACAGCAGCTTCAGCTCGGACTGTGGCACCCGCTTGCCGCCGTCGACGAGCGTAGTGGCGATGCGCACGATGCCCACCTTCGGCGCCAGCGTCATCTCGTTCACCAGCGCCCGCTGCTCGTCGATGCGGTTGCGGCTCTCGACCACCACACAGCCCGAGAACGAGCCCGCGGGCGACTCGCAGGGCTGGTCGACGGCGATGATCTCGTAGGCCTCGACCGACGACGGCGAGACGATGTTGGTCCACCTGGTGCCGGCCACCACCGGGTCGCGCAGCAGGTACCGCTTCTGATCGCGCACCCCATAGGCGTCGGCCTGCAGCCGCGCGCCCGTCGAGTCGACCGCCACCCCGTCGCGCACCTCGAGGATGGTGACGGGCAGCGTGCGCTTCTCGCCCAGCATCTGCGCCTCGTATTGCCAGGTCGTCCCCGCCGCGAGCGGGAAGAACGTCGCGGCGCCGGGGGCCGCGGGGGCTTCGGCTGCACCGCCACGGGAACCGGCGGTGGCGCACCCCACCACCCACAACGAGAGGGACACGAGCGAGGCGAGGTGACGAGTCATGGGCTGGGCTTCCTGGGCGGGGTCGGTTTCTTCTGCCTCAACTCCGAGAGCGCCTTCTCGGCCGAGGCCTTGATCAGCTCGTCATCGCTGCCGGTCGCCACCACGTCGAGGTAGGCCTCGGCCTCGTCTCCACCGATGGCGGCGAGCGCGAAGACGATCTCTCGCTGAACGATGGGGTTCTTCGCCCGGCTGGCTTCGATGATCTGGGGCACGGCTCTGGGATCCTTCAGGTCGACCAACAGGCCGATGGTGCGGCGCAGCACGGTGAGATCGTCGCTGGCGAGGCGCTCGAGGAGGGCGGGGAGCGCTGCCGGGTGCTGCCGCCTGGCGAGGAGCCGGACAGCGGCCGCGCGCACGGCGACGTCGGCGTCGCTCACCTTCGGAGCGAGCGCGTCATCTGGCAGCCGGGCGAGGTCGATGGTGGCGCGGGCCTCGGCAGCCGCCTCGGCGAGGGACAGGTCGAGGGCCTTCACCGCGGCGGCCTGCACGGCTTCGATCTCGTTGGACGCCGCGCGCGTCTGCTCTCCGCCTTCGACCTCGAACCGGTCAGGGTCGCCCTTCTGCTTGAACGACAGCACCACCATCGCGCTGCCGGGAGCCTCGGCCTGGGGATCGGGCTCGTCGATGCGGGCGGCGATGGCGATGCGCCAGGGCCGTGCGCCCTTCGGCACCGGAGCGCCGTCGACCAACAGGGTGAAGCCAGCGCGCTGGAGCGCCGCTTCGAGGCGGCCCACCAGCTGTCCGGCCTCCCAGCCGACGATCTCGCGGCCCTCGAAGGTGTCGATCTCGACCTTCGACACCACGGGCTTCTCGGCGCGCGAACAGGCGCTGACGGCGAGCCCGAACCCGAGCGCGGCGACGAGCAGCCTCATCGCGACTCAGCTCGGGTCGCCAGAACCGGACGACGGCGGCGGAGCCGGCGGTGGAGGCGCAGCAGGCGCCGCACCATCACCCGCGGGCGCGGCGGCCCCCTCGACGCCGGCCTTTTCGGGCGCGCCGTCTGGACGTCCACCACCGCGGCGACGACGGCGGCGGCGGCGACGGCGACGGCGACCGCCCTCGCCCGGGCCACCAGCGGCGTCGCCACCCGGCGCAGCGTCGGCGCCCTCGGCCTCGCCCTCGTCACCTTCGTCGTCATCGCCTTCGTCGTCTCCGTCATCGCCCTCGGGCGCGGCAGGAGCAGCGGCCTCGGCAGCCGCGACGGGCTCGGCGGGACCGCGCTCGTCCGACTTCGCCTCGGCGGCGGGCGGTGGCTCGTTCGGTGTCGACGGCTCGGCCGAGCCGCCCTCACGCCGGCCGTCGCGATCCTTCTGACGCTCTTCACGGCGCTTGCTGGCCTCGTCGGCGTCGGCCCTCGCCTGCTCGAAGAAGGCCTCGTCGACCTCGAAGAGCTCGACGCGCGTGACGTTCACGCCCACTTCGCCCTCGAAGAACTTGTCGGCGAGGTGATCACCGCACCACAGCATCACCAGCGCGCCGCCCGCCGTGCCCTCGCTGCGGCCATCACCGCGCACCTCGCCGGGGCTCAAGAGGAGGCCGAGGTTGGCGCTGAGCTGGCCCACGTCGCGCCGGAGATCCTGCACCTGGCGGCGCTCGACGGGCTGCGTGCCCCGGAGGATGCGGATCGCGAAGCGCAGCTCGAGGCTGCCGTCCTTCTTGCGGGCCGAGAGCAGCGCCCCTTCCTTCGCGCGCCGGGCCACCTTGAGCTCGCGGAAGCCGTGCGCGTGGAGGAGCTTGACGCAGGCCTTCTCGAACGTGCCGGTCTCGAGGTCGCCGAGCTTCTTGCGCAGCACCCGCGCCATCGCCTTGCGGGCGTCCTTGACGGTCGTCTTCGCGGTGTGAACGAGCGAAAGATCTTCGGGGCTGGGCGCGGCGAGGGCCGGGGCCTCGTCCTTGCGGCGCTGCGAGCGCAACACCACGCGCCCGTTCTCGAAGGCCAGGTTGGCCGCCTTGCAGAAGGCCTCCTGCGCCTGGAGCGGGAGCGGCGCGGACTCGGGCGGCGAGGTGTCGATCGACAGCTGCAGCTCGTTGGACTCGGTGCGCAGGGCGGCGAACTGCGGCCGACGGCCTTGATCGAGCCGCTGCTGGTTGTCTTCGGCGAGCGCCTCGAGCAGCGACAGGGTGCCCAGCTCGTCGACGAGATCCCGCGCTTTGAGGCGCGCGATGAGCTCCGAGGGCACCAGGCCCCCTGCTTCCTGCAGCACCTCGAACACGACCTCGGCGACGGGCGGGTACTTCTTGCGCTTGCCGTCGTCGTCGCGGCGGTCGCGCCGGTTTCGCTCGGCCTGTCGGCCGATGGCGCGGAGGTACTCGGCCCGCGGCTCCGGGTGTCGCTCGTTGGGCCGGTACGGCGGCAGGCCTTCTTCGGGGTTCGCCTCGACGGTGCCCGTGACGGCCAGCGCGTCGGCGTCTTCGGGCAGCATCCAGTCCGAGAGCGCGAAGGTGTCGCGCGCCGTGACGACGAGCTTGCGCTCCCGCGAGCGCTTGGCCTGGGCGGCGAGGCGCGCGAGCATCGTCTGCTCCGGCATCTTGCCGATGTGGCTCAACAGGCCCTTGTCGAGCGACCGTTTGGTGATCTCCTGGTAATGCAATGGAGCGCCGGCCTCTTCCAGAACGCGCAGCGCCGCCTCGTAGAAAGTCATTTCGAAAGTCCCATCTTTCTTCAGCGAAATCGGGGGCTTCAAAGGAGCCCACACGAAGGGAGCGGCAAGGTACGCTCGCGGGTGCACACAGTCAACGATGGGCGACATGAAGGTGGGGTGACGGCCGGTGCTGACGTTGCGACTCGGGGAGGCCTGGCGGCGGGGGCAGACGGGCCCGAAGGACCGCGTGTCGCTCGAGGTCGAGGGCGTGTCGCTGTTGCCGGCGATGGACGAGGCCGATCTGGTGGGCTGGTTGGGCAGCTGGCTCGACGCGCTCAAGGCGCTGGTGGTGGAGCGGGCGGCGACGGCCCAGGTGTCGGTCGACGCGCCGGGGCTCGAGCTGTGTCTGCTGCGGCGGCCTGGCCTGTCGCTGGAGCTGTCGGTGGTGGTGCTCGAGCCCGAGCCCCGGCGGGTGTCGGCGCCGGTGACGATCGATCTCGTCGAGCTGCGCTCGGCGATCGAGGCGGCGACGCGGGGGTTCCTGCGCGGCGCGGCCGACGCGAAGGTTCCGCTCGAGACGGCGCTGCTGTTGGAGCGCAAGCTGCGCGAAGCGACGGGCCGGGCGATCACCCCGTTCGCGATGCAGCGTGACGACCCCTGGCGCTTCCTCGAGCAGGCCGAGGGCGCGTCCATCGAGCTCGAAGACCGCGACGGCCGGACCCTGCTCGTCTCGCGCGGCGCGGGCAGCCTCGCGGCGCTGCTGACGGCTGGTGTGCTGCGGGTGGGAGGCACGACGTCGAGCCAGCCGCCCTTCCTCGCGCTGATGGCGGCGGTCCGCAGGCGGCCGACGAGGGGCCTGTGGGAGCTCGGGCTCGCGGTGTGCGCGGCGCTCCACGCGAGGCACGCGGGCTGGGCGACGAACGCGTGGGTCGACGCCCTCTTCGTGCGCTGCACCGAGGGGCTCGCCTCGCTCCGTGAGCCGAAGCCCGACGTGTCGCCAGCGCCGCCACCACGGCCGGTGGCGCAGCGAACCGAGGGGCCCCTGTCGCCGGTCGGGACGCCCCGCCGGGTCACCCTCACACCACGCTGGTCACGGCCCGTCGCGCTGGGAGAAACGCGCGGCCGCCTCGCGCTCGGGCGCAAGCAGGTGCTCGTTCACGCCGCGCACGCGGCGCAGCTCTTCACGCTGGCCGGCAAGGAGCTGCGGCGGGCCTACGCGCCACGGGGCGTCGCCGCCGACGCCGAGGGCCTGGTGCTCCTCGCGACCGAAGAGCGGCTCTCGTGCTTCGTGGGCGAAGAGCCGTCCGCGCGGTGGCTGCGACACGACGGCGGCCTGCGCGTCGGCCCGGACGTCGTTCGAACCGACGACGGGCGGCTGCTGACCCGAATGGGCGGGAGGGGCGTGGTGGCCCTCGAGGTGATGACGGGCCGTGAGGCCTGGCGCTTCGACCCACCACGGGCGCAGCGCTCGGCCTTCGTGGAGCTCGGCGCGCGGCTGGTGGTCGGCACGGATGCGGGCGATCTCTTCGGTGTCGATCTCACGGACGGGCAGGTGCGCTTCCGCATCAAGGGCCCGCTGGCGAGCCCATGGCCGGTCGTGCCGCTGCAGCGCGACGCGATCGCCGTGCTCACCCAGTCCACGCAGACGGTGGTGGCGCGCTTCGCAGCGCTCGCCGGTGGCTCGGCGGCACAGGCAGGCGCCGTGACGTGGACCCGGCCCCTGCCGCTCGAAGTCGCGGCGCCTCCGGTCGTCTCCCGCGGCCGGCTCTTCGTCGCGGGCCGTCACGAAGGCCGGGGCGCCGTCGCCTGTCTGTCGGGCAAGGGCGAGGTGGTGTGGCTTCGCCCGGTGCCGCTCGACGGCGCGTCGATCAGCCTGGCGTCGTACGAGCGTGGCGTGATCGCGAACGACGCCCGCGGCGCGGCGGTTCGGCTGCTGCCTGACGGCGAGCCCTCGTGGGTCCTCGGCGGGCTCGAAGAAGCGATCGCTCCACGGCTCGCGGCACGACTGGCGAAAGGGGTGCTCGTCGTCCCCGGCGCGTCGGTGCGGCTGGTCGACCCGACGTCCGGGCGTGTCATCGCAGGAACGCCTCCGACCCCGGAGCTGACCGACTTCGGGATCGGCCGCGGCCTGAGCCTCTTCACCTACGTCGAAGCGGGCACCCTCACCTGCTTCGAGCCCGGTGCGGTGTTGAGCGTCGTCGACTGAGTCTGGGGCTGGAATCTAAAAACCGAATGATTTCCAGCAATTCTTGCGGAGCTGTGGCCGCGAGCAGACACCACACGGGGGCTCGAGCGCCCGGGTGAAGGCTCGAACCTGCGAGAACTGCATCGGTCCATCGGTGGTGCAGCCATTGCTGTGGGTGGCGACCTTTCCAGGAGCCCCCGCCCGTGACCCGACTCGCCGTTCGTTCAGTCGTCTTGTCGTCTGCGCTCGCACTGACCGCCTGCATGGGCGTCGCTGAGCCATCGAATCCAGACGGACTCGGAGGCGGTGGGACGGGCCTGGGAGAGACCGGCGGAGGAACGGCCGGCGGTGATGCGGCTGGGGGCGGTAGCGCGGGTGGAGGTGAGGCAGGCGGAAGCGCAGCGGGCGGAGGTGAGGCAGGCGGAAGCGCAGCCGGTGGAAGTGCAGCCGGTGGAAGTGCAGCCGGTGGAAGTGCAGCGGGTGGAAGTGCGGCCGGAGGAAGTGCGGCCGGAGGAAGTGCAGCCGGTGGAACCGCCGGAGGGTCGGCGGGTGGAGCGCCTCTCCCCGTCACTCTGCGCGTCGTCGGCGGCGCCGCACAGACCGGTCCTGTCGATGAGATTCTCCCGCAGCCCGTGCGCGTGAGCGTCGAGCGCAACGGCCAGCCTGTCTCGGGCGCCACCGTCAACTTCACCCCCACCACGGGCTCGGGGAACGTGCAGTTCACGGCGGCCATGACGGGCGCCGACGGCATCGCCTCTTCCGGGACGTGGACGCTGGGGCTCCGGGTGGGCACGCACACCCTCACCGCGACGTCACTTGGTGCCACGGCGCCGCTGTCCATCTCGGCGACCGCGACGCCCAACGCGCCCATTCGCACGTCGGCCGCGGCGGGGGCCTCGCAGAGCGCTCCCGTGAACACCACCGTGGCCATCGCTCCAGCGATGCGCATCACGGATCGCCATGACAACCCGGTCGCCGGGCTCTCGGTCACGTTCCTCGTGCTGGAAGGCAACGGCTCGATCACCGGCAGCGCCACGGCGGTGACCGACGCGATGGGCGTGGCGACGGTGAGCGGTTGGCGGCTGGGGGCCACGCCGGGCCTCAACCGGCTCCGGGCCGAGTACCCTGGCATTCCTCCCGTCGAGTTCGCGGCCACTGGCACGGCCGTCGGCATGGACGCGATGACGATTCACGAGGGCAACCTGCAGACCGCGAACGTCTCGTCGCCGCTCAGCGTTCGCCCCGCGGTGCGCATCGTCGACGGGCAGAGCATGCCGATCGCGGGGCGCTCGGTGACGTTCTCGGTCGTGGCGGGCGGAGGCACCGTCACCATGGCGACGGTGAACACCGACGCCCAGGGCATCGCTCGCGTCGGAGAGTGGCGCCTGGGCCCGACCGCGGGCATGAATCGGCTACGCGCGACATCGGGCACGCTCCCAGCGGTCGAGTTCACGGCCACCGCGCTCGCGACCGGCGCCCCCACCCTGCTGCGCACCGTGCTGCACCAGAACCTCGCGCGCCCGTGGGACCTCGCCTTCACGCCCGACGGCGCGATGATCTTCACGTTGCGGGGCGGCGACATCCGGGTGGTGCCTCCGGGCCAGACGACGCACCAGCTGCTCCACCGGCCGGCCGACGTGATCGCGCAGGATCAGAGCGGCATGCTGGGCATCGCCATCGACCCCGACTGGGCGAACGAGCGCTTCATCTACGTCTTCATGGCGTCGCGGCCGCAGGGCACGACGACCACCGACAACCGCGTGGTGCGCTTCCGGGTCAACGCGACGTGGAACGGCGTCACCGACCGGCAGGATCTTCTGACGGGCATCGCGTACACCGGGGGCGCGCACTCAGGCGGGCGCTTGCGCTTCGGCCCCGACGGCCACCTCTGGATCACCACGGGCGACAACCGGCTCCCGCGCGTGCCGCAAGATCGCAACTCGCTCGGCTCGAAGGTGCTGCGCATCACGAAGACGGGGCAGATCCCCACGGGCAACATGCCCTCACCCGCGCGCCCGTCGATCTATGCGTTCGGCTTCCGCAACCCGCAGGGCCTCGCCTTCCGGGCCAACGGCGACGCGTACACGTGCGAGCACGGCCCCAACGCCGACGACGAGGTGACGCGGCTGGTGGCCGGCGGCAACGCCGGGTGGGATCCCGTCGACCCGAACGGGAGCCAGACCTACTGGGGCTACAACGGCACGGTGATGACCGACCTCACCAAGTTCCCCACCGCCATGCGGCCCACCTGGGCGCTGGCCGACTCGATGGGCATGTCGGGCTGCACGTTCCTGTCGGGCACGCAGTGGCGCGACTGGGACGGCGCGCTCGCGGTGGGCATTCTCGGAGGCGAGCGCATCTACATCCTCCGGCTCAACCAGGCCGGAGACATGCTGACGCACACGCCGGTGAACCTGCCGCAGAACGCGCGCATTCGAAGCCTGGTGCAGGGGCCCGACGGGTTCCTCTACGCGGCGACCGACAGCGACTCGGGGCAGATCTGGCGCCTGACGCCGCAGTAGCCAGTTACTTCTTGGCCTGCTTGCTCGGGTCGATCTCTTCCTCGGGGCGGATCGACTCCTGCGCGCCCTTCCACGTCTCGCCGGGCGCGAGCTTCCAGTCGGCGGGCACTTCGCCCTTCCACAGATAGTTCGCGTTGATGTCGCCGCCGGACGGGCTGCGGGCCGAGATGGTCCACGAGATCTCGGCGGTCTTCGTCTCGGGCGGCAGCTTGTCGATGTCGTACGAGCCGAACACCACCATCGAGGGGAAGAACTTCATGTAGCGCTCGGGCCAGTCGACGCGGCCGTTGGGCCCACCATCGCCGGGGATCTCGGCGATCAACTTCCCCTTCTCGTCGAAGAGCTTCCAGTTGAACTTGAAGTTGCCGTTGGTGACGACGCGGCGCACCTTCTTGTCGTCGACGCGCTCCTCGCGCGGCAGGCCCCAGGCGACGACGGGCATGTGAATCTGGTCACCCTTCGAGTCGGCCGAGAGGATGTCGAGGCGCACGCCGTTCGAGGTGGCCGTCCACCAGGCCGAGTAGCTCCCGCCCTTCATCGTGTCCCACAGCTTGCGGGTGGCCTCGTAGGCGGCCTTCTTGTCGGCCGAGCGGTCCTTCGTCGGGCCCGACTCGTACTCGGTGAACTGGCTCTTCTTGCCGGTCTTCTCTTCGAGCTCGAGCAGGTAGTCGTCGAAGTTCCGGTTGAGGCGGAACTCGTTCACGTGCTCGTTCACTTCCTTGAAGTACCAGCGCAGGAAGGTGTTCACCTCGTCGTTGTAGGCCTTCTGACCGGGCACGTTGCGAATCCACGCCACCCGCTCGAGGTACTCCTGACGAAGCTTCGCCGCGGCCAGCTCGCGCTTGGTCTCGGTCGTCTTCTCTTCCCACTTCCGCATCGTGAAGACGATGGCGACGATCACGAAGACGACCGCGACGATGATGCCGAAATAGCGCTTCATGGGCCTTGGGGCTCCTTGCTGGGGACGGCGGCGTCATAGGTTGTCGCAGGGTTGACCACAAGAGACAGCGGGCCCACGTCCTTGTATGGCCGCGGCCCATGGCGCTCGTGGTTGGCATCGCCGGCGGAACGGCCTCGGGGAAGACGACGGTCGCGCGCAAGCTGCACGAGGCGCTGGAATCGACCGGCGTCTCGTTCATCGATCAAGACTCGTACTACCGCGATCTCGCGCACCTCACGCCCGAGGAGCGGCGCGAGGTGAACTTCGACCATCCCGACGCGTTCGACGTCGAGCTGCTGCTCACGCACCTCAAGGCGCTCAAGGCCGGCACGGCGGTCGACAAGCCGGTCTACGACTTCGTCGAGTCGACGCGCTCGGGGCGCACGACGACGGTGCAGCCGGCCGAGCTGATCCTCGTCGAGGGCATTCTCGTGCTGCACATGGAGGCGGTGCGCAAGGAGCTCGACGTGCGCATCTTCGTCGAGACCGAAGACGACGTGCGCATCATTCGGCGCCTCACGCGCGACATCAAGGAGCGCGGCCGCGACTTCGATCACGTGGTGAGCCAGTACTTCCGCCACGTGCGCCCGATGCACCTCGCGTTCATCGAGCCGTCGAAGCGCTGGGCCGACATCGTGGTGCCGCACGGCGGGAACAACGACATCGCCATCGACATGCTGGTGGGCGCGCTGAAGTCGCGCCTGATCAAGCGCCGCTGAAGGACCTTCAGAAGTCGAAGCGCTCGCCCTCTTCGCACACGTGCACGGGCATGGCCTTCACCTCGCGCTTGAGCACGTCCACGAAGGCGGGCTTGAGGTGGTACAGCACCACCTGGCAGTCGCGGCGATCGAACTTGTCGAGCTCGGCGAGCATCGTCTGGGGCGTGAAGTGGCCCGAGATGTCGGCGAGCGCCTGGAGCGCGTTGGGGAAGCTCGTCTCGAGCAGGAGCAGCTTCACGTCGTCGCGCTTGTTGAGCACCTTCCAGAACGTCTCGGTGGGCCCGGTGTCGCCCGACATGGCCATCGCCGATTCGCCGTCCGAGATGACGAAGCCGCAGGACTCGACCGGGTGGGTCACCGGCACCGACTTCACGGTGTAGCGGCCGATCTTCACCGTCGCGCCGCTCTTGAACGACTTGAGCCGGTACACGGGCGCCTTCGCGGTGGGAATGCGGGTGAAGTCGGGCCACAGCACGTTGTTGAAGAGGTTCTCGCGCAGCGTCTCGATGCACTCGGTGTTGGCCCAGATCGTCACCGGGCTGTCGCGGCGGCCCACCAGCACGTCGGCGAGCAGCGGCAGATCCTTCACGTGATCGAAGTGGCTGTGCGTGAGGAGGATGTGGTCGATCTTCACCAGCTCGTCGAGCGGCAGCGTCGAGGTGAGCGCGCCGGCGTCGAGCGCGAGCACCCCGTCGACGAGGAAGCACGTGCTGCGACAACCCGGCAGCTCACCGCCATGCGGGCCCAGCACCTGGAGCTGCACGTCAGAGATCCCCGAACTTCAGCTTCGCTTCGAGGAAGCGCAGGTAGTCGAACAGCCGCGCGGTGTCGCGCACCACCATGCGATCGCCCGACAGCTCGATGAGGCCCGACTTCTCGAGGCGGTGGCAGAGGTACCGAATGGCGGGCTCTCCGACGGCGAGCTCGCGCGGCAGGTCGCGCGCCTGGAAGTCGATCTCGATGCCCTCTTCCAGCGGCCGGCCCCGCGTCTGGCAGGCCTGGAGGATCCAGTTCACCACGCGGCTGTTCGGGTCG
>JALOQF010000148.1 GCA_025459425.1 Myxococcaceae bacterium | reverse complement strand
GCGCGCAGGCGGCTGTCCACCGCGACCTGGTCGTAGGGCTTCGAGCGCGGGCCGTTCGTCATGCCCGAGCCACGGCCATCGACCGGTCCGCCCGAGGGGCCCGAGATGGTGACGAGCGGCGCGAGCGTCGAGAGGCAGGGCTCGGCGGTGCGGTCGACGTTGAAGTCTCCAGCCACCACGAGCTCGTCGGCCGGGTCGACGTCGCGGCGAATGAACTCGGCGAGCGCCCTCGCCTGGGTGTCGCGCAGGTCTTCGCTCGCCGTGCGCAGGTGTACCGACACCACGACGAGGTGCCGCTCGCCCGGCACGTCGAGCCGCGCCCAGGTGAACTCGCGGTCCGTCGTCGTCACGTCGTCCCACTCGCCCGACGCCAGAATCGGAAAGCGCGTCACGATGCCGTTGGGAATCGCGCACGTCGCGCAGCGCGTCGACACGCCGGTGCCGCGCACGAACTGGTACTCGGCCCCGAAGGTGCTCGTCACCCAGCCCCGGAGCGTCGACGGCGCGTTGTCGCCGACGTTGAACTCCTGGAGCGCGATGATGTCGCCGCGCAGCGCGGTGAGAATGCGCGACCCGCTCGGCTCGTACGCCTGGCTCGGCCCCGACGTCAGGTTGGCGGCGATGATTCGAACCACCGCGCCGGCGTCGGCGGGCGGCGGGAGCGCCTCGGGCCCCACGCCCGCGTCATCGACCCACCCCGCATCGGGTGCGGCGCCTGCGTCAGCGAGGTCTCCCGCGTCGGGCACGGAGCCCGCGTCGAGGCGCTGGCCTGGCAGCGTCGCGAGCGCGAGTCGAGAATCGGGGACCCACCCGCGCGTGCCGCGGACGAGAACCTTCTGAAAGCCGGTGCTCGTCACTCGCCCGTTGCCGATGACGATGCCGGTGTCTCCAGCGACGAGCCGCAGCAGCGTCTGCGCGTTGGCCGCCGGGTTGGCGCGGAGCCACACGGTTCGGGTGATTCGAATCGCCGTGCCTGGCGGGACGGCGCCGAGTGCGCCTTCACTCACCTCGACGTCGTCGACGCCATCGTCGACGGTCGCGAGCTGGGAGCCACACCCCGCGCACAGGAAGAGGGCCAGCAGTGACGCTCTCATGGCGCCATTGTCGGATGTGATGCGACATCGGATTTCTCGGGTTCGTCGATTTCGCGAAATGCCTGATTTTACGACCATTTCGTCCCATCCCAGCGACTTCACCCGGCCAGGCTCGGATTTCGCGGCGCTCCGACGGGGGCTGGTTCTCGCAGGACCTGGTCGGTTGACGGCTTCACGCGCTGCGCCCTACGTGCCGGCCGTGACCGCTCGCGCGTGCTCGTTCCTCCTGCTGGTGCTGGCCTCGGCGTGTCCCGCGCCGGTGCCGGCTCCGCCCTCGCTCACCTCGGCTGGTGGCACCCTCACGTGGACGAACGAAGGCCACGTCACCCTCTCGCGCGGCGGCGCGCCGCTGGTGCGCTTCCTCGCCGACGCGTTCCAGGTAGGCACGGTGCGCGAGCTCGACGCGAACCAGAGCTACGACCCGTACTGGCTCGTGGTGGAAGACCCGGTGCTGCAGAAGGTCGCGCCTCCGGGCTTTCGCTGGAGAGCGCTCTCGTCGGCCACCGTCACGCAACCCGACGCGAGCTCGCTGCGAATCGACGGCACCTTCGAAGGCGACGTGCGCGCCACCATCACCGTCTCAACCACGCCCACCGGCTTCCTCGTGCGCTTCGTCCCCGACGTCACCTCGCGGCCCGTCGCGATGCTGCGCGTGCGCACGCACACCGACTCGACCGAGGGCTTCTACGGCCTGGGGGAGTGGTTCGACGAGGTGAACCACCGCGGCAAAGTCCGCCCGCTGCAGCTCGAGCCCGACCTCGGCGTCGAGAGCTCGTCGACCGAGAACCACGTCACCACCACCTTCCACCTCGGCACGCGCGGGTGGGGCGCCTTCTTCGAGACGCGGCGGTACGGCGTCATCTCCTTCGCGCGCGAGGGAGCCGACACCGTCGACGCGATGTTCGGCACCGCCGAGGCCAGCGCCGACGGCCTGTCGATGCACCTCTTCACCGCCGACGCGCCGCTCGACCTGCTGAAGCCGTACCTCGACGTCACCGGAGCCATTCGCCTCCCGTCACCCTGGGCGTGGGGCCCGCTGCTGTGGCGTGACGAGAGCCGGAACGAGGCCGAGGTGCTCGACGACATCGCCACCCTGCGCCGGCTCGACCTCGCCACCAGCGCGATGTGGGTCGACCGGCCGTACGCCACGGCCGTCAACACCTTCGACTTCGACGCCGCGAAGTTCCCCGACGCGGGCGCGATGATTCGCACCGCCCAGGCGGCCGGCCTTCGCTTCGCGCTGTGGCACACGCCGTACCTCGAGACGGCTGCCGTGCCGCTCCGCACGCGCGCGGACACCGAGGGCTGGTTTCCCAGGACGACGGGCGTGCTGCTCAACCGCTGGAGCCCACCGCTCGACTTCACCAACCCCGCCGCCGCGGCCGCATGGCGTGAGGCGCTGACGTCGTACCGCGCGCTCGGCGTCGAGGGCTTCAAGCTCGACTTCGCCGAAGACGTCGTCGCGGGCATCGCCGGCGCGCGCTCGGGCTGGAGCTTCGCCGATGGCTCCACCGAGAAGACGATGCACCACGACTACACGCGGCTGTACCACCGCGCGTACCGCGACAGCCTCGGAGCGCTCGATGGGTTCCTCCTCGCGCGCGCCGGCAAGTGGGGCAGCCAGACCGACGGCCTCGTCATCTGGCCCGGAGACATCGACGCCAACCTCACCCGCTTCGGCGAGTCCTTCACCAACCGCGCGGGCCGCCGCTTCGTGGGCGTGGGTGGGTTGCCCTCGGCCGTGCGCGCCGGGCAGAGCCTGTCGATGTCTGGGTTTCCCTTCTTCGGCGCGGACACCGGTGGGTACCGGCACTCGCCTCCGGACAAGGAGACGTTCATGCGCTGGGTCTCGCAGTCGGCGCTGTCGACGGTGATGCAGACGGGCGACAGCTCGAGCCAGCCGCCGTGGGTCTTCACCGCCGAGAATGGCCGCGACGACGAGGCCGTCGCCCACTACCGCCGCTTCGCGCGCCTGCACCTGCGGCTGTTTCCGTATGGGTGGAGTCACGCCGCGCGAATGAAGGACACCGGCTACCCCGTGCAGCGGCCGTTCGGCGTCGTCTTCCCGGCGCTGGGCGTGCACCCGGCCGACCAGTACCTGCTTGGAGACGACCTCTTCGTCGCGCCCGTCGAGACGGCCGGCGCCACCACGCGCACCTTCATTCGCCCGCCCGGTGGGTGGCAGGGCTGGTTCGATGGGCAGGCGCTCGCGGGTGCTGGTGGAGACCCGCTCACGGTGCCCGCGCCGCTCGACGCGCTGCCGCTCTACGTGCGTGAAGGCGCGCTCGTGCCGATGCTGCGGCCCACCATCGACACGCTCTCGCCAGCGACGGACCCCGACGTGGACTCGTTCGCCAACGACGCCGGAGACCTCTGGGTGCGCGTGGTGCCGTCGGCGCAGCGCACGTCGTTCACCGTGTACGACGGCACGGCGCTGGAGCAGCAGCAGGGTGACACGCTCGAGCTGAGCGCGCGGGCTGGTACCGTCTTCACGAAGGCGGTGGTGTTCGAGGTGTTCCGCGCGCGCCCGAGCGTGGTGGAGGTCGACGGCGCGTCGGTACCCCTCGTGGCTGACGTGACGTCGGTCGCGCGTGGCGCGGCGTGGAGCGACGGCGTGCTGCGCGTGAAGGTGCCGATGGGGGCGCGCGTCGTCGTGCGCTGACGGGGCGAGGGCAGGGGTCGGCTCCTCGCGGCCGTGCGGCGCGCCTCGAAAATCTGAGTGGCCTGGCTCCGAAGTGGGCGACTTCCGGTGTGCTCGACGTGGCGCTCGCTTTGCTGAGGCCTCCGGCATGCGACTTCCTGCGCTGGGATTTCTGGTGTTCGTCGTGGGCTGCGGCTTCGAGCCCTTCGACGGCGAGACGACGGCGCGGCCCGTGCGGGTGCTGCCGGCGCCAGCATGTGATGGCCTCGATTGCGCGCGCACCTCGGCGGCCACCGTCGAGAACGGGCTCCCGTACGACGGCGCGCACCTCGGCGGCCACCGTCGAGAACGGGCTCCCGTACGACGGGTGCTCGTACCCCCTCACCATCGACGGCGTGCAGTACGCGCCGAGCGCCGACAGCATGGCCCGCGTCGAAGCCATCGCGCAGGTGGGCCGCGTCAACGTCACGGTCACCTGGCGCGCGACGGGCAAGCAGACGACCGTCGCGTGTGGGTGGGGCTCGAGCCAGACGCTGCCCGAGGTGCAGGTCGTCTCCATCGCGCCCCGCGCGGCGCCGTGAGGTTGCGGGCTCGGGAGTCCACCCGGGGCCGTCGGCCGACGCTGCGACATTGACGGGGCCGCCGAGGCGTTCTCACATTCTCCAACCGCCGGACTTCGGCTGAGAGGAGAACGTCATGCTCGCGGCCATGACCGAAGCGGAAGCGCGAGCGAAGCTCTCGACGGTGCCCCACGGGTGCGGCGACACCACCTTCACCGCGCCGATGCTCCGCAGTCACGATGAGCGTGGGCTGTGGCTCGTGTTTCGCGGCCCCTGCCCGCGCTGTCAGGAACTTCGCGAGGAGCGCTTCTTCGCGCGTCCGCCGGCTGCGCGCGCACCGCCGCTGCCGGTGACTGGAAATGCGCCCGTCGCGACGGCGCGCGTTCTCGGAGAGCGCGAGGAAGACGAGCTCTACGGCCAACGCGAGGTCGTCTGTCAGTCATGCGACGGCACCGGGGAATGGCACCGGGTGGGAGGCGACTACGCCGCCACCGAGGCAGTGCAGTGCACGGCGTGTCGCGGCTCGGGCCGAACGAGCAAGGTTCGGGGCGAGGCGTGACGGCTACGCCGCGACGGTGATGGCCTTCCAGCACACGAGAGCGCCATCGCTCTGCTGTGCGAACGACATGCTCGCGTCGGCCACCGACAGGCCCGACTGCGAGATGACGTTGTCGCGCGCGAGCGACGTGTCCTGGTTGCCCCGTGAGCGGTAGCTCGTGTGCTGCGTGTACACGGCCGTCGTCAGCGCCTCGGCGAAGAAGAGCTGTGAGGTGACGTACCGCTGCCCGTTCGCCGTGACGATGAAGTGCACGTGGCAGGTGCGGCCCGAGTACCAGCCCGGGAAGATGCCATCGATGGTGACTCGCCCGTCCGAGCTCGCCACCTGGTAGCCGCGCAGCCACTTCGAGGCCAACGCGTCGGCGGTGTTGCCGGTACAGAAGCCCACGTTGAGGTCCGACAGCGAGCCGCCGTACCCCGTGCCCGCGTCGATGGCCTCGGCTGCGCGTGAGTACGCCCCGGCCGGAGAGGCGTACCAGAGTTCGACGATGGCGTTCGGCACTGGCGCGCAGGAGCGGTTCACCACCAGCAGCTCGAAGCGCGTCGGCAACCCCTCGAGCCCATCGCTGATGTCCTGGCGAAGGTAGGTGTTGGAATGGCACGGGCCGCCCGTCGACGCCGGGTACGCGACGCACGAGCTGCCCAGCCCCGTCGTGAACGGGTTGCCGTAGGCCTTGTCACGCAGGAAGGCGCCGGAGCCCACCGCGAAGGCCGAGGTCACGATGCCTCCGTCGGTGGCGAGGCCGCCGGCGTTCCCTCCAGCAGCGCTGCCACCACTGGAGCCGCCCGCGCTTCCTCCCGCCAGTCCGCCTCCGCTGCCGCCAGCCGAGGCGCCCCCGTCGACCGTCGTCGAGGGGAGCGCGCCACAGCGGACGAGTGCCGCCGCGCCCAGGGCCCCGCCGGCCATCATCAAGAATCGTCGCCTGCCGTTGTTCATGACAGGCAGTGTCTCCGAGCCGCTGGAATCGATCACTCCGGAAGCGCCGCGCGGAGTGGGCCACCGCGGACCCCGAAGCGCGCGCCGTCAGCGCTCAGGGCGCCGACGTGTCGGTGGGCGAGGTGAAGAACACCCGGTCAGCCGGGTTGAACTCGATGGTCGAGCGCACCCTGGGGTTCACCCGGCCCAGCGCGTCCATCTTCGCGAGGTCGGGGTTGTTCTCGCTCACGTAGTCGTTGTTGTGCGCCGTCACGCCGTTCTTCCACGTTCGCGGGTCGTGGGCCTTGATGGGAAAGTCGGTGCGAATGTTCTGCTGACCGAGCAGGGCCCAGCCAAACGTGCGCGGGTCGAGCGAAGCGCCGCTGAGCCGGGGCACCGGGTCTCCGGCTGCGGCGATGCGGTGCACTTCACCCTCGCGCCGACCCGCGGCGATGAGCGGTGAGCCGTAGGTGACGGTGCTGACGAGCTTGTAGCGCTTCTGCACCTCGGGGTCGGCCGCGAGCTGCTGCGCAATCATGCCGCCCTGGCTGTGGCCGGCCATCACCAGGCTCGAGCCCTCGGGGACCGTTCGGAAGAGCGCGTCTTTCGCGTTGCGCAGGCCCGGGTTGTTCTTCTCGAAGCCCGACTTGAAGTTGGTGACCCACCCCGTGCTCTGGTCGCGTACCTGCTCGGTGCCCGAGATGCCGACGAGGTAGATGGAGGTCTTCTTGTCTCCCTGCTTCAGCGTCGCCGGGGTGATGGAGAGCGGGCCGAAGCGCGGGGCCTCTTTGGTTCCGTTGTAGCCAGCGTTCACGAACTGGGCGAGCTCGGCGGCGCCTCCGATGCGGCCGGTCTGGTTGCTCGACGCCCCGCGCTGACCGTGGAAACGATTGGTCAGCTCGTTCGGCGAGGGACGACTCTCGACCGGCCGGGAACGCGGCTTCTGCGCCTTCGCCAGCTCGAAGGTGTCACCAGTGGAGACATGAGGAGACACCTTCGGCGTGGCGGGCGCCTTCGAGGGTGGGGTGCTGCTCGCCGAGACGATGGACGGAGAGGTGGACACGACGGACCGCTGCGAGACGGAACGAAGCATGGTGGAGCTCCTGGCTGCGTGTGGGGGGTGAGACAGAGGCAATATCGGCCCTGCCTGCGCGCGCGTTGCGGTGGCACGGGAATCGAGCGAATCCAATTGGTTGAAAAACAACGCAGATTGGGTCGTCGATGCGGTGCTCAGATTTGTAGCTGTGTATGGCAAATCTGCCCAGAATCGACGGGCGATGGGTGTTCTTGGACGTTGATCAAGCTGGTCGCCGACCAACGAGGCGACGCGCGCCGGTCAGCGCGGGAGCGCCACTTCGAGCGAGTCGAGGAGCTGCTCCCAGGCCTGCTCCAGCGTGGCGGCCGACGACGCAGGCCCGATGGCCTCGAGCGACAGGCCCGGGTCGCGGTTCGACGGCGCACCGCGATGGGCCCACTCGAAGCGAACCTGCGGCTCGAGGTCGCGCGACGACAGGCGCATCACCAGCTCGTCGCCGTCGAGCCCTGCCACGGTGCGGCGCCGCGCGCGCAACAGCTCGAAGGTGCCGCCCACCGCCCGCACCTCGGCGGCGATGGCAGCCGGGTCTCGCACCTCGGCCGCGACGGTCGACCGGCTGATGAGGCGCAGGCGCAGCGCGTCGGAGGGGCCCACGAGTGAGAGGCGCGCGTTCTCGAGCTGCGCGACGCGCTGAAATGCACCGTGCTCGACGGCGAACCCGTCGCGGCTCCCCGGCGCGTACACGCGCACCAGCTCACGCAGCAGCTTCTCGGCGATGGCGCGTTTCGGCTCGGGGTAGTCGCGCAGCAGCCACACCACGTGGTCGTCGAACGGCTTCATCACCTGCAGGTAGCGGTCGTTGCCGCGCTCCCAGATGACGGCGCGCACCCCGTCGCCCCAGTCGAGCCGCTCCCGTTCCGCACCGCTCGGGAGCGCCGCCAGCGCGCGCGCCCATGCCGCCTCGGGCGGGCCTTCGAGTGCTTCGGTCCACACCTCGACGCCGGTCGTCGACGTCTCGGCGTCGCGCCGGCTGAACCCGGCTGGAACGCCCACGCGCAGCCGGCCGAGCGACAGCCGCGCCGAGGGCTCCGCGCGCTCGAGGCGTGCGCTGAAGAGCGGCCCGGGGGTGGTGCAGCTGGCGGTGAGCACGAGCACGAGCGGCCAGCACCTCATCGGGTCCGAACGTCCACTCGAGGAGCGCGTCACGGTCGACGCACTGTCACCGGGGCCGCCCCTCGGCGCAAGGTCGGGAACGCCCGGTCGTCACGCCGCTGCTTGAAACGAAGGCGCCCGTTACCGGTTGCACATGCGGTCGCTCACGTCCCTCCCGGCCCTCACGGCGTTCTCGCTTGCTGGCGGGCTCGCGCTCCTCGGGTGGGCCTCCGTCGCGGGCGTTGGGTGTCCAGACTGTGCGACGCGGCATCTCCCCGACGACGTTCAAGAGACGTGGCAGCTCGTCTTCTCGATGAAGGACCTGCTGCTCGGAGGCGCCGCGGTGGGCTCGGTCATCGGGCTCGTGGGGCGGCACCGGCTGCTGTCAGCCCTCGGCCTCGTCGTCGCCGTCTTCGCGCTCACCCTTCGCCACGCCTGGTGAGGGGGCTGGTGCTCACGTTGTTCCCGGCGCTATGGGGCCGCACAGATGTCGCGCCTGGGTGCCCTCTTGGTGTCGTTGCTCACGCTCGGCGCCCTCGCGGCCGAGCCCGAGTCACACCCGGCTGACGAGCTCGCCGACGCCGGAGTGGCCGTCGTGCTCGAGGCTTCGGTCGATGACGGTGTGGCTGGCGAGCCCGAGGCCGTTGACGAAGCGCTCCCCGAGGAGCTCGTCGACGCGCTGCGCGACGCCGGCTACCGCTACACGCTCGACCTCACCGACGACGAGCTCGCCCGCCGCTGGAGGGACGACCCGGCCTCACTCGGCAGCATCTCGGTGGGCCGCCCCGAAGAGGGCCGGTTGATCAACGCCATTCCCTTCCCCGAGGCGCCCGATGGCGGCGCGTGGACGGTGGTGGTGCCCGAGTCATGCTGGACGACGCGCGAGACGGCCGACTTCGTCATCGGCGCGGCGAACCAGCTGCGCGAGTGGTTCCCCGAAGGGGCCCCGGTGCGGGTGGGCCAGGTGAGCGGCCCCGAAGGCGGCTTCCTGCCGCCGCACGTCACGCACCAGGTGGGCCGCGACGTCGACATCGGCCTCTTCTACCCGGGCGACGAGCCGTACCGGGTGAAGGAGCGCGAGAAGGTGATGGACGTCGCGATGAACTGGGCCTTCGTGAAGGCGCTCCTGATGCACGGTGACGTGCAGTACGTGCTGCTCGACTGGCGCGTGCAGAACGTCTTGTACGCGTACGCGCTGAAGCAGGGTGAAGACCGCGCGTGGCTCGACTCGCTCTTCAAGGCCGGGCCGCGCTCGGTGTTTCACCACGCGCGCAAGCACCGCGACCACTTTCACGTGCGCTACTGGAACCCGCGCGCGCAGGAGCTCGCCTACCGCCTGGCGCCGCTCATGCCCGTGCGACCGGAAGAGAACGTCGCGCTGCACCGCGTGAAGAAGGGCGACACGCTGGGGGCCATCGCGGTGAGGTACGGCAGCTCGGTTTCGCGGCTCAAGCGACGCAACGGCCTGACGACGCACCTGCTGCGGGTCGGGCAGGTGCTGCGCGTTCCGCTGAAGGGGCCGTGCACCGACTGTCCCGTCGCGCCGATTCCCGTGGTGCCGCCGCGGCGCGGGCCTCCGAACCCCACGCGCGGGTGAGGCGACTGCGCCAGTCGGGCGCGGCCTCCGCTGCGAGGGGTGCAGGAGCCCAGTCGCTCCACGCGAGCCATCGCGGCCACCTGCGCGACGCTGCACGACGTGCGCACGGCGCCGAGACCGACGTCAGCGCTTGCCTGGCCGGCCGGCGAAGAGCACCGCCGTCGGCACGCCGCGCGCGAAGGCCGTCACCGCCACCGATTCTCCCGCTTCGAGCGACTCGATGAAGGTGGCCTGCACGGCTTCGATGGCCTTCTTGGGCGGCGTCTTCGAGCCGAAGTGCTGGTGCAGGTCGTCGTGCGAGAGCACCCAGAGGCGGCCCAGCATGAGGTGGTCGGCCAGCGTGTCGACGGTGAGGATGCCGGGCGTGCCCGTCTTCCGCGCCTGCGTCTTCGCGTCGGCGAGGCTCGCGTCTCCGGCGGCTGCGTGCTGCGCGTCACTCAGCGTCTGCTCGATGGTGTCGTTCCACCGCGTCCACGTGCTCCAGGCCATGGCGTCCCTCCTCGAGAAGATGGGAGTCTGCCACAGCCACGCGGCCCCGGTCCTGCCCGAGGGCGACGCACGCTCGGACGGGCAAGTCCACCGCGTCACCAGGTCGGCGCGCGCGTCTTCCACGACGTCGCCGCGCGCCGAGCACGCAAGCGCCAGCGAGACGACCATGAAGGGAGAAGGGATGCGCTACAGCGCACACGACGGTGAACGGGCGAGCTGCGCCTCCGACGTGGCGTCACTCGTCCCGCCGCGCCCACGACGTCCCGGAGACTGACGACGTGCGCTCGAGCCTCCGAGGCGAGACGATGCGGCGCCACACGTCAGTCAGCGGGCTGAATCCGCGCCCCGTCGGCTTCGGCCCGACGCCATGGGCTGATCAACCGGTGCGCTTCAGTCGCAGGTGACGCTCGCCTCGCTCGACACCACCCGAATCGGCTGCGTCAGCGGCGCGAAGGCGGGCTCCGAAATCTCGACCGACGCGTCACCCAGCGGGCCGCTCGCGAGCGTCGGCCGAATCACCAGCGTGTTGGGGCTGCCGCCCTGGAAGAAGAACGGCGTGTCGAGCTCGACGTCGTCGCGGCTCGCCTTCGCGGTGAGCTGCAGCAGGCCCAGCATCGGAGCGCCCGAGCCATCGAGTGGCACCACCGTCACCATCGCCTCCTGGTTCGGTGCGAGCACGAGGTCGGTCAGCTCGACCGTCGAGCCGCGCGCGCAGCGCTTGCCGCTCGCGTCGGTGCCGGTGGTGACGAGGCGCGCCTGGCGGTGCAGCCGCATCGACGCGCCGCGCGCCGCGGTGACGGTGATGGCGTCGATTTCTTTCGTGCCCTCGCGCGCGCGGAACCGGTACGCCGCCGCGTCGTCGAGGCGCACCGCGAACTGCGCGAAGCCCAGCGGCAACACCTGCGCGGCGCCGCCCGTCACCTCGAGGTTCAGCTCGGGAAAACTCTGGCCGCCGAGCGGCGCGTGCTCGAGGCGAATGAGCACCGTGCGCCCCACCACCAGCGGCGGGCTGAAGTCGTCGGTCTCGACGAAGTTCACCACCTGCGAGAAGCGCACGCGGCCGTTGTCGCCCGTGCCTCCGTCTGCGCAGCCCTGCAACGACACCCCCACCACGCCTGCGAGCAGCAGCGTCCACGTCTTCATCGTCGGTCTCCCCGTCGTCTCCAGTCGCCGGCCTGCGCTGAGAAACGCCGCGGCGCTGCTGGCAAGTCACACGCCAGCCCGAAGTGCGCGGAATCGCGCAGGCAGCGCTCGTCGGAGCAGGGCCTCTCTGACAGGAGCGCCTTGACGCCGATGTCAGAGCGGCGGCCAAAACGAGAACGGCTCCCCCGGTCGAGAACCAGGGGAGCCGCACTCCGACAGCATCGACCTTCAGGTCACTGGAAGAAGTAGATGTTGTCGAGGAAGAACGTGCCCGACTCGAGCGTGGGCGTGTTGTTCGCGATGATGATCTGCCCGATGCGGGTGGTGTCGACGCCGGTGAAGGCCGAGAGCGGAACGTTCAGCTCGTTCCACTGGCCCTGGGTGAGGTTCGAGAAGTTGAACTGGAACTCGGCGCCGTTGGTGCCGCCCATCATGCCGCCGGGCGACGCCGGGTTGAACGTCACCAGCTTCACCGAGAACGTGGTGGCGTTCGACGTCCACACGCTGAAGTGGAGCGTCCAGCTGCCGGGCACGTTGAGGTACGGGTTGGCGTTGAGCGATTCCCAGCCCACGAAGTTGAGCGAGGTGTAGCGCTTGACGATGCGGGCCGTCGGGCCGCTGCCGATGGTGAAGTCGCTCAGGTTGGGTCCAGCGCCGCCGTTGCTCCACGGCGTGCCGAAGGTGTCGATGGCGCGCGTCGCGTAGATGCCGCTGCTCGTGTACAGCGACACGACCTGGTTCGGCGTCCGTGCGCCCGGGTCCATCGCCGGTGACATCGGCGCGGTAGGCAACGAGCCACCCGGCACGGTGATGGTGGTGCTGCCCGGCACGTTGAAGCCGCCGAAGGGCCCCGCGCTGATGACCGCCATGCCGGCGTCGGCGGCCGTGACGAGGCCGTTCGAGTCCACCGTCGCCACGCCCGGGTTGCTCGAGCGCAGGGTGAAGTAGTTCCACCCGACGCGGTACGCGGTGGGCGTCGTGTAGAAGACGGTGTTGGGCGCCGAGTCGATCTGGAACGTCGCGCCGGCCGCGAGGGTGCGTGCGCCCGGCCAGTTGATGGAGACGTTGGTGACGACGCCGACGGCGGTGGTGAGCTCGGCCTGGCTGATGGCCTCGAACTGAATGTCGTTGAACCACACCGTCACGCCCGCAGGCACACCGGCGAAGAAGAAGAGGCCGCGGTTGGCCGCGAGCGCCGCCGGGTTGGGAATGGGCCGCGTGTACTTCTGCCACCCGGTGCCAATCATCGTGTTCTTGAACTCGGCGATGAGGGGCAGGCCGACCGGGCTCGCGGTGTCTCCGAAGCCGAGGTTGTCGACCGTCGTCGCGGCCGAGGCGCGGGCCCAGAAGGTGATGACGTTGTAGGCGCGCAGGTCGACAGGCGTGGCCGAGACGACGGCGCCGCCGGTGTAGCTGGTCGACGGACCCACCACGCGGAGCGACGCGCGGCCGTTGTTCGTCACCGCGGTGTCGCGCGCGTTGGCGTTCACCGAGCTGCCGAAGTCGGCGAAGGTCGCGCCGGGGCGGTAGTCGTCGACGAAGACGGCGAAGGGCGCCACACCACCATCTGCGGAGCCGCCAGCCGAACCACCCGCGGAGCCACCAGCTGAACCACCCGCGGAGCCACCAGCTGAACCACCCGCCGAGCCACCAGCCGAGCCACCAGCCGAGCCGCCAGCCGAGCCGCCAGCCGAGCCGCCAGCCGAGCCGCCAGCCGAACCACCCGCGGCACCACCAGCCGAACCACCGCCCATGCCGCCGTCGGTCGCCGCGCCAGCGCCGATGAAGGCGAGGTCATCGGCGTAGTACGCGCGCGCGTTCGCCGCCGAGCCCGCCGTGCCGAAGTCGAAGAAGATGGTCACGCGGTTGTAGGTGAAGGCGAAGTTCACCGGCGCCGTGCCCATGGCCTGGCGCGAGAAGTCGAAGGTGAGCGTCTCCCACGCGTTGGCGACGGTGGTGGTGGCCTCGGTCTCGACCGAGCGCGTCGGGTCCGCCGCGTCTTCGACCTTGAGGCGCACCTTGATGCCGGAGACGGCCGAGCGCGTGCGCACGCTCATCTGCGTGTTGCCCGCCGAGAAGACGATGCGCGCCACCTGGTTGCCCGCGAGCGTCGACACCGTCGTCCCGGCGAACGTCATCGCGGTCGGCGAGCGGCCCACGAGGAGCACCCGGTTCGCCGACGCCGGTCCACACTCGGGGTCGCCGACGATTTGCGAGTCCTCCGCGCCGCCGAAGCCCGTCAACGTCGCGCCCGACTCACTGAAGGTGATGGTGGTGAAGCCGGCGACGCTCGTCGGCACCGTGTGCGCGCAGTCAGGCGTGCCGGCGTCGGCCGTTCCGCCCGCCGTGCCTCCCGCCGAACCGCCCGCGGAGCCACCGGCCGAACCACCCGCCGTCCCTCCGCCCGTCGTGCCTCCGCCCATCGCGCCACCGGCAGTTCCGCCGCCGGTCGTCCTGCCGCCTGCGGCTCCACCGCCCATGCCGGCGTCGACGCCGCTGCTCGTGTCACACGCCACCAGCGCGAGCGCCGAGGCGAGAAGAAGAACGACGGGGCTTCGAGGGAGGTGTCTGTGAGGCGTCATGACGCGGTCTCCAGGGTCGTTGGGTGCAGCGGGTGTCGTGGCTGGCAAGCGTCCTCTGGCGACCGAGGACACGCGGACTTTGTTGCGCGCTCAAACAAACGAGAAGGGCCTCCAGGGGGCGTCAACCGGGGGCGTGCAGGTGAAGTCCCTCGGCTGACACCCTGCGTCGTGAGGCTCCGGGCGCTCCGGCGACGCCGCGATGCGTCACCGCGCAGCGGCGTGAGCGGGGTTGCCTTTGTTCGACTGCCGCACAAAGCTCGCGCGTCGCATGGGTGCCCCGACTCCACCGCTGCTGCAGGTCCGCGGTCTGATGAAGGACTACGGCGCGCGGCGGGTGGTCGACGACGTGTCCTTCGAGGTGTCGGCGGGAGAAGCGGTGGCGCTGGTGGGCGAGAGCGGCAGCGGCAAGAGCACCATCGCGAAGCTGCTGTGCCGGCTGGTCGAGCCCGACGGTGGCTCGGTCGCGCTCGAGGGCGTCGACATGCTGGTGAAGGAGAAGCGCGGGCCCTCGCTCGCCTTCCGCTCCCAGCTGCAGATGGTGTTTCAAGACCCCTTCGCCTCGCTCAACCCCATCCACTCCATCCGGCATCACCTCGAGCGGCCGCTCCTGCGGCACCAGCGCGTGCCGAAGGACAAGGTCGAGGCGCGCGCGCTCGAGCTGCTCACGATGGTGGGGCTGCAGCCGGCCGCCGACTACCTCGACGCGTACCCGACCGAGCTCTCCGGTGGGCAGCGGCAGCGCGTCGCCATCGCGCGGGCGCTGGCGGTCGAGCCGCGGGTGCTGATGGCCGACGAGCCCACCTCGATGCTCGACGCGTCGGTGCGCATGGGCGTGCTGGGCGTGCTGCAGACGCTGGTGAAGGAGCAGCGCATCGCGCTGTTGCTCATCACGCACGACCTCGCCACCGCGCGGCTCTTGTGTGACCGCGTCGTCGTGCTCTTCGCCGGGCGCATCGTCGAAGACGGCCCGGCCGAGGCGATTCTCACCGCGCCGTCGCACCCGTACACCCAGGCGCTCATGTCGGCGCTGCCCCGTGGCGTGCCCCGCGCGCCGAAAGAGACGCACCCGATGCTGCCGAGCCCCGCGGGTGGTGGAGGGTGCCCCTTCCGCTCCCGCTGCCCCGAGTCCACCAGCCAGTGCAAGGACCAGATGCCGCGCCTCGAGCCCGTGTCCGACGACCGCCGCGTGCGCTGCTTCAACCGCAAGGCCGTGCATGTCTGAGGCGCGCGCGCTGCCGACGCCCTTCCTCTGGGGTGCGGCCACCTCGTCGTTTCAAATCGAAGGCGCCAGCGCCGAGGGCGGGCGCGGTGAGTCCATCTGGGACCGCTACTGCCAGCGGCCCGGCGCCATCGCCGACGGCTCCGATGGGCGCGTCGCCTGCGACCACTTCCACCGCTTCCGGGAAGACCTGGGCCTCGTGCGCGAGCTCGGCCTGGGCGCGTACCGGTTCTCCATCGCCTGGCCGCGCGTGGTGCCGCTCGGCACGGGCGCCGTCAACGAGCAGGGCCTCGACTTCTACGAGCGGCTCGTCGACGGCTGTCTCGAGCACGGCCTGCGCCCGATGGCCACGCTGTACCATTGGGACCTGCCGCAGGCCCTGCAGGACCGCGGCGGCTGGGCCTCGCGCGACCTCGTCTCGGCGTTCGAGCGCTACGCCGACGTCGTCACCCGCCGCCTCGGCGACCGCGTGAAGGACTGGGTCACCATCAACGAGCCGTGGTGCGTCGCGGTGCTGGGCCACGTGCACGGCGTGCAGGCGCCCGGGCTGAAGGACTGGACGACGGGCCTGCGGGTGGCGCACCACGTGCTCCTCGCGCATGGCCGCGCGGTGCCCGTCATTCACTCGAACGTGCCCGCCTCGCGCGCAGGCATCGTCGTCATCCTCTCGCCGTCGATGCCTGCGTCCGACAGCGCCGCCGACGTCGCCGCCGCGCGCGCCTTCGATGGAGAGTTCCACCGCTGGTACCTCGACCCGCTCCACGGGCGCGGCTACCCGCAGGACAAGGTGGCCGAGTACACGGCCGCGGGCCACGGCGCGGCGTTCGAGGCGGTGCAGCCGGGCGACCTCGACACCATCGCCACGCCGACCGACTTCCTCGGCGTCAACTACTACTCGCGCGCCATCGTGCGCTCGTCGGCCATTCCCGAAGCCGAGAACCGGCCCCGCACCATTCCCGTGCCCGACCCCGCCGGCCTCACCGACATGGGCTGGGAAGTGTACCCGCGCGGCCTCTTCGACTCGCTCGTGCACGTGCACCGCGAGTACCGCCCGAAGCGGCTCTTCGTCACTGAGAACGGCGCCGCCTACGCGACGGGCCCCGACGCGACGGGCCGCGTGCGCGACGAGGCCCGGCGGGTGTACCTCGAAGGCCACCTCACCGCGTGCTGCGACGCCGTCGCCGCGGGCGTGCCGCTCGAGGGCTACTTCGTCTGGTCGCTGCTCGACAACTTCGAGTGGTCGCACGGCTACCAGAAGCGCTTCGGGCTCGTGCACGTCGACTTCGCGACGCAGCGACGCACCATCAAGGACAGCGGCCGGTGGCTCGCGCAGGTGCTGCGGGAGAACCGCCTCGGGGGGAAGGCTCCATGACGGACTGGTCGTCTCATCGTCGCCTGGCGCAGCCGGGCGCGCCCCGGCAGCCGCGCCCACTCGAGCGCGCGGTGGTGCCTCGCGAAGAGCGCCTTCTTCCCGTTCGGCCGCCCGTTCGGTCGACGGCAGGAGAACGCGTTCGCCAGCACGGTGCCCCTCGCGACGTCCGACGAGCCCGGGTGGGCTCCGACGCGACACGCCCCGCGGGCTCGAAGCGCGCGGCCATGCTCGGGGTCGTCGTCTGGTCCCTGCTCGTGTCGGCGCCGGCGCTCGCAGACGACGCCCGCCGAATTCAAGTCGTCACCGATGAGCAGGGCTCGCGCCTCGAGGTCGACGGGCGGCCGCTCATGCTGCGCGGGGTGAACTGGGACTACTCACCGGTCGGCACGAACTACACGTACTCCCTCTGGGAGCGCCCCGACGCCGAGGTGAAGGCCGCGCTCGACCACGAGATGAAGCTGCTCAAGGCCGGCCGCGTGAACGTGCTGCGCGTGTACTCGGGCATGCCGGCGAAGTGGATTCGGTACGTCTACGAGACGTACGGCATCTACACGGTGCTGAACCACACCGTCGGCCGCTACGGCATGACCATCGACGGCGTGTGGCACCCCATCACCGACTACTCCGACGCCCGCACGCGCGAGGTGATTCGCGCCGAGGTCGTCGCGCTCGTCGACAGCCTCAAGCACACGCCGGGCCTGCTGATGTGGCTGCTCGGCAACGAGAACAACTACGGCCTCGTCTGGGAAAACGCCGCCATCGCCAACCTGCCCGTCGAGCAGAAGCAGGACGCGCGGGCCGAGGCGCTCTACCGCCTCTTCGGTGACGTCATCGCCGACGTGAAGGCCCGCGACCCGGCGCACCCCGTCGCGATGGCCAACGGCGACCTGCAGTTCATCGACCTCATCGCGAAGCACTGCAAGCCCCGCGGCCTCGACGTGATGGGCGCGAACGTCTACCGCGGCCGCTCGGCGGGCAACCTCTTTCAGGTGGTGAAGGACAAGCTGGGCCTGCCCTTCGTCTTCACCGAGTTCGGTGCCGACGCGTGGAACCAGAAGGAGCAGCGCGAAGACGAGCTCACCCAGGCCAGCGTGCTGCGCGACCAGTGGCGCGAAATC
This sequence comes from Myxococcaceae bacterium, assembly GCA_025459425.1. GTDB lineage: Bacteria > Myxococcota > Myxococcia > Myxococcales > Myxococcaceae > Xiheimicrobium. Next base: position 2,742 of record JALOQF010000148.1, on the reverse strand, counting down.
GACCTGCAGACGTCGGGCAAGGGCCTCGCGGGCAACGCCATCGGCGGCTTCACCTTCCAGTGGGCCGACGGCTGGTGGAAGTACCTGCAAGACGCGCAGCTCGACCAGCACGACACCAACGCCTCGTGGGCGAACGGCGGCTACGCCGAGGACTTCGTCGAGGGCGAGAACAACATGAACGAGGAGTGGTGGGGCATCGTCGCCAAGGACCCCTCGTCACCCGGCGAGGTGATTCCCCTGCACCCGCGCGCGGCCTACTTCGTGTTGCAGCGCGGCTTCGCGCTCGACCCGTACCAGGGCGGCATTACGGCCCGCGACATCGAGCAGCACTGGGACGCCATCGACCTGCGGGGCGCCGCCAGAGACGCCGCCGCCGACCGGGCGATTGGGGGCAACAGCGCGCTCCAGGCGCTCGCCAACATGGTGCACCTCACCGACGCCGTGTTCGAGCTGTCGACGTTCACCACCGGCGGCCAGCGACTCAACGACGCGGCGCGCGCCACCACGCGCTTCGACCACACCCAGTCCGTCTTCCTCGGCGCCGAGGTGCAGCCGACGGCCAACGTGCGCGGGAAGGTCATCATGAACTTCCTCGGCAACGTCGCCACCAACCCCATCGACGAAATCTTCTTCGAGCGCCGCGGCCCGCTCACCTTCAAGGTGTACCAGGCCGAGCTCGAGTGGAAGGAGGCGTGGTTCGACGTGGTGGGCTTCTTCCGCAAGGGCCACTACCACTGGGGCTACGAGGGCGACTTCTTCGCGCTGTACCCCGAGGCGAACTACCAACCGTCGGTCGACCTCTACAACGCCGACGCGCCCAACGGCATCGTGTTCTCGGGCCACAAGGCGCTCGAGGGGCTCAAGATTGCCTTCGGCGAGCAGATTTACTGGGGCGCCAACCCGAGCGTCATCGCGAAGTACTACCGCACCTTCGGCCCGGTGGAGCTCGCGGTGATGCACCAGCAGGACATCGCGCAGCGCAACTCGGCGGCGGTGAGCGCGATTCTGCCGGTGCCGCAGACGGCGAAGACGACGGTGTACGGCGGGTGGAAGTCGGGCGGCTGGAAGCTCGAGGCCGGCGGCATCGTCGCGGGCTACGACCGCATCGGGCGAACCTTCACCAACTCGGTCGCCGCGCCGCAGGGGCAGGACTCGTACCTCAACTCCGGGTACTGGCTGCTCGACGACACGGTGCGCTGGTACGACATGCTCGGCGCGAAGGCGAAGCTGACGTACCAGGGCGGCGTCGCGAACTTCTACGCGCAGGCGGGCTACCGCGGCCTCGTGGCCGACAGCCAGACCGACCAGACCATCACGCTCGCGGGCTTCCGCGTGAAGGAGAGCGGGCAGGGCAACCACTACCACGGCATCGCGGGCGCGGTGTTCCAGCTGGGGCAGAGCTTCCAGCTCGCGCCGAACGTGCTGTACCAGAAGCCGCTCGTCGGCCCGCTCGCGCAGATTCCCGACTTCTACGACCCGCGCTCCGGCACGCTCTACCGGGGCAGCGGCCCACGCAACCAGCTGGCTGACCCGTTCTGGGTGCGCTCGAACCGCGAGATGCTGGCGGCCGAGCTGATGCTGGTGTTCGACCCGACGCCGGCGACGTGGTTCTTCGCGTGGGACAACCCGCAGAAAGAGAACGCGCCCTTCGCGGCGAGCCTCGACGTCATCTACAAACACCAGCCGACGGTGATGGACTCGTCGATTGGTGTGTTGGGCAACGGCACCTTCTTCGCGTTCCCCAACTCGGTGCCCGCGCAGGACCTCGTCGAGGTGTGGGGCCGCTTCGTCACCAACGTCGGAGGCGCGCGCCTCACCGGCGCGGTGTGGGGCGGCACGGCGCAGGCGAACGGCAACGCCACCCGGCTGGTGACGCGGGCCGGCGTCGAGGCGCGGCTCGACTACTCCCGGCTCGTCATCACCGGCTTCTTCAAGCTGAACGACTTCGGCCCGTTCGACTACCACCGCGACTTCGGCCTCACGTTCCGCACGCAGACGATGCTGGACATCGCGTGGACGGCGCAGGCTCCGCGGTGGTTCGCGCCGCTGCAGACGAAGCTGGGCATCGCGGGCAAGCACCGCGTGCTCGACGTGAACTCGCCGCGCTTCGACGTGACCCAGCTCGTCGTCGGCAATGAATGGGAGGTGAAGACCTATGTCCGCTTCAGCCTCTGAAGCCCGCTTCGTGCTCGTGGTGTTGGCGCTCGTCTCGTGCGGGCCGCCGGCGGAGTACCGGTTTGGAGAGAACGTGTCGGGCCTGCTGTTCAAGCCCGTCGACTTCCGCGAGGGCATCTACCCGAGCCAGTCGGTGCTGAAGGACCCGGCGAACCCGTTTCGCGAAGGAGCGCTCAACCTGCGCGTGCAACCCGACGGCGGCGTGGGGACGAAGTGGCAGCTGCTCGCGACGGTGGGCGGCGTGCCGACGTTCTACGCGTTCGCGACGGCGCTGACGCAGGAGCCCACCGGCGAGAACCAGTACTATGCCGCGCAGATGCTCGGCGAGATTGCGCAGACGGGCGCGTACGACGAGTCGGTGACGCAGCAGCAGGTGCGTGACATGGCCATCGCCGGCTACCGCGCGTCGCTCGACTCCTTCCCGGGCTCGGTGAGCTTCCTGGCTGATGGGGTGACGTTCTTCTCCATCGACCTGCTGGCGTACCAGGGCGCCGTGGCGCTCGGGTCTCCGATGCGGGGCTACGCGCTGGTGCGCGGCGCCGACGGAGGCTCGCCCACCGTCATTCG
>JALOQF010000492.1 GCA_025459425.1 Myxococcaceae bacterium | reverse complement strand
GACCAGCGAGAACACCGGCCCCACCGACAGCAGCAGGCCGATGTCCGAAGGTTTGATATCAAGTGACTGGTAGTACACGGGCAGGAACGGCAGCGTCACGCCCACGAACATGAAGAAGAGCAGGTAGTAGACGACGAGGCTGCGTGCGTTTGCCATCACCTGCGAAGTGCCCTATCACGCGCCGCGATGTCGGACACCGCAACGCCCATCGTCATCGTCCCGGTGCAGAACGAGGGCGAGCTGTTCCAGGCGCTCGCCATTCGTGAGGTCGTCTTCATCGAGGAGCAGAGCGTGCCGGAGTCGCTCGAGCGCGACGCGGAAGACGCGACCGCGTTCCACGTGCTGGCGATGAAGGGCAAGCACGCCGTGGGCACCGGTCGCCTCTGGGTGCTCCCGGCCGCGCCAGCAGGAGAGCACGGGCCCTGGGGCCGCGTGGGCCGCATGGCGGTGCTGTCGAGCGATCGCCAGTCGGGCGTGGGCGGGCGGCTGCTCGAGGCGCTCGAGGCCGAGGCGAAGAGGCGGGGCCTGCGCGGCATCCTCCTCCATGCGCAGCTGTCGGCGATGGAGTTCTACAAGCGCCATGGCTACGAGGCGCACGGCGCGGTCTTCGAAGAGGCCGGCATGCCGCACCTCGAGATGAAGAAGCTGTTGTGAGCCCCGAGGCGCGCGTTCGCCGCAGCTTCGAGCGCCAGCGCGTGATGGCCACGTTCGGGGTCGAGCTGCTGCGCGTGGCGCCGGGCGAGGTCGACCTGCGGCTGCCCTTCCGGGAAGACCTCACCCAGCAGCACGGCTTCTTCCACGCGGGCGTCCTCGCCACCGTCGTCGACAGCGCGTGCGGCTGGGCGGCGCTGACGCTCATGCCCGAGGGCGCCGGCGTCTTGTCCATCGAGTTCAAGGTGAACCTGCTCACGCCCGCGCGCGGAGACGCCGTCATCGCGAAGGGCCGGGTGGTGAAGGCGGGCCGCACCATCTCGGTGGTGCAGGGCGACGTCTTCGCGCTCGCTGGCGAGAAGCAGACGCTGTGCACCACGCTCACCGGGACGATGATGGTGGTGCAGGGGCGGCCCGAGCTCGCCGAGTGACTACTTCGCCGCCGTCTCGGGGGCTGGCTTCGGCTTGACGGTGAGCCGCTCGACCAGCTCGAGCAGGGCCGGGAAGAGCACGGTGGTGCCGAGGAAGCTGCAGATGACGCCCAGCACCGCGAGCCACGCGATGCTGCGCAGGCCCTCGTGCCGGGCCACGAAGAGGGCCGCGTAGCCGGCGGCGTTGCTGCACGTGGCGACGATGCTGGCGAAGCCCGTGTGCTTGAGCGCGTGGCCGATGGAGCCGCGGCCTTCCTCCATGTACCGGTGGTACAGGTGCACCGAGTTGTCGACGGCGATGGTGAGCAGGTTGGGCAACACCACCACGTTGAGGAAGTTCAGCTTCACGTCGAAGAGCTGCATCGCGCCGAAGATGCAGGTGATGCCGATGTACAGCGGCACCGTCACCAGCACCGTGCGCTGCAGCGAGCGCAGGCTGACGAGGATCATCAAGAACACCACCACGCCCGCGGCCAGCATGATGAAGGGGCCGTCCTGGCGCACGATGGTGAAGATGCGCGAGGCGATGCGGTTGGTGTCGAGCACGCGGGGGTCGAGGCCCGCCGCCATGCTCCGCGCCGCCACCTCGTCGAGGTCGGCCGCCCAGCGATCGAGCGAGTCGGCGTTGTAGCCAGTCAGCGCGGGGAAGATGAGCACGAAGGTGCCCTCGCCCCGAATCGGTTGGAAGCGGCGGCGGATCTCGTTCGGCACCTCGCCCGGGCCCCAGGGCCTGGCGTCGAGCATGCTCGAGAGCTGCTCGAAGCGCTCGCGGTCCTTCCCGGTGCGAATCGACTCGGGCACCCGGCCCAGCACCTGCCTGAGGCGATCGAGGCCGGCCTGGCGCGCCTCGAGCTCGGCGGGCGGGGGGTAGAAGTCGTTGAGGCTCGCCACGTCTTGAATGGCCGACGCGGCGCCCTTCTCGTCCTTGAAGCGGCGCGAGAGGGTGGCCAGCGTCTGCGCCTCGTCGAGCGAGCGCACCGCGACGATGGCCGGCGTCATGATGACGCCGAGCTGCTCGTTGATGGCCTCGTCGAGCTCGGTGGCGGGGGACTTGCCCTTGAGGCGCTTCAGGTCCTTCTCGAACGAGGCCTTCGGGGCGTACGTCGCCGAGACCGCCGCCAGCGCGGTGATGCCGACCACGAGGGCCACCAGCGCCGCCGTGGGCACGCGCGGACCGGTCACCGGCTGGCCCTGCGCGTCGAGCGCGAGTGGGCGGGCCTTGAAGGGCCGCACGGCCTCGGCGAGGCGCAGAATGGCCGGCGCCATGACGTAGGCCGAGATCACCGTGGCCATCACGCCGAAGCCAGCGATGCCGCCGAACTGCTTGAAGGCGTCGAAGCGGCTGGCGAGCAGCACGAGGAAGGCGACCGAGTTCGTGAGCGCGCTGGTGATGGCCCCGGGGAAGGTGCTCAAGACCGTCGTGCGCAGGGCCGGGAGCACGTCCTGGTCGCGCCGCTCTTCCCAGTACCGCATGGCCAGGTGCGTGCCGTACTCGAGCCCCAGCCCCACCAGGATGGCGCCAAGGAAGCCCGTGACGGGGTTGAGGTGCCCGATGGTGAAGTAGGCGAAGGCGAACGTCGCCGAGATGCCGAGCGCCACCGGGAGCGCCACCACCAGCAGCGCCGTCAGCCGCCGCGTCGACAGGAGGATGATGGTGAGCGCCAGCACCGACGACACGAGGCCCGCCCGGCCGAGGTCTTCGCGCATCACGTCGTCTTCTTCGACGCGCGCCACGTAGGCGCCGGTGAAGTCGGTCTCGATGCCGGGGTGCTGCGCCGTCAGTGCCTGCGAGACCTCGGTGACGAAGAGGTACAGCTCGGGCGCCGTGCGGCCCTCGATGAACTCGCTCTGTCGGGCCTGGCTGGCGTACTTCTTCTCGATGGCCTCGAGCGTCGGCGGAGGCTCCTCGTCGAGCAGGTCGACGAAGCCCGGCAGCGCCCGCTGCTTCTCCCAGGTGATGCGCGCGTCGACGTCGTCGGCCAGGGCGTTCAGCTTCGCGGCCGGCAGCAGCCACAGCGCGCGGCTCTTGAAGAACGACGCATCGAACCGGTACTCGACGTACGACACCAGCGTGGGTTCCTGCTCCAGGCGCTGCGCGAGGGCGGTGGCGAACGCCCGCCGGCCCTCCGTGGTCGACCCGCGCACGCGCACCACGAAGTAGCCGCCGCCGCCGGCCATCTCTTGAACGACCTTGAGGTCCTGCACCTCGCGCGTCGAGTCTGGCAGCAGCTCGATGAAGTCGCCGCGGAAGCCCAGGCGGCTGGCGATGAATGCGAAGGTACCGCCGAGGGTCAGCAGCACCATGAAGACCACGGCAGGCCGCTGGAAGCTGAACGTCGCCAGCCGCGTCAGCCAATGCCCGGTGCGAGAATCAGGCGCCATTGAACAGCTCCAACCCTTCAAAACCGTTGGGAAGCGGCGCGCGTAGCACGCACCTCTCGCCAGCGCTACACTGTGACACTCGTGCCAGAACACCCATGACGCGACTGTCTGCCATCGCCGTTGTCGCCATCGTCTGGGGCGGCGTGTGCCGCGCCGAGGAGGCGTGGACGACGGTGGTGACGGGGCCGGTGACGGTGAAGAACCGGTCGCTGCCGGGGACGCCGATCAAAGAGGTGTGGGCCGAGGGCGAGATCGACGCGCCGCTCGTCGACGTGCAGGACGCGTTGATGAACGTGCCCCGGCTCAAGTCGTTCATGCCCTACATGAAGGACGCGCGGATCATCGGCGAGCGACCGGAAGATCAGAGCGTCTTCATCTACACGCTCATCGACCTGCCCATCGTCGGCAAGCGCGACTACGTCACGCAGCTCTGGCAGCCGCAGTCGGTGAAGCCAGACGGCACGGGCACCTTCGAGGCGAAGTGGGTGGCGCGGCCGACGCACACGCCCGAGCGCGCCGGAGTCATTCGCCTCAAGACGAACGACGGCATGTGGCTGGCGACGGCGCGCGAGAACGGGAAGACGTGGCTGGTGCACAAGTTCGCCGTCGACCCCGGCGGGTGGGTGCCCGCGTTCGCGGCGAACCTGGGGAACGAGAAGGGCGTCACCGACACGTACAAGAACGTCGAGCGCGAGGCGCAGAAGCGCATGCGCGAGCGGTTGGCGGCGACGGTGGCCCAGACGAAGCCAGGTGAGCCGTCCGGCGCTGCGCCCGGTTCTCCCTGAGGCGCTTCGGCTGTGCGCGCGGCCCGGCCGAACCGTTCCCCCCGGGGAAGTTGCGCCAGCGTTCACGGGCGGCGGGGCGCAGCGCTCGTTCGTGAACGTGCTTTCGCCCACCGACTCACGCTGTCACGACCAGGCGCGCGCGACGTCTCGGCTCGAGGGCAGCCGGTGGTCGGCACCGGTGAGTTCGGCGGCGCCAACGAACGGTCATCGACCGGTGCGGGCCGCGAGGAGTCGACGTTCTGCTTCATTCGCTGTCAGGTCCAGGGCGCGCAGATTCGCGGCGAGGGCCTCGTCGTCGCGTCCGAGTCGCCGAAGCACGTGCGCGCGTACGGCATGCCAGAGGTGGGACCGCGAGAGCGCGCCCTCGAGGGCGTCGAGCTCGGTGAGCGCTTCGACGTGGGCACCAACCTGATCCAGGGCGACGGCCCGGTTGAGTCGGACGACGGGCGACGGATCGTGGCCAAGCAGCAGATCGTACAGGGCGAGCACCTGTGGCCAGTCGGTCGCGGCGGCGGTTTCGGCGTCTGCGTGGCAGGCCGCGATGGCTGCTTGCAGTTGCCAGCGGCCTGGGCGGCGCAGTCGCGCGGCCCGCTCCAACTCGATGTGGGCGCGTGCGATGTGGGCCCGGTCCCATCTGGACCGGTCCTGGTCGACGAGCAGAACGAGCTCGCCGCCCACGGAGCGTGCTGACTCCCGCGCCCGATGGAACAGAAGCAGCGACAGAAGGCCGTGGGCCTCTGCCTCGCCCGGCAACGCGGCCGCGACGACGTCGGCAAGCCACAGCGCATCGTCGGCGAGGTCGCGGTCTGCGGCGGCGCTGCCGCCCTCGACGAAGTGCGCTTCGTTGTACATGACCGACACGATCGTGAGGACGACGTCGAGTCGCTCCGCTCGCTCGGTCGACTCCGGTATCTGCAGCGGAATGCCGGTCGCGCCGATCTTTCGCTTGGCCCGCACGATTCGCTGCGCCGTGGCGGGCTCCGTGCTGAAGGTGGCGCGGGCGATCTGCGCGGTGGTGAGGCCGCACACCGCCCGCAGCGTGAGCGCCAGTTGCGCGTCCGGTGCCAGTGCGGGGTGGCAGCATCCAAAGAGGAGCGGAAGCCGCTCGTCGGCCTCACGAGACGGGTCGGCCCCCGGTTCTCCCGGCGCCGCTGACTTCGAATCGATGCTCGGCGCCATGTCGGTCAGTTTGGTGCGGTACGTCTTCTCGCGGCGGAGTCGATCGAGCGCGTTGTGGCGCGCGGCCTGCGTGAGCCAGGCGCCCGGGTTTTGTGGGAGCCCGCCCTTTCGCCACGCGCGGAGTGCCTCCTCGATGGCTTCGGCCACCGACTCTTCAGCGAGGTCCAGGCTTCCGAGGGACGCGGCCAGCGCCGCCACGACCCGTCCCGCCTGCTCACGCACGACTTGCGAAAGCACGTGATCGGACGCGGCGATCTGGTCTCGCGGACCGCTCGGCGCGCTCACCGCGTCCGGACGGACTGCGGCATTCGAGCCGCTCACCCCTCGGACTTTCGACCGACGGTCAAGATCGGGCGAATCTCCACGCCCCAGCTGGGCAGCTCGAGGAACGGCCACGTCCGAACCAGCTTGATCGCAGCGTCCAGATTCGGAACGTCGATGATGCTGAAGCCGCCGATGACCTCTTTCGCCTCGGAGAACGGCCCATCGACCACCACGGTGCCGCTCGGGCTGTTCTTGACGGTCGTCGCCGTCTCGACCGACTGCAGCTGAGCGCCACCATCGGCGATCTGCGCCGCATTCACGCGGTACCACTCATGCGCACGTGCGTAGAGGCCCTGCATCCGCTCCGGCGGCACCTGCGCGTCGAGGGCGGGGTCGAAGGTAAACATGATCACGTACTTCACGGTTGTGTCCTTTCGTGTGTGGAACCGGTTCAGCCCTCCAGCGAACGGACAGGCCCGTTTTCGACAGCGCCCCAGAAGATTCTCGAAGAACGGGCCCTTGTCCAAAGAGGTGTGAAAAGACGAGGACTTCGACGCGACCCCGTCCGCAAGGCGGGCGGACGAGGTCGGCGCAACGCCTGAAGCGATCAGAACGGGTTCGTCGACGGGTCCACGATGAGGCGAACTTCGACGCCACCTCCCGGGGCTGGGCACAGCCTGGCGATCTCGGTGGCGTGGGCGGGGTTCCGCGCCTCGATGACGTAGTAGCCGTTGAAGGACTTCCTGGTCTCGATGAACGGGCCGTCCGTCACCTTGCTGCCACCCATGATCGTGGTGGCGGTCGAGGGAGGCGCGAGCGCCTCCCCGCCCACGAGGGACCCGCCGAGCTCCAAGACCTGTTTGCGGAACGTGACGTGCGCGTCGACCACCGCGCGCCACGCTTCGGGTGTCGCGTTCACGTAGTTCGCCTGGTCGTCGTAAATGAGGATTGCGTACTTGGACATGGTTGCTCCTTCGCTGGGTCGCGGGCCGGCCTATCCGGCGCCGTCATTCGCAACGACGAACATCGCGCCGCGAGATCGACAGCCGGGCCCGATTGCTTCACGATTTCCGTCGTCGGTGCCTCGCCGCGTACCGGGTGCGCTGAAGTGCGTCCCTGAGGCACTCCCCGACGTCTGCATCCTGCCCGGCGACGAGGTCGATGACCGGGCCGCGCGCAGTCTCCGAGTCGTGCACCCGGAGCGGGAGCGGTGCTGACGGCGCGGCTTTCTCTGCGCCGACACGGGTCCTCCGACTCCGCTGCGTGGCGCGAAAAGCAGAATCGTGTTCCGTCACCCAGCGCCGGCGACGAGGGCTCGACGGGTCAGGTCGACGCGGTCGTTCGAGTGAAGGGGCTCGAGCATGCGCTCCCTTCGCCCTCGCTGGTGCTTCAGGTGATGCCGAGCCGTCGGAGCCGCGAGTCGATGTCCTCGAGCGTCGCGTCGACGATGGCGTCTTCCTTCGCCGCGGACACGGCACCAAGCCCAGCGGCGGCGGTCTCGTCACGCAGCCGGGCCTCGGACCGGCGCAGCTTCGGCGAGAGGCTCCTCGTGCCGAAGGTGCGCCGCAGCATCTCGCCGAGGGCCGCTCCGTACTGCTTGAGCTCCCGGCGCTGTGGCCGCGCCAGGTTGGGCAGCACCTCATGGGCAGCCAGCCACGCCGCGCGCACGTGGAGCGCCTCGTCCTTCAGCGTCTCGGCCAGCACGGCGCGAAGGAGGGGCTGGCTGGTGACGGCGTGGCGCGCCCGGATGAGCTCGAG
>JALOQF010000491.1 GCA_025459425.1 Myxococcaceae bacterium | reverse complement strand
CGGCGCGTACGTGCGGCTCGTCATGCTGGTGAACGACGTCAGCCTGCGCAACCTCATCCCCGACGAGCTCGCCAAGGGCTTCGGCTTCTTCCAGGGGAAGCCCGCCACCGCGTTCTCGCCGGTGGCCTGCACGCCCGACGAGCTCGGTGACGCCTGGCGCGATGGCCGCGTGCACCTCACCCTGAAGACGTGGCTCAACGGCGTGCAGGTGGGTGACACCCACGCCGGGCCCGAGATGCACTTCAGCTTCTTCCAGCTCATCGCCCACCTCGCGAAGACGCGGCAGTTCTGCGCGGGCACCATTCTCGGGAGCGGCACCGTCTCGAACGAAGACCGGGCGCGCGGCATCTCGTGTCTGGCCGAGCGCCGGATGATCGAGACCATCGAGACGGGCGGGCCGAAGACCCCCTTCCTCAAGCACGGCGACCGGGTCGAAATCGACATGGCCGGGCCCACCGGCGCGAGCCTGTTCGGCCGCATCGACCAGCGGGTCCGCAAGGCGTGATGGGTCGCGCACGCCCCCAGCTGTCACTCACCGGCACCTGCGCTACGCTGCAGTCGCTTCTGGGATGAGTCACCCCCTCACATTGGTCAGGGCTGACGAGCCGGCACCGCCGCTGGCCTTCGGGCCGTATTCCGTCGAAGGCGTGCTGGGCCGCGGCACGATGGGCCTCGTCTACCGCGCGAGGCACCAGACGCTCGGCCGGCCCGTCGCCATCAAGTGCCTGCACGAGTCGCTGGTGTCCGACACGATGCTGGTGAAGCGCTTCCTCCAGGAAGCCAAGCTGGTCAACGCCATCAACCACCCGCACATCGTCGAGGTGTACGACTTCGTCGAGACTCCGGGCCTTGTGTACGCGGTGATGGAGCTGCTCGAGGGCGAGACGCTGACCAGCCGTCTCGAGCGCGAGGCCCTGTCGCTCACGACGGTGCTGCGCATCGCCACCCAGCTCGGCGAGGCCCTCAAGGCGGCCCACGCGCTCTCGGTGGTGCACCGCGACCTCAAGCCCGACAACGTCTTCCTCTGCCAGCGCGAGGGGCGCGACTGGGTGAAGGTGCTCGACTTCGGCGTCGCCAAGCTGGTGTCGACCGACGGCCCCCGGGTGGTCGAGACCCAGAACGGCGACGTGCTGGGCACGCCCCGGTACATGGCCCCCGAGCAGGCCGCTGGACTCGACGTCGACGCGCGCACCGACGTGTACGCCTTCGGGACGCTGCTCTTCGAGCTGCTCGCCGGCAAGCCACCCTTCGAGTCGACGGTGTACGGGCAGCTCGCCGCCGACATCATCACCCGACCGCCACCGCCGGTGCCGACGCTGACGCGCACCGGAGACGCGGTGCCCGAGACGCTTCGGCGGCTGGTCGCCGCGTGCCTCGCCAAACAGCCCGACCACCGGCCGCCGGGAATGGGCGAGGTGCTGCACCGGCTCGCCAACCTCGACGAGGATCTGCCACCGCTCGAGGCCCCGAAGGCCCGCCGCTGGCCCATCGTCGCGGTCGCGATGGGCGTTGCAGCCGCGCTGATCGTCGCAGGCTTCATGGCCGGGAATGACGGGGCACGGGTGACCGCCGAACCACTGGCAGCGGCCAAAGAGATGGCTCCGGCTGGCCTGACCCCGACGACCGGGCCCACGACACCGCCGCCTCCGGCGAGCCCGGCGATGATTCACCTGTCGTTGCTCACGGCCCCGCCGGGAGCTTCCGTCATCTCCATCGACACGGGCGAGGTCTTCGGGACGACGCCCCTCACCATCGACCGCGCCGTCGGCACTGCGCCGGTGTCGGTGCGGTTCGAGCTCAAGGGGTATGAGCCCGTCTCGAGGGAGTTCCCCACGACCGAGAGCGTGCGCGTCGAACTCCCGCTCAAGAAGCTGCCGGCGCCGAACCGCCCGGTCAGCAAACGGTCGCGCGTGGTGACCGACGGCGTGCTCGACCCGTTCTAGAGACCTACGGCGTGCGGCTCCTCGTCCTGCTCTTCGCGCTCGCAGCACCGGTCGCCGTCGGCCAGTCGCCCGAGGCGCGCGCGAAGGCGCTGGCGCTCGAGGGAAAGAAGGCGTTCGACGTCGGCGACTTCCGCACGGCCATCGAGCGCTACGAGGCCGCCTACCAGCTGAAGGCAGCGCCCGGCCTGCTCTTCAACCTCGGCCAGTGTCACCGCAAGACGGGTGCCTTGGACCAGGCACTGAGCTTCTTCCGGCGGTACCTCGAGTCGAACCCGCCCGAGGCCCAGGCCAGGGCGACCGAGCAGGTCATCGCCGAGGTTCAGGCCCTGCGAGAGCGCGAGGCCGCCGACCGGAGAGCCGCCGAAGAGGCGGCGCGCGCCGAGGCCGAAGCCGAGTCGAGGCGGAAGGCCGACGAGGCACGCCTGGCCGCCGCTCGCGCCGAGGCCGACGCCGCCGCGCGAAAGCTCGAGCTCGAGTTGGCGCAGCGACCCAAAGCCGAGGCGGGACCACCACCTCTCACCCAACGCTGGTACTTCTGGGCCGGGGTCGCCGCCGTCGTCATCGGAGGCGCCGTCACCGTCACCGCCGTCGCGACCGCCCCACGTCCGACTCCCACCACGTTCCCCGACATCAACGCCCGATGACGCCGCGCCGACTTGTTCTCCTGCTGGTCGTGCTCGGGGCCTGCCGGGACCCGGCCCGTCTCAACGGCACGGCGCTGCTGGTGACGACCGATGGCTCGGACGTCGAAGTCGATCAGCTCCGTTACGCGGCCGTCGTCGACGGCGGGGCCCTGTTCGAGCCGGCGGTCCGCCCCGAGGCGCCGGGCGACGTCCTCGCAGCCAGCACGTCGGTGCGGATCCTCCTGCGAGACGAGTGGGGTGGGCTGACGGCGGACGTCCAGGTGACGGGCCTGCGCAGCGGCGTGACCGTCGGCGAGGGGTCGACCCGGGTGACGCTCGAGACGGGGGTGGAGCGCGTCGCCACGGTCAAGCTCCTCGCGCCGACGTCGAGCTGCTCGGGCTGCGTGTCGAGTTCCGGCGCCTGTGTCACGCCGAGCCCGGCCGCCTGTGGCATGGGTGGGGCGAGCTGCGTGGCCTGCGATGGGCTCCTCGCCGACACCTGCTCGGAGCAGGGGCGATGCGCCTGTGGCGACGGCCCTCCGTGCAGCGCCGCGCTGGGAGCAGATCGGTGCGTTCAGGGGCAGTGCCGGTGTGGGGCCGGGCCCGCCTGCGAGGCCGGCCAGGAGTGCTTGCAGCAGGCCTGTCAGTGCACCCCCGCCTCGTGCGCCGGCTGCTGCATCGGCAACCAGTGCGTCACCAGCCCCTCGTCGATGGCGTGCGGCACGGGTGGCCGGGCCTGCCTCGACTGCGGCACGACGGCATGCAGTGGCGGGCAGTGTGGCCTGGCCGTCTGCAACGCCACCACCTGTCCGACGGGCTGCTGTCAGGGCTCGACGTGCGTGGCGGGGCGGAGCGCGACCGCCTGCGGAACGGGAGGCGCGGCGTGCGAGTCATGTGGCGTCGGCTCGTGCGGCGATGGCGGTGTGTGCGCGGGCACGTGCAACGCGCAGACGTGCCCGACCGGGTGTTGCCAGGGCGGTGTCTGCCTCGCGGGCGACGCAGCTGGTGCATGCGGCACGGGAGGCGGCGCGTGCGCGACGTGCACCACCACGTGCGTCAACCAGCGCTGCAGCCAGGGCTGCGACGCGACGACATGCCCGACGGGGTGCTGCCAGAATGGGGTGTGCCGCGCCGGGAGCCAGAACACTGCGTGCGGCACCGCTGGAGCAGCCTGCATGGCCTGCGGCGCCGGCACCACCTGCAGCGCGGGAACCTGCGTGACGACGGCGATGTGCAACGCCAACACGTGCGCCCAGGGGTGCTGTGATGGGACGAGCTGTGTAGCGCTCTCGGCGACACGGTGTGGGGCACTCGGCCGGGCCTGCGTATCGTGCGGGCCACCGTTGACGGATAGGTGCCTGCCGACCGGCACCTGTGGCTGCGGCTCGAGCGCCGCCTGCGAGGCTGGCCAACGCTGCGCGGGCGGTGTGTGCGTCTGTGACTCCACGTCATGCGGCGGCTGCTGCGACGGGAGCCGCTGTGTCGATGGCACCCGAAAGCAGGCCTGTGGCAGCGACGGTGGTGTGTGTCGTTTCTGCCAGGGCAGCTCTTCCTGCGAGATGCGGCGCTGTCAGTGATGTGCCTGCCCTCTACCGATTGGCCTTGAACGCGGCCGCACGGCGCCCGAGCGCGACCGACGAGAGGAACGACAGCCGCACGTCGCCCAACGAGAGGACCGCGCCGCTGCGCAGGGCTGCCGAGGACTCGTCGGCCGCGGCGCCGTCGACGGTCACCAGGCCACGAGGCGCCAGCACGAACCAGCCCTCGCCCGTCGAGCGCAGCGAGAACTGTTCTCGCGAGGCCGTGAGGTCGTTGATGACGATGTCGTTGGTGGTCGCGCGCCCCACCTTGAGCGTCGTGGCACCCTTCGGCAACCGCAGCTCGAAGCAGATGGCGTCTTCACCCGAGGGCCGCTCGAGGGGCTTCGCGTTCGGCAGAATCGTGGACTCGAGGTTGCTCTCGACGACCGAGCGCGCCGGTTTCCAGGGGCCTGGCTCCCAGACGAG
>JALOQF010000147.1 GCA_025459425.1 Myxococcaceae bacterium | reverse complement strand
TCTTGGCGATCTTCGCGAACGCCTCGTCGGTCGGCGCGAAGACCGTGAAGGGGCCCTTGAAACGGCGACGGTGTCACCAGGAGCCGCGGGCGTGGTGGTTCGAACGGCCGCCTGCGCCAGGAGCACTGCGAGCGTCATCGTGAGCATGTCGCGCGCTCAGTGCGTGCGCTCGCTCGAACGATTCAGCCTGGAGCGTGGTGGATCGTCGCGCGCGCCCGAAGCAACCAACGTGCGCCTGGGCGACTGCAGACACGACGAAGCCCGACGCACCTCGATGGCGCGCCGGGCCTCGAACGACTGCAACGTCGGTTACTTGGGCATGATCACGGTGTCGATCACGTGGATCACGCCGTTCGACGCGGTGACGTCGGTCTTCACGACGTTGGCGCCGTCGACCTTCACCTTGCCGTCCTTGATGCCGACGGTGATCTCACGACCCTCGACCGTCTTCACCTTGGTGCCGTCCTTCAGCTTGAGCACCTCGGCCGCGGGAATCGAGCCGGGCACCACGTGGTACGTCAGCACGGCGGTCAGCTTCTTCTTGTCCTTCAGGAGCGCGTCGAGGTCCTTCTTGGCGATCTTCGCGAACGCCTCGTCGGTCGGCGCGAAGACCGTGAAGGGGCCCTTGCCCTTGAGCGTCTCGATCAGCCCCGCCTCGGTGAGCGCAGTGGCGAGCGTCTTGAACGAGCCCGCCGCGACGGCCGTGTCGATGATGTCCTTCGGCGCTTCGGCGGCCGGCTTGGCGGCCTCCGCGGGCTTGGCCTCGGCCGGCTTGGCCGGCTCCGCCGCCTTCGGTTCCTTCTTCTGCGCGAACGAAACCGACGCCACCGCGAGGGTGACCAGCATCAGCAGCTTCTTCATGAGTTCCTCCCCAATCGAGTTACGGCACACCGGGAATCCGGCGGCCGAGGTCTAACGACGCGCGATTTGAATTCCACATTCACTGTGATCTTCATGACAGCGCACCGCGCTAAGGGGCCCTCATGACTTCGCTCACGCCCAAGCGCCCCGCCGACTCGGTGACGGAAATGACACAGATCCTCCTCCCGGGAGACGCCAACGCGCTCGGCGCCGCCTTCGGTGGGAGCGTGATGGGGTGGATCGACATCT
The DNA here is from genome assembly GCA_025459425.1 of Myxococcaceae bacterium. Taxonomy (GTDB): domain Bacteria; phylum Myxococcota; class Myxococcia; order Myxococcales; family Myxococcaceae; genus Xiheimicrobium. Next base: position 15,127 of record JALOQF010000147.1, on the reverse strand, counting down.
GCGCTGCGGTCTGTGCCCAGCGCCACGCCAGGCAGACGGTGGTGACGGCCTCGATGGACGACCTGCACTTCCACGCGCCGATCAAGGTGGGCATGGCCGTCACCCTGCGGGCGCGCGTCATCGCGGCCTTCACCACCTCGATGGAGATCGGCGTCACGGTGCACAGCGAGCACCCGGTGACGGGCGAGCGGCAGCTCACCACGAGCGCCCTGTTGACCTTCGTGGCGCTCGACAAGGACGGCAAAAAGCTCCCGGTGCCACCGCTGGTGTTCGACACCGAGGCCGAGAAGGCGGCGGCGGCCGACGCGAGCGAGCGCCGGTCCGAGCGGCTCAACCGGAAAGATCGTGGCGCCCGCTGGTTGTCCCTCGTGCGGAGCTGAAGCCTGGCATCGGCGGTGGTGGGGAAACCCCGTCGAGCACGCGCGGCTCAGCGGCGGAGCACCAGGGTGTGCCCATCATCACCGAGCTGGGACACGTCGTTCACCACGAGCGCCTGGTAGCCCTCGGCCTCGACGGTGACGGGCTGGCCCGAGAAGGGCTGGCGCTGCGAGAAGACGACGTTCGCGAGCACGTTGGTGCGGAGCTGCGCGATGACGGCGTCGCCCTGCCGGAAGGTGAGGGACACGTCGTGCAGGTAGTTGCCGTCGGGGTCGAGCACCTTGAGCCAGTAGCCGTCGGTCGGCATCAGCTCGAGCTCGAGCACGCCGTTCGGCTTCGAGGTGGCGTTGGAGACGACCGCCGGCGCGAACCCATCGGCCACGGCGACGAGCCGCGCGGACGCGAAGGCACTGGTCGCGAGGGCCTGACCGGCGCGGTTCGTCAGGCCGCGAAAGAGCGTCGTCGAGGGGCACTCGTTCGACGCCGGACACGACATCGGCTCGGCGGTGATGGTGACGGAGAGGCAGCCGAGCGGGCCGCCAGTTCGACCGTCGAGGACGACGAGGTCGCCCTTCCCTTCGGGGCCGCACGAGGCAGAGCCCTTGTTGACTTCGGGAGCGTCAGGGCGCCCGGCCTCGTCGAGCCGGGCATCGCCACCGCCGACCGCGTCCTTCGCGGTGACACAGCCGGCGACGATCAACGAGAGTACGGCGAGCCCCCTCCGCACGACTGGCTCAGGCCGAGAACGACGAACCGCACCCGCACGACGACTTCGCGTTCGGGTTCTCGAACTTGAAGCCGGCGGCCGTGTCGGTCTTCACCCAGTCCATGTGGGTGCCGGCGAGGTACTTCGCCGACATCTTGTCGGTGCAGATCTGCACGCCGTCCTGGGTCCAGACGAGGTCGCCGTCCTTCGACTCCTTGACGAGGTTGAGGTCGTACCCCAGCCCGCTGCAGCCGGCGGGAACGACCCGCACCGCGAGGAAGTGCCCGTCGAGCGACTGGGTGGCGATGACTTCCTTCACCTGCTTGACCGCCGCGTCCGTCAGCACGAGCACGGCGGGCTCGGTCGAGGTGGAGGGGGTCGACGACTGGGAGACGACAGGGGCAGCGAGCGTGGTGTCCATGTTTCGTTTCTATAACGACGGGGGTTTGCGAGGCAAAGCCGAGGGGTCACCGAACGGTCAGAAGCCGACCAGCTTCGAGACGATCTCCTTCATGATCTCGCTGGTGCCGCCGCCGATGGTGATGAGGCGGATGTCGCGGAACGCGCGCGCGATGGGCGTCTCTTCGATGTAGCCCATGCCGCCGTAGAACTGCTGGCAGTCGTAGGCCACCTTCTGCGCGAGGTCGCCGGCGAAGAGCTTCGCCATCGAGATCTCCTTCACCGGGTTCTCCTTCGCCTCGAAGAGCTCGACGGCGTGGTACCCGAGACGGCGCGAGGCCTCGATGGCGGTGAGGTGCTCGACGAACTTGTGCCGCCACACCTGGTACTTGATGAGCGGCTTGCCGAAGGCGGAGCGCTCGTTGCCGTAGCGGATCGCGTCGTTCACCATCAGGTCCATGCCGGCGTTCGCGATGAGCGCCGCGGTGAGCCGCTCGCCCTGGAAGTTGGTCATGATGTGGTAGAAACCTTCGTTCTCTTCGCCGAGCACGTAGCGAGCGGGAATGCGGCAGTCCTCGAAGAAGAGAATCGCCGTGTCGGACGAGAGGTTGCCGATCTTCTCGAGCTTCTTCGAGACCGAGAAGCCCTTCACGTCGGTGGGGAACGTGAGCAGCGAGATGCCGCCGTAGCCCGCGTCACCGGTGCGCACCGCGAGCGTGATGAAGTCGGCGCGGGTGCCGTTGGTGATCCACATCTTCGAGCCGTTGATGACGTAGTCGTCGCCCACGCGCCGGGCGGTCGTCTTGAGGTTGGCGACGTCGCTGCCGACGCCCGGCTCGGACACGCCGAGCGCGGCGATCTTCTCGCCCTTGAGCGCGGGCTCGAGGAACAACCGCTTCTGCTCGTCGGTGCCGATCTCGTTGATGATGGGCGTCGCCATCTGGCCCTGGACGAGGAGCGCCATGTTCACGCCCGCGTTGCGGCTGTGCACGAGCTCTTCGCAGAAGGCCGTGACGTACCAGTAGTCGAGGCCCGAGCCGCCGTACTTCGGGTCGTGGTTGATGCCGAGGAACCCGAGCTCACCGGCCTGCTTGAAGACCTCTTTGGGGAAGATGCCGGCGTGATCCCACTCGAGGGCGTGCGGCGCGAGCTCGCGCTCGACCCACTGGCGAACGGACTTGCGGAAGGCTTCGTGCTCGGGCGTGAAGTGGTTGGGCATGTGCAGGTCCTCTCGAGGAGTCGCGCGGGGATGCGCGGGGTGCGAACATTGACTTGAGAATCAATACCAGGCTGCCGCGGAACGCAACCGCCGCATGCACCGCATCGTCCCTGTGCGAAGCGGCCGACGGCCCCAGGCCAGGCGTTGAGTTCGCCGCGACGTCCTGTACGGCATCGTCGTTTGGTCGCCGCGACCGCGTGACCCTGGGGCGCTTCCTCGCCCTGACGAGGTCGGCCATCACCCTCGCGACCTCGGCCGGACGACTCAGCACGACTCGCTCGTCCAGCGCGTGCGCCTGGCTCAGCAGCCGGTCTTGTCGGGCTCCCGCTCCGGGCACTGCTCGGTCTCGGTCACCTTTCGTTCGGACGTCGTCACGTGCAAACGATCGGCACGCACCTCGACGTTGGTTCGCTCGACCCACTGCCGCACGATGGTGTGTTCGGGCCCGGCCTCGCACTGGACCTGGGGCCGACACTCGCTCGTCAGCACGACGGAGCTTCTCGCGTTCGCGAGCGAGAACTCGCAGAACAGCAAGGTCCCCTTCATGATCTCGCCCCGGCTGGCCGAGACATCGATGGCCGCTACATCACGGACCTGGCCGGTCGCTCGGTGAACCAGCACGAACACCAGCGTCGTGCTGTTGGTCTGGTCGCCCCTGTCGTCGACGAATGTGGTGCTCTGGTAGTAGCTGTTGACGGTCAGGTCCCTCGCCTTGAGCGCACCTTCGGCGACCGTGAGGCTCGCCTGCGAGGAGAGTTCGGGGCAACTTTCGGGACGATCCGCTTCGAGCTCTCGCTCGTAGACGCCGGGGTACACCGCCTTCAGCGCAGGCAACACGTACCGCGTGTCGGAGCAGACGCCCAACGTCACGACGAAGAACCCGGGCTTGAGGCCCGGCAACGAATCACTCTCGACGATGCGTGGCTCACCCTGTGCGAGCGTCAAGGCCGACGAGAGGTGCGGCTCGAGCTTCTTGAACGAAGCGAGCGCAGCTTCCGCAGCGGCGCGCGTCTTGCCGCCCGAGAAGATGAGCACCGACCTGGGCAGTTCAGCGCGAACCGTGGCGGACATCACCAGGCTGACCAACAAGCACCAGCGCATAGCTCGACGTTACCCTCATCGCGTCGTTCCGGGGAATCGACCGGGCCGGTCGTCGTCCTCCTCGAGCAGGTCGCGGACCTCGAGCTCGACGAACTCACGGTCGTCGAGCAGGTCGACACGACGATGCACATCCTCCTCGCCCACCCGTGGCGTGTTCCCCGCCGCACACGGAAGACGTCTCCGGGAACACGCCAGCAGTCCGCAGGGACCGACGTGGGCGCGCTGAGGCATCGGCGGCGCGGAGACCGTTCACCACAGGTGCGCTTCGGCATCGGTTCTGCAGTGCCGAGCTCGTCATGCGCCTGGGTGCCACTTTTCTCACGATCACGGCGGCGCTCTCGATCGACGCGCGCGCCGAAAGTTGTCGTCTCCCGTGCGCCGGAGAGCACGCGCCTCGCAGCGGCACCACCATTCCCCAGAACGCGCCGTTCTTCGTCGGCCAACACGCGATGCAGCGCCTCGACCGCGACGGCTGGCTCGAAGAGGCCGGCCTGCTCCGACCGCCGATTCGGCTCTTCGCGACGGGCTCGCTCACGACCAACCAACGCCTCACGGTGCGCACCCTCGACTGCGACGATGTGTTCATCGAGTCGACGTTCGACGTTGGCCCACCGGCGCCGAGGCCAGGCCAGCTGGGGACCCTCTCGTTCGTCGAGTCCGAGACGCCGGGTCCACCGTTCTGCGACCTGTCCGTCCAGAGGGGCTTCATCACGCTGCGCCCCACGTTGCACGCCCCGGCCGACTTGTTGCCCTGGCTGCCCCTGAGCAACCTGACGTTCCGGTCCGGGCTGAGTTTTCTGGGGCAGACGCGCTGGGGCGCCGTGAGCGCGCTCGACGACGGCAGCATCGCGCTCCCAGAGATCACCGTGGCCTGTGGTGCGCCGGTGACGCTCGTGGCCGAGATCGCCGGCCAGCCCACGCTGGTGCTCGACGAGCTCGAGGCGACGCGCTGTGGCGGGTGTGGTGGGTGCGACGCGGGGCCTGGTGGCGCCCTCACGACCGCGCTCGCCGCCTGGGCCTTCGGCCGTCGCCGGCGGGCCAACCTTTGAGATTCCCTCGGGTTGCGCGTTGACTCTTCGGGACCCCGTCCTTACAAGTCGCGCCGCTTCTGCTCCCCTTCAAGGAGTCACACCCGCATGGCGATGATCGAGGTCGAACGCCTCACCAAGAAGTACCGCGACCGGACGGCCATCGACGCGCTCTCGTTCACGATTCGTGAGGGCGCCATCGTCGGCTTCCTCGGCCCCAACGGCGCGGGCAAGTCGACGACGATGAAGATCCTCACCGGCTTCATGCCCGCCACCGAAGGCAAGGCGCGCGTCGCGGGCTTCGACGTCTTCGAGCAGCCGCTCGAGGCGAAGCGGCAGATCGGCTACCTGCCCGAGACGCCTCCGCTGTACCCCGAGCTCACGGTGCGCGGCTTCCTCAAGTTCGTCGCCGAGCTGAAGGCCGTGCCCCGCGCGCAGGTGGCGAAGGAGATCGAGCGCTGCGCAGCGGCCACCGGCGTCACCAGCGAGCTCGACCGGCTCAACGGCACGCTCTCGAAGGGCTACCGCCAGCGCGTCGGCATCTCGCAGGCGCTCATCGGCAACCCGAAGCTGCTCATCCTCGACGAGCCGACCGAAGGCCTCGACCCGCGGCAGCGCAACGAGGTGCTCCAGCTCATCAAGGGCCTGTCGGGGAAACACACCGTGGTGCTGTCGACGCACATCCTCGCCGAGGTGAAGGCCATCTGTGAGCAGGTGCTCATCATCCACCGCGGGAAGATCGTCGCCGACGACACGATGGCGGCCATCACCGGGGGCCGCGAGAACGGCCTCGAAGAGAAGTTCATTCAGCTGACTGCGAACTGACCCATGCGCACCATCCTCGCCATCGCGAAGAAGGAGCTGACGGTCTTCCTCACCACCCCCTGGGCGTGGATCGTCTTCACCTTCTTCAGCTTCGTCGCCTCGACGTTCTTCATGAGCTCGCTCACCGACTTCCGCCGCGCGCACGCCGACGTGGCGCAGCTGTCGGGCGGGTGGAGCCAGGTCGAGCCCGAGTTCCAGTTCCTGCGCAACCTCACCGACGGCGTCGTCATGCCGACCTTCTCGGCGATGCTGATGGTGATGATGTTCCTGGTGCCGGTGCTGTCGGCGCGCCTGTTCGCCGACGAGCGGCGTCAGAAGACGTTCGAGCTGCTGATGACGTCTCCGGTGTCGACGACGCAGATCGTGCTGGGCAAGTACCTGGGCGGGCTGATGCTGGTGTCGCTCACCGTGGCGCTGATGCTCATCTACCCCGGCGTGCTCACGGTGTTCGGGTCGTCGTTCTCGGCCGTGACCTCGGAGAAGACCACCACGCTCGAGTGGCCCACCGTGCTGCTCGGCTTCCTCGGCCTGCTGGTGTGGGGCGCCGCGATTCTGGCCATCGGCACCTTCATCTCGTCGCTGACCGAGTCGGTGATCGTCGCCATCATCGTGACGTTCTGCGTGTCGCTGCTGTTGCTGATCGTGCGCATCCTCGCGCCGAGCGCCGGAGAGCCGCTGCGGAGCATTCTCGAGTACGCCTCGTTCGAGGCACAGCTGCGCAACTTCATGCGGGGTGTGTTCGATCTGCGGCCGCTGGTGTTCTTCTCGAGCCTCATCGCGGCGTTCCTGGTGGCGACGCACCGTTCGGTCGAGTCGAGGCGGTGGGTATGAAGCGCTTCTCGGCCGCCATCGGCGCGACGGGGCTGCTCCTCGTCTTCACCTCACCGCTCACCCTGGGCGTGATGCAGTCGTCGCAGGTCGCCTTCTGGGTGAAGCTCGTCCTGGGCCTCTCGCTCGTGGTGCTCTGGGCCGTGCTCAACGGCGAAAAAATCGCCACCTGGGCGCGCACCGTCTTCTTCTTCTCGTCGTCGGCGCTCATCGGGCTGGCCTTCGTGGCGATCCTCGTGGGAGCGAACTTCATCCTCGCGAAGCGGAACCAGACCTGGGATCTCACCAGCAAGAAGCTCAACTCGTTGTCGCAGCAGACGCGCGACGCGCTCACGAGCCTCAAGGCGCCCATCAAGGTCTACGTCTTCGCCACCGAGGGCGTGCCCGACACGCTCGACGACTTGTTCCGCAAGTACGCCGCCGAGACGCCGAACTTCACGTGGGAGCGGGTCAACCCGCGCAAGGAGTTCGAGCTGGTGGCGAAGTACAAGATCCGCGAGCAGGACTTCGCGGCCGTGCTGGTGAAGAACCCCGGCCAGCCCGACGAGTCGTCGGCGCGCGCGAGCCTGCCGAACCTCGCCGACCCCGGCAAAGGCGAGCAGGAACTGACCAACGCCCTCATCCGCCTCGTGAAGGTGGGCGAGCAGCGGGTGTACGTCGTCGAAGGCCACGGCGAGCTGCCGCTCGAGGCCGTGAAGGTTCCCGGCGAGAGCGGGCCTTCCCCCAACCTCGAGCGCGTGCGCACCTCTCTCACCGCCGACGGCTACGACGTCGCGCCGCTCAACCTCGTCGAGAAGAAGGGCGTGCCCAGAGACGCGGCGGCGGTGATCATCGCCGGCGCCCGGTCGGCCTTCACCGAGGGTGAGAAGAAGCTCGTCGAGCAGTACCTCGAAGAGGGCGGGCGGCTGCTCTACTTCGCGGCGCCCGGGGCCGAACCGGGGCTCGACGCGGTGCTGGCGAAGTACGGCGTGCAGGTCGACAACGGCCTCGTCGCCGACCCGCGCCTCGAGCCCAGCCAGCCCTACTTCATCGTCACGCCCTTCTTCGGCGATCACGAGATGGTGGCCCCGCTGAAGGCGACGAAGATGAACGTCGTCATGGAAGCGGCGCGCTCGCTCACCGTGCTGCGCGAGGGCACCCTGCCCGAGGTGAAGACCACCGCCGCGGTGCTCACCACCCCCGATGCCTGGCTCGAGACGAAGCTCGAGCAGACACCCACCCTCGACCCCGGTGAGAAGGCCGGGCAGCTCGCCGTGGTGACCGTCTCGACCCGCGACGTCTCGGCGCCGAACGCGCGCTCGGCGCAGGCCCGTGTGGTGACGTTCGGCAGCTTCCTCCTGTTGTGGAAGCTGTTCGCCCTCGACCCCAACCGCAACCTGGTGCTCAACGCGCTGGGCTGGGCGAGCAACCAGCCGGCGAAGCTCACCATCCGGCCACCCGACCGCGACATCTCGTCGCTCGAGGTGGACGGCGCGATGATGAGCAACATCGGCCTCGTCGTGATGGACGTCATCCCCACCCTGCTCATCGCCGTCGGCCTCACCATCTGGCTCGCGCGGCGCTCGCGGTGATCTGACATGAGCCAGATTCAGAAGACGCTGCTGTCGCTGGTGGTGCTGCTGGCCGTCGCGGGCGGCGTCGGCCTCTACGCCTACCAGGGCGTCCACCAGGCCGATCAGAAGAAGGCCGCCCAGAAGGATCTCGAGGAGCGGCTCTTCGCGCCCGATCGCGCCGAGCGCTCCGTCGACGGCGGCGCCCGGGCCGACTTCGTGCGTCTGGTCGTCACGGCGCAGGGCGAGACGACGGTGCTCGAGCGCGAGCCCGGTGGGCCGTGGCGCATTACCGCGCCGATTCAGGCGAAGGTCGACGCGCTCGTGGTCGATGGCGTGGTGAGCCAGCTCCAGACGGCCCGCTTCAAGGCCAGCCTCGAGGGCGAGGCGACCGACGCTGAGCTCGAGAAGTACGGGCTGGCGAAGCCCGTCTTCTCGGTCGAGGCCGAGGCCGTGGTCGACGGCCAGAAGAAGACCGCGAAGCTCGAGGGTGGCGTCGAGAACCCCTTCGACGGGAGCATCTTCATGCGCCGCGACGGCAGCCGGAAGGTGCAGGTCGCCGAGGGCGGCGTGCGCTGGTCGCTGGCGAAGACGACCTTCGATCTGCGCGACAAGGCGCTGCTCTCCTTCGACGAGGCCGCCACCACCCGCGTCTCGCTCAAGAGCGGAGCCAACGACTGGAGCTTCGAGAAGCGCGACGACACGCTGTGGCACTTCTCCCGGCCCGAAGACACCCTGGCCGACACGGTGTCGGTGACGGGCCTGTTCGCGGCGCTCCGAGGAGAGCGCGCGACGGCCTTCGTCACCGACCTCTCCGCGGCCTCACGCACCGCGCTCGGCTTCGACCAGCCGCTCGCGCGCGTGGTCATCGAGGCCGGAGGAAAGACGATCACCCTCACGCTCGCGCAGCCTGCAGGCGACGCCGGAGACGTGCTCTACGTGATGCGCGAAGACGGCGACGAGCGGCTCATCGGGCAGGTGGCTGCGACGGCCCGCAACGCGATGGACCGGAACATCGGCGAGCTGCGCGATCGTTCGCTCATCCCCTTCGCGAAGCAGCTGGTGACGAAGATCGCGTTCAAGGGTCGCGAGGGCACCGTCGTCGTCGAGCGTGCGCCGGACAGCCAGAGCGTCGAAGGCTGGAAGGTGAACTCGCCGAAGCCGGGCCCCGCGAAGGCCTACAAGGTGGCCAACGCCCTGTGGATGCTGTCGGCCGTGAAGGCCGGCGAGACGATCAGCGAGAAGCCTGACGCCTCGTCCTTCGAGCGCTTCGGCCTCGACGAGAAGAACGCGCGGGTCATCACGCTCTCGGGCGAGAAGGGCGTGCTCGGCGAGCTGAAGATCGGTCGCGCCGTCGACGGCAAGCAGGGCGCCTCGTACGCCATCGGCACCCGGAAGGTGATCGTCGAGATCGACGCCTCGCGGCTCAACGAGCTGCCGTGGAACGTGGACGACCTGCTCGACCTCCCCGCGGACGCCGGCACGAAGTAGCGCCTGGGCGGCGACTCCCCAGGCCTCGGCGCGCCCACTTCGACACGGCCGCTCCCTCGAGCCAACCGCCACGCGTCGAACCGGCGTCCCGACGTGACGTCCCGCTTCAGCGGGGGATCTTCGCCTGAATCGCCTTGAGCGCGGCGGTGCCCTGCTCCTTCGACGTCCACCCGTTGGCGACGATGGCCGCGTTGATCTTCTCGATGCGCTCGGTGTTCGTCGGGTGCGTCGACAGGAACGTGAGGAACTGCGGCAGCTCTCCCTGCGCGCGGAGCTTTTCGAAGAACGTCGCCAGCCCCTTCGGATCGTACCCGGCCGCGTTGGCGTACTTGCCGCCGTACTGATCGGCCTCGAGCTCCATGTCGCGGCCGTAGGCCATGATCGAGCCCTTGCCGACGAGGCCCGCGGCCAGGAGCGCGACGTCGCTGGGATCCTTCCCGAGCGCCATCGCGGCGACCGTCTCGAGCCCCTTCGCCGCCACGAGCTGCCGGGCCGTGTGCCGCGCGACGACATGCGCGAGCTCGTGGCCCAGCACGCCCACCACCTCGGCCTCGGTGTCGGCGGTCAGCAACAGGCCCGTGTAGATGTAGATGCGGCCGCCTGGCGTCACGAAGGCGTTCACCGTCTTCGGGTCGTCGATGACGAAGTACTGCCACTTCACGCCCGGCCGGTCCTTGTCCGCGAAGGGCGTGAGCTTCTGCACCAGCCCGCCCACGTAGAAGCCGACGTCGGGGTTCTCGAGGAACTTCGTGTTCTCCTTCTTCAGCTCTTCGTGCACCTGAAAGCCAAGCTCGGTCTCCTGCTGATCCGACACCAGCGTGGCCGCGACGACCTGCTCGGTCTGCGACCGCTGCATCATGGAACACGACGAAAGAACGGCGACCGCGACGAGCATGGACTTCTGCATGAAACCTCCCAGGTGGAGCGACGCGCGATAGCGCAGCTCACACAGCCCTCGCACATGATTTCAGTGTCATGGGAACGACAGAAGTCACTGAAACACCTCGTGATTCACCCGCCTTTCGGTTTCTTCGGGCGGCTGTGTCCAACCAGGCGACGGTCCGGACGAACCGGGCCACACTCGAGGAGAGGACACACATGAAGCGCGTGATGATGGCAGCAGCAGCAGCAGTGGTGGGGCTCACGCTGACGGGGTGCGGCGTCGACGCCGGAGAGCCGTTTCGCAAGGGGTTCCCCAGGGCCGACACGGTGAAGCTGAACCTGCCCGAGAACGCCCGGGCGCTCACCGGTGACGGGCAGCGCCGCGACGGCCTCGAGGGCCAGACGGCCGAGTTCTACAAGGTGACGCGCGGCGTGACGGTGCTCGTCAACGGCGCGGGCGGCGCGGTGCTCAACCTCGTCGAGGAGATCGCCAAGTACCCGCCCACCAGCGTGAACCAGAACGTCGCCGTGTGGGGTCCGCACACCGAGGCGCTCTCACCCAACACCTACCGCTTCACCGTCACCCGCGTGGCGGACAACCAGTTCGAGTACCTGCTCGAGGGCAAGGGCAAGACCGAGGCCGACTCGGCGTTCCGCACCGTGCTGGCCGGCTCGCACGTCACCACCGGCGACAAGCTCGGCTCTGGCACCTTCCTGCTCGACTGGGATCAGGCGAAGACGCTGCCCGAGCACGGCAAGGAGGTCGGCAAGGCGAGCTACGTCTACTCGAAGCAGACGGCCGCGGCCGACGTGGCGATCGACGCGCGCTTCGAGAAGGTGATGGACGACGAGACGCAGATGCTGACCGACGTGAACTACAAGTACCGCGAGACGCCGAACATGGGCGGTTCGTTCGAGTTCCGGCAGAACAAGAACTTCATCACCCCGGGCGCGGCCATCGAGACGTTGACGGTCAAGTCGCGCTGGGTGCAGGCCGGCGCCGGCCGCAGCGACGTGCGCATCTCGGGCGGTGACGTGGTGGGTGGTACGGCCACCGTCTCGGAGTGCTGGGACAACGGCTTCGCCTCGCGTTACCTCGACGCGTCGTTCCTCACCGCGCAGACCGGCAACTACGGCCAGGCGAGCGCGTGCGGTTCGTTCACCACCGCGGAGTACGCGCCGTAACATCGTGCCCATGGTCCGCCCGGCGTTCGAGGTCATCGACGGAGGCAGGAGCGCCGGGCGGGCGTGGCTGAAGCAGTTGTATTCGACGTACGGCGGCGCCGTGTTCCAGCGGTGCCGCTTTCTCTTGAAGGATCCGACGGCCGCCGAGGACGCCATGCAGGACGTGTTCGCGAAGGCGATGGTGAACGAGGCCTCGTTTCGCGGTGAGGCGAGCCCGCTGACCTGGCTGATCACCATCGCCACCAACCACTGCCTCAACGTGCTGCGCGAGAAGCGCGCCGCGTGGCACGACCAGTACGAGGCGATGGAGCAGGTGAAGGGCGAGGGCCACGGCGGCGCCGGCAGCCTCGAGGCGCGTGACTTCGTTCGCCGCTCGCTCTCGAAGTTCGATCTCGAGACGCAGGCGGCGGTGATCCACTACTGGGTCGACGATCTGACGCTGGAGGAGGTGGCGAAGCTCCTCGGGCGCTCGGTGCCGACGATCCGCAAACGCCTGAACGCCTTCACCGAGGCGACGGGCCAGGCGCTCCGCGCCGAAGATGGAGGCGCGTCATGAGCGCGGCCGAAGTGAAGCACCCGGGCTCGTTGGCGCTGCGCCGGCTGCGCGCCGGAGAAGCCCTGGACGCTGGCGTGCAGGCCCACGTCTCGGGGTGCGCCGTCTGTCAGGCGTCGCTGGCGGCGCTCGACGCGGAGCAGGCGCAGTTCGAGCAGGAGATCTCGTTCGATCGGTTCGCCGCGGGCGTGGAGCGCGCGGCCCGGCAGGCCCAGCGGCCGGCCCCTGCGCGGCGGTGGGTGACGCCCGTCCTGGCGGTGGCGGCCGGGCTGGTGGTGGTGGCCGGCGTGCAGCTCGTGCTGGCGCGCGTCGAGCCCGAGGTCGCCGCCGGCAATCGGGTCAAGGGCGGCGCCAGCGTCGAGGTGCGCGTGGCCGGGGCTGGAGCCCAGCGGACCGCGTCGACCGATCCCTCGGTGCCGGAAGCGCTGGCGCCGGGAGAGCGTGTGCGGCTCGGGCTGGTGGCCGCTGAGTGGAAGTATGGGCTCGTGGTGAGCATCGACGACGGCGGTGAGATCACCCCCATCTACGTCGACAACGGGCGCAGCCTGTCGCTCGCGGGCGGCGCCGAGACGACGTGGTTGCCCGACAGCCTCGAGTTCACCGGCCGCGGGCTCGAGCGCGTCATCGTCGTCCTCTCCGCCTCACCCCTGACGCTCGATCAGGTGTCGACGCCCCTGCGCCTGGCCTGGAAAGACGCGCGGGGCGAACTGACGAAGCTGGGCACCCTCCCCTTGCCTGGAGAGCAGTTTCACCGGACGTTCCTCAAGCCGTGACGCGACCGCTGCCAGCGAAGCGCCTTCTGGCCGGGCTGCTGCTGCTCGGCGGGCTCTTCGCGTCTTCGGTTCTGGCGCAGCCGGCGCCCACCCAGGCCGGACCGACGCGCCGCTTCGCGCTCTTCGTCGGCAACAACCAGGGCGGCGAGGGCACGCGGCCGCTCTTGTACGCGACCGACGACGCGCGGCGCATGCACGAGGTGCTGGTGCGGCTCGGCGGCACGTCGACGCAGGACGCGATGCTGCTCCTCGACGAGGGCGCCGACGACGTGCTGACGGCCCTGGGCGAGCTGGAGCGCCGTGCACGCGACGCCCGGGCCCGCGGAGAGCGCACCAGCCTCTTCTTCTATTACTCGGGCCACGCGAAGGACGGCGCGCTCCGCCTCGGTGCGACGAAGCTGCCGCTCGAGTCGGTGAAGGCGCGGCTGGCGCAGGGCCCGACGGACATGCGCGTGGCGGTGTTCGACGCCTGCCGCTCCGGCGCGCTCACGCGGACCAAGGGCGTGCGCAAGGCGCCGGCCTTCGAGGTCGAGACCGACGCCACGCGCGCGGCGAAGGGGCTCGTCATTCTCACCTCGAGCGCGTCGGACGAGGACTCGCAGGAGTCCGATCAGATCGGCGCGAGCTACTTCTCGTATCACCTCGCCAGCGGGCTCCTCGGCAGCGCGGATCAGAGCGGCGATGGGCGCGTGAGCCTGTCGGAGGCCTACGCGTACGCCTACGAGCGCACCGTCGCGTCGACCGCCGACAGCGCCGCGGGCCCGCAGCACCCGACGTTCAGCTTCGATCTCGCGGGCAACGGCGATCTCGTGCTGACCGACGTGGTGCAGCGCCGCGAGGGCCTGCGGCTGCCGCCCGAGGCGCCGACGGGGACGTACTTCCTCATCGATCGGCGCGGCGTGGTGGTGGCCGAGCTGGTGAAGGCCGACGGGGAGCGGATGATCGCGTTGTCTCCCGGCACCTACACGGTGAAGCGCCGGCTGCCCGATCGCCTCCGCGTGGGCGAGGTGCGCATCACCGAGGGCCAGGTGACGACGCTCGACGAAGGGGCGCTCAAGAACGCGCGCTTCGCGGACGATCCGGTGAAGGGCACCGGCCTGTCGACGGTGTACTCGCGGCACTGGAGCGTCTCGGCGACCGGCCAGTACCAGGCCATCTTCGACTCGCCGACGACGGCGGGCGGGCTGTTCCCCTCGGCGCCCATGGTGGGTGGCGAGGGCACGGTGCACAACTTCTTCGGGCGCGGCTTCGCGTGGAGCTTCGACGCGCAGTACGGCTGGGCCACCGGCGGCGTTGCCACACCACGGCTGGGGACGGCGATCACGTACCGGTACAGCCTGGTGAACGTCGGCACGTCGCTCTTGTACGAGTGGAACCAGGAGGGCACCTGGGTGCCGTTCCTCGGCGCGCGGCTGGGCCTGTCGATCATGAACCGTGAGTTCGATGATCCTTCGTTCCCGCGTCAGGGCTTCACCACCATGAGCCCGGGCGTGCTGTTCGGCCTCAAGGTGCGCCTGTCGCGGAGCTTCGGCCTCGTCGGCCGCGGCCGCGTCCACTACCTCCTCTACAACGTCGACGAGACGCGCAGCCTCGGGTACGCCGAGTTCGGGCTGCTGCTCTCCTACGAATTCCGGGACTGACCATGCGCCTCCTCCTCTGCCCTGCCCTGCTCGCCCTCACCGCCTGTGGCGGGAACTGGTCGAACGCCGATCTCGAGTTCGCGGCGGCGCTGCCCTCGAAGCGGGAGCTCGCCTCACAGCTGCCGACGAGCGGCGCCACCAGCCAGCCGCTGACCCGGCGCGACGGGCTCAACGCTGGCGACCCGTCACAGGCCTACGCCGACACGAAGAAGGCCGTGACGGACTTCAACGGGCTCCTCGACTTCTTCCTGGGCGTGCTCGACACCGTGCGCGCGCAGCCGCCGACGAGCCGCACCGCCGACTCGCGCACCTGGGGCCCCTTCAGCGCCGCCGACGTGCCGGGGTTGCAGTTCCGGGTGACGATCACGCTGACGAGCACCGACCCGCGCGAGACCTATGGGTGGAACGTGCAGGCGAGGAAGAACGGCGAGCCCGACTTCTTCGATCTCGTGCGTGGCAGCTTCCAGGCTTCGGCCGAGACCGTTCGCCGCGGCATGGGCATGATCGTGGTGCCGGTGAAGGGCGTGAAGACGAAGCTGACGCTCGACGCCCAGCTCCAGCAGCTCGAC
>JALOQF010000490.1 GCA_025459425.1 Myxococcaceae bacterium | reverse complement strand
ACGCAGTGCCTCATCGTCAACATCAACAACCCCCGGCAGGGCGAGTGCGTGCCCGGCCAGTGCGACCTTCTCGCGCAGAACTGTGTCGACCCGAACTCGAAGTGCATCGTCGGCCCCACGCCCGACGGTGGCACCGGCCGCATCTGTACGCCGTTCACGCTGGGCGACGGCGGGCTCGCCGACAACGCGAGCTGCACGCAGGCGATCCCCGATCCGTGTCAGCGTGGCTCGCAGTGCATCGGCTTCAGCGGCACCGCACCGGTCTGCCGCCGCTACTGCGGCCCCTTCACCGGCTGCGGCGCCAACTCGGCGTGCGAGTCGGCCGTGCAGTTCCAGGGCAGCGGTGGCGCGGTGGGCGAGACGCACCTCATCTGCCAGGCGCAGATCGCCTGCAACCCCTTCGACCAGACGCCGTGCGGCAGCGCCGAGGCGTGTCAGCTGGGCACGGTCGGAGCGCGCTGCGTGATGGCAGGCACGGCGGCGGCGGGTCAGCCCTGCGGCAGCATGACGGGCTGCGCGCGCGGTACCCAGTGCATCGTCTCGATGGCGGGAGGCAACATGGGCACCTGCCGCACGTTCTGCAACCTCGACGGCGGCGCGCCGACCTGCGCGGCCGGCATGTGCCAGGGCATCATGGGCGCCGCCGGTCTTGGCACCTGCTCGATGTGAGCTGACGCCACCGTCCTTCGCAGCAAACGCCCGCGTTCGGGACTCCTCCGGGAGTTTCCGGCGCGGGCGTCGCATCTGCAGCAGCCCGCGCCGCGCCGGGGGCGGTCGATGCGGCCGGGCTCGACGCCCCGACTTCGCCGCGCACCTCCTCGTCGGACTCCGTCGGCCTCGCAGCGCGACGGTGGGTCACCGCTCCAGGGCGGGCCGTGGGGCGAGGGCCTGGAGCGCGGGCATGGCCTCGGGCGTCGGCGTCGGGGCGGGTGGCTGGGGGCGCTTGCGCCACGCGTCGAAGCGGGTCTCGGCGCGCAGCTGTGCCTTCTGCGCCTCGGTGTAGATGCGGAACGCGTACTTCGTCTGCTCGCTCACCACCCGCAGGTCCGACACCACGCCGATCCACGACAGCGCCTTGAGGATCGCGAACGTCGCGTCGACTTCCCACCAGAACCAGCCCTGGTTGGCGGTGTTCTGGTGGAAGTGGTGGTTGTTGTGCCAGCCCTCGCCCATGGTGAGCAGCGCGAAGAAGAAGTTGTTCCGGCTGGTGTCGGTGGTGACGTACCGGCGCCTGCCGAAGATGTGGCTGAGCGAGTTGATGGTGAAGGTGCCGTGCCAGAGCAGCACGGTCGACACCACGCCGCCGTAGAACATCCACGGCAGCCCGCCGAGCAGCCACATCACGAAGAGCGCCACCATCGCCGGGAGAATGTGGTGCTTGTTGAGCCACACCAGCTCCGGGAAGCGGGCGAAGTCGCGAATCGACTCGAAGCGCGTCGCCTCGTACTTCGTCGACATGATCCACCCGACGTGGCTCCACCAGAAGCCCGTGCGCGACGGCGAGTGCAGGTCGTCTTCCTGGTCGCTGTGCCGGTGGTGGTGCCGATGATGCGCGGCCCACCAGAGCACGCCCTTCTGCGCGCTCGTCTGCGCGAGGAACGCCAGCAGGAACTGGAACACGCGGTTCGTCTTGAACGCGCGGTGCGAGAAGTACCGGTGGTAGCCGGCCGTCACGCCGAACATGCGCAGGAAGTACGTGACGGCGACGAGCGCGACGTACTCCCACTTGAAGTCGATGAAGAGGAAGCCCGGAATCAGCAGCAGGTGCCAGCCGATGAAGGGAATGAGGGCGACGAGATCGAACTTCGACGTCGTCGCGGGAGCAGGTTCGGTTGAGGTCGTCATGGCGCGTTCGAGCCAATGAACACGCCCAGCGGTCATCGATGCGTCAGCCGCTCCGACATTCTGTCTCGAAGGGATTGGTCAGCCGCCACGCTCTGTCATCGGCGCGTCATCGCGGCGAGGCGCGGGCAGGGCCGCGAGCCACGTCTCGAACTCCGGCGTGTCGCGCAGCGAGACGAGATCGGGATCTCGGCGCGCGGTGTCGGCGCCGTTCTGCGCGGCGAGCGTGAGGCAGCGGAGCGCGGCGGTGACGTCCTTCGCGCGGGCCCAGTCGCACGCGGCGGTGTACGCGAACTCGGCTTTGGGCTCGGCGCGGAAGGCGCCCTCGGCGGCCTGGGCAGCGTGGGCGTACTCGCCGCGCACGTAGTGCACCCGCTCGGCGGCGAGGAAGGCCGAGGCGAGCCGAACGCCGGGCAGTAGGCGGGCTTCGTTCTCACGCCCGAGCCGCAGCAGGGCGCCCGCGTACTCGGTGCGCAGCGTGGCGTCGTCCGAGACGCGCGCGGCCTCGGCCCACAGCGGGAGCGCCGTGGTGTCGTCACCGGCGAGCGAGTGGGCCGCAGCGAGCGCGGCGGGCGGCACGGGCTGGTGCTTCACCTGTCGGAAGTGCCGCAGCGCCTCGGAGCCGTTCGACTGTTTCACCGCGATCCACCCGAGCAGCAGGTGCGCTCGCGAGGTGACGGTGGGCGGCACGTCGGCGCTGCGGAGCACCGAGTCTCCAGCGCGGGCCGCCTCGTCGAGCGCTCCCTCCCGAATCTTCTGCTCGGCGGTCTCGAGCACCTGCGCGAGGGGATGTGCGGCGGCGCCGAGGGGCAGCTCTCCGCGCTGGTAGGCCTGCACGACGGACACCGCGCGAAACCCCCACAGGCCGAACAGCAAGCCGAGCAGCGGCGCGCGGAGGAACACCGAGAGGCCCAGGCCCGCGCCAGCGAAGACGAGGGTGATGATCTGCGCGTAGAGGAAGCCCTTGCGGCCGAAGAGATGCATCAGCACGGCGCGGGCGATGTGGCCGCCGTCGAGCGGCGTGACGGGCACCAGGTTCACGAGCGCCCAGAAGAGGTTCGCGGCGAAGACGGCCTTCAGCGTGTACTCGACCATCGGCGCCACCGACACGCCGAGCGGCTCGAGGGTGAAGAGCACCAGGCCGGCGAAGAGCCCCAGCGCGAGGCCCGCGGACGGTCCTGCGAGCGTCATGAGGACCTCCTGGTGCCAGGGGAGTTCCTCCTTCGCGTTGGGCAGGGTGCGGCCGCCGAGGCCGATGAGGTGGATCTCGGGCGACAACCCGAAGCGCCGCGCGCTCAACGCGTGGCCGAGCTCGTGGACGAGCACCGACACGCTGATGATGGCGAACCAGATGATGATGACGGCCGCGAGCGTCTTGGCGCGGTCGGGGTGGCTCTCGCTCACCAGCACCTGGCCGGGCCAGCCGCTCGGCGCGCGCTCGCTCTGCGCGAAGCTCCAGCCGAGGAGCAGCGCGATCAGCACGTGGCTGAAGTGCACCTGCACTGGAATGCCGCGCAGCTTGAACTGGAACACGCACGTTCTCGTAACACGCTGGCGCCGAGCGGGCAGGGCGAGGCCGACTGGTTGGTCGGGCCGCGTGACGCGGCCATGACGGGCAGTCTCCGGGGCGCACACGCTTCACGCTCCGTCGCCGCGGTCTCGTGGACAGGCTGGAGCGGGACTCGACGGCACCGATTCCCAGTGGCTCGATGCACGCGACTGAACGACGCGAGCGCCTGGAGGCTCACGGTCCCGCCCCACAGCTTCGCGCCCTGGAAGAAGCGCGCGAGCACCAGCTCGTACAGCACCGCCTGCAGGTGCCGCCCACCGCCGATGACGTTGCCTTCCTCGGCCCGCGCGTGGCTCGAGCCCTTCATCGAAGGGCAGGGCGCCATGCTGCGCCATGCGGACTGGTGGTGGTGCGCGTTGGCCCCAGAGCGCGCTCCCCCAGGCATCGACCCCGGGCTCAGCGCACTCGGCGGCGCGAGGAGGAGAGCCGTCTGACGGTGCCGCGCATGGGCCGGAACGAGTTCTCGACTCCAGGTGGCCTGGCGCTAGCGGCGACGGAACGACGCGAGCGCCTCGGCGGCCTGGCGGTAGCGGGCGTTGGCGGGGGCGAGCTTCATCAGCTGCCGGTACGAGTCGCGGGCGTCTTCGACGTCATCGAGCGCGGTGGCGAGCTCGTCGCGCCAGGCCCAGGCCTCTTCGCACGAGGGATCCTGGGCGCAGGCCTCGACGAGGGCGGCGTGAGACCGTTTGCCCTCTGCGGCGGGCTGGTGCTGGTACTTCGCCCACGCGAGGAAGGCGACGAAGCGGGGCCGCGGCTCGATGTCGACGGCGTACTGGAGGTGCTCGATGGCGGACGGGAGGGCGCCTGCGGCGAGGCGTCGGCGGCCTTCGTCGAACTGCGCCTGGGCGTCGAGCAGCTCCGTGCGGATCTGGAACTGGGCGGCGGTGGCGCGGGCGCGGGCTCCGGCCTGCTGGGCTTCGCGTGCGGCGCGGCGGGCTCGGTGTTGCTGCCACGACTCCGGCTCTGACAGGGCTCCGAACGCCTTCGCGTACGCGAGCTGAAGTGCCTCGGCGCGCGCCCGGTGGTCGGGGAGCTGGAAGCGGAGCGGCGACAGCGCCGCGCTGCGTGCGAGGTACGCCTTCTGGAGCGCCTGGCCCTGACAGTCGACGTCGACACCGAGCAGCTCGAAGGCGTCCTTCGTGCGGAACGAGAGCGACTCAGCGGCGAGGCGGTCGCGGGCCGCCGGGTCGTCGTCGAGGAAGGGGAGGCCGCCTGGTGGAGGCGCCGGCATGGGTTGGGGCGTGGGCGTGGGGCGGCTCCGCACGGGGCGCGCGTCGACGGCCTCGACCGTGTCGATGAACTCGAGCACGCGGAGCGCGTAGAGCTTGCGGTGCAGATCTTCGCGCGACAGCCCCGGGAGCGCGGAAAGCTCCGACAGCGGCGCGCGGCGCTTGATGGCCTGCAGGAGGCGCGTGTCCTTCGCGGAGAGCTTGAGTTCGTCCTGGGCGGGCGGCGCGTCGGGTACGAGGGCGAAGGCCTGCGTCGGCGGGAGCGCGAGGTGCGCCTCGAGGATCGACGTCGGCAGCTGCATGCAACCGGTGAAGACGAGCTGCGCGGTGTTCATCCGAATGGGGGCCTCGACGTCGTCGAGCGGCAGCAGGCGAAAGCTCGCGTCGGCCCAGCGGAAGGCGTCGAGCACCGTGCGGCCGAGGAGCGCCTGCAGGTGCCGCACGAGCGCGAAGCCCGAGATGAGCTGCTTCTCGAGGAGCAGCGCCTGCAGCGGCTTGTCGGCGACGGCGCTCTCGGCGAGGAGCGCGTGGTGTTGGGCCTCGGTGAGGGTGCCCTTCGCGACGAGCGAGGGCCCGAGCGTCTCGTGGAGCAGGTTCGACTCGCAGCCGACGGGGACGCCGGCGTCGAAGAAGAGCCGCTTCTCGAGGTTGCGGAGCTTGAGCTCGAGGGTGGCGCTGCGCTCCTCGACGAGCAGGGCGTGGAGGAGCAGCGGGAGGGGCGTCTGCGCCAGCGTGCCGGACCTGGCTTTGAGCACCTCACGTCGGGGAGGGAACACGGGAGGGCATCATGCACCGGCTCGACTTGGCTGGCGCTGGTCGGATAGGGGCCGTGGGACCATGTTGCCCATCGGCCCGTACACCCTGAAGAACCGCTTCATCCTCGCGCCCATGGCGGGCGTGTCGGAGATGCCGTTTCGCACCATCGCCTTCGAGCAGGGCGCCGCGCTGTGCCCGACGGAGCTCGTCAGCGCGCAGGGGCTCTTCCGCATCAACACGCGCACGCTGCGGTACCTGCGCTTCAACGCCGAGGTCGAGCGGCCGTACTCGTTGCAGATCTTCGGCGGCGAGCCCGAGGTGATGGCCGAGGCGGCGGTCATCGGGAAGAAGCACGGCGCGCAGATCATCGACATCAACATGGGCTGCCCGGTGAAGAAGGTGACGAAGACGGGCGCGGGCTCGGGGCTCTTGTGCGACCCGCCGCGGGCGGGGCTATTGGTGAAGTTGATCCGCGAGGCGACGGGGCTGCCGGTGACGGCGAAGATCCGCTCCGGGTGGGACTCGTCGCAGCGCAACTATCTCGAGATGGCCGACGTGCTGGGCGCGGCGGGCGTGGCGGCGTTGGCGGTGCACCCGCGCACGCGGGCGCAGGGGTACTCGGGCAAGGCCGACTGGAGCGTCATCGCGGATCTCAAGCGCCACGTGGGAAATCGGTTTCCGATCATCGGGAACGGTGACGTGAAGTCGGTCGACGACGCGACGCGCATGACGGAGCAGACGGGCTGCGACTACGTGATGATCGGCCGTGGGGCGCTGGGGAACCCGTGGTTGTTCCGCGAGCTGAACGGTGGGCCCAAGCCGACGCGCGAGGAGCGGGCGACGCTGGTGATGCGGCACTTCAAGGAGCACCTGCACTTCGTGGCGCACGAGCGGGTGAGCCGGGAGAAGTTGTCTCCCGAGGAAGAGGCCGCGCGGGCCGAGAAGGCGGGCGTGCACAACTTCCGCAAGCACCTGGCGTGGTACGCGCATGGGCTGTCAGGGGCGTCGGTGTTCCGGAATCTGATCAACCGGCTCGACACGCGGGCCGAGGTCGAAGCGGCGGTGGAGCAGTTCTTCCTCGGCGCCGAGGACGACGCGCACGGGGCGCAGGAGGAATACGACGTCGACTACCGCACCGCCCTGGGGTGACGCTCAGTGGGTACGCCGCATGAGTCTTGAGGTTGTACCGTGTCACTGCCCAATTGGTTCATGCGACGGTCTCGGCCTCTGTGCGAATCAATTCGGTCAGG
>JALOQF010000146.1 GCA_025459425.1 Myxococcaceae bacterium | reverse complement strand
CCGCAGTTGGCGACGTCGGTGGTGGCGTCGACGCACGAGTCTCCGCAGCGCAGGCTGACGCCAGCGGTGCAGGCCGACTTGCACTGGGCGCGCTCACACACCTGGCCCTGCGCGCACGAGGTACCGCACGCGCCGCAGTTGGCCGGGTCGGTCGCGAGCACGACGCAGCGGCCATCACAGAGCGAGGTGCCGGCCTGACACACGCACGACGAGGCCTCGCACACCTGGCCCACGGCGCACGCCTGGCCGCAGCCGCCGCAGTTGCGTCGGTCTGACGTGTAGTCCGCGCAGCCGGTGCCGCAGCGGTTGGTGCCCTCGCGACAGACGATGCCGGTGTCGGGACACCCGACGAGGACGACGGCCAGCATCACCAGCCCTGCAGACTTCACACCCATTTCCAGGTCTCCCAAGCCACGCCTATTCAAACGCCACCCCCAGCGACACGAACGCCGCGCGGGGCGGGAGCGGGTACCCATCGAGGTCCTGCGTCTGCACGTCGAGCACGTTCTTCACGTCGAAGGCGACCGTCACGCGGGGGTTCTTCCATGGCGTGGACGCGATGCCCAGATTCACGAACGCTCGCGCGGGCAGGGCCACCGCCTCGGTGCGGTTGATGAACTGCTCCGACTGCACCAGCACCTCGCCGCGGGCCTTGAGCCAGTCGACGCCGGCCACCACGCGGCCGGTGACGCGGTGCCGCGGCCGGTACGGCAACGACTTGAGGTAGTAGCGCGGGTCGTCTTTGAGGTTCTGCGTGGCCATGAAGGTGTAGCTGGCCTGCGCTTCGAGCCAGCTCGCGGGAGCGAACGCGCCTTCCACCTCGACGCCCATCGCCGAGGCCGCGGCGAAGTTGTACGGGCGCGCGAGCGTCGGTGGGTAGAACTCGTACGCGATGAGGTTCTCGTAGAGGCCGGCGAAGCCCGTCACCTGGACCGAGCCCTTCGAGGCGCGCCACGCGGCGCTGACGTCGGCGAGCAGGCCGCGCTCGGGCTTGAGCTCGGGGTTGGGCAGCAGCGTGCCCTGCACGACGTAGAGCTCTTGAAACCCGGGTGGACGCGAGGCCTGCCCACCCGACGCGCGAAGCTCGAACCCCTGCGGCAACAGCGCGGTGACGGCCAGCTTGGGCGAGAGCACGACGAAGGGGCCCGCGACGTCGACGCGCGCGGAGCCATCGACGAGGAGGCGGCCGTCGAAGAAGGCCACCTCGTCACCCACCATCGCGCCGAGGCGGCCCCAGCCAGGGTTCTTGCCCGACGGCTCCCGCAGGAAGTCGCCGCCAGTCGAGAGCAGCCCGAGGAAGCGGTGCCGGCCGAAGGCGCGCTGGGTGTAGACGGCTTCGGCGCCGACGCTCGTCTCGAGCTGGGCGAGGGGCGCTGCGCCGAAGGGGCTGCCGCGGAGCGAGGTGGAGTCGAGCCGCCCGAAGCCCAGCACCTGCAACTCGCCGCCGTTCTGGAACGTGGTCACCGTGCGCGCCGAGACGGTGCCGCGGCCGGTCTGCTGAGAAGCATCGAGCGTGGGGTTCTGCACCGGACCGGCGAGGCCGCGCTGCTCGTAGAGGCCTTCACCGAGGACATCGAGGCGGGTGCTCCCGAAGGCCCGGCGCCAGCGCACGAGGCCGCCACCCAGCAACGCGCCGTTGTTGCGCCGCACCGCCTGCGGCCAGTCGTTTCCGGCCAGCGCGGGCTTGTCGTCCCACCGGTAGCTGAAGTCACCGTCGCTGCGCAGGCCGTGCACGAGCGCGAGCGCGTCACCACCGGCGAGCTTCGTCGCGCCGCCGAGCGATGCCGTCGTCGTCCAGAAGCTGCCCTGCGAGACGTCGGCGAAGCCGCGCGCGCTGGTGCCGGGGTCGCGGGTGACGAGGTTGACGACGCCGCCCATGGCGCCGGGCCCGTAGCGGCTGCCGGAGCCGCGCAGCACCTCGACGCGGTCGAGCATCGCGACGGGCAATCGGGACAGGTCGACGGCGTTGCCGGGGCCGTTCAACGGGACACCGTCGAGCAGCACCAGCACGGCGTTCGGCGACGCGCCGCGGAGGGAGAGCGTCTTGCGCTGCCCCGCGCCGCCCTGGTCCTGCACGACCGCACCGGGAGACGCCGCGACGAGCTCCGAGGCGTCCTTCACTTCGCCAGCCCGCGCGCGGGCGTCGATGACGGTGGTGAGGGCGCCCGGGTCGCGGGTAGTGGGAGAGGATGCCGAAGGAAGGTCGGACGGCATCGGCACGTGCACGGGCGGGAGCGGCAGGGCTGGGGCGGCGCTGAGCGGACCGGTTCGCGCCACGGACTCGGCTCCGGAAAAGGTGACTCCGGCGTCGACCGAGTCCGCGCGCGCGAGGCGAGTCACGCTCCCTCGAGTTGGGTCAGCATCGAGCGTGTCAGCCCGCGCCACCGACTCGGCTCGAGAGAAGGTGACTCCAGCGTCGCGTGTGTCAGCGCGTGCGACGGCCTCAGCTCGCCAGAGGGCTGCTCCAGCATCGTGCCTGTCAGCGTGCGTCGCCGACTCGGCTCGAGAGGAGATGACTCCGGCGTCGCGTATGTCAGCGCATTCGACGGCCTCGGCTCGCGCGAGGGCGGCTCCACCATCGTGCGCGTCAGCTTGCCCAACGGACTCAACGCGCGGGAAGGCTTCCCCTGCGTCGAGTGTGTCAGCTCGTGAGGTAGCGGCCCGGTCTTCGGGCGCTTGAGCCAGCGCGAGCGGAGCGCACAGCATCAGCGTGAGGGCGAGCCCGCGGAGCGCGGACGAGCAGGCCACTCTGGCGACGACACGCTGCATGCCCTGCCCTCTGCTCTCTTCCGCGAAGAGAGAAGGCCGTGCGGAGCGCTTCTTCGAGCGCTTCCGCACCGTCAGGCAGGTCTCCTGGCTCGCCGGAGTGTGGCAGCGGGACTCCCGTCTTCCCCCGATGCGGCTGGAGTGACGTGGGGCGGTGCGACTGAGACGTGCCCCGACTTCGAGCCTGCTGTGCCCCATCATCGATGTGGGGCGCTCCGGTCACAGTGGCGCGACCGCGCCGGATTTTCACCGGCTTCCCTGTTTCAACGCCCCACCTGGGGCACCTGACGGCACGAAGGGCTGTAGCGGGCGCCCGCTGGCAGCGTCAAGCGCCGCGGGACAGCTCGACGCGCTCGTTCGAGACGATGCGCGAGGCGTACGTGAGGCACGCCAGGACGTCTTCACGCGTGAGCCAGTCGTACGCCTTCAGCAGGTCGTCGATCGAGTCGCCGGCGGCGAGCATCGACAGCACGTGCTCGACGGCGAGTCGACGGCCACGAAGCACGGGCTTGCCGCCCAGGATGGCCGGATTCGAGGTGATGCGGGTGAGCAGCTGTTCAGCGTCCATCAAGCAGCGACACCTCGAAGCGGCACGCGGCGTCGCCGTCAGCCACGCACGCCGTCTCGACGACGCGCGCGTCCTTCGACACCAACTCGGTGAACAGCCGCGTGAAGACGCCGCGGTGCCAGGCGCACGGGCCTGTCGCGAGCGGGTTGGCCTCGATGGCCAGGTGCACGGTGGCTCCCTCGCGCGTGCCAGAGAAGCGCCCCGAGCCCGAGAAGGTCCACGCGTTGCGCGTGATGGCGCCCAGCAGCACGTCGGCCGCCTGACGCCGCGGGAGCGCCTTCAACACCCACTGGGCCAGCTTCGGAATGCGGTTGGCCAGCAGGTAGTTCGCGGTGCGCACGCCGGCCTCGAACGCAAGCGCCTCGGCCTGCGCAGCTCGAGCAACCCGCCCGCGTCGAACACCGCGTCGGCGAGCGCCTTGCCGCGTCGCTCCTCGAGCACCGCCGACAGCTGCGTGATGGCGTTGGGCCCCACGCGCGCCATCGGCGGCACCGCGCTCATGGAGCCTCCGCGCGCTCCGGGGCAGGCGAGCGCTCACGCTTCGACGGCGCATCGGCCGCTTCGTCGAAGTCGTCATCGAGCTGCTCGTCCGAGCCCCCGCACGCCTTCGCTTGCACACCGGCTTCCCGCAGCAGCGCCTCACGCGCCTTGTGCTTGCGCGTCGTCTCGGCGACGGCCTCCCAATCGTCCACCTGCGCGGGCGCGGGCCTTCGTTTCTCGTCGAACTTGAAGTCGACCGTCTTCTTCGTCTGCGGGCCCCAGTACCCGACGCGGCCCAGGTCGTAGAACGTTCGCTGGAAGCCGGCCTTCATGAAGGCCTTGAGGCAGCCGAGCAGGTACTTGCGCCGGAAGCCGGTGCCCCGCCACGGGTAATGGAACAGCGCCTTCTGCGAATAGAAGCGCCGGTAGTTCTTCATCACTCCGTCGAGCAGCTCGCCGCGGTCGAGCGCCTTCGGCTTCATGATGGGCGTGACGAAGTTGTACTTCTCGTAGTCGAACACCTCGACCTTGTCGCCGAGCTCCGCGAAGAGCGGCGTGAACGGCCACGGCGTGTACATCGCCCAGTTCGCGAGGTCGGGCTGCCAGTCCCACGCCATCTGGTACGTCTCTTCGAGCGTCTCCTTCGTCTCGTTGTCGAGGCCCACGATGAACTGCGCCTCGGTGAAGATGTCGGCCTCGCGGAGCAGCTGAATCGCGCGCTTGTTGTCCGCGACCTTCGTCTCCTTGTTGAAGCGGTCGAGCCGCAGCTGCGCCGCCGCCTCGGTGCCGAGCGAGACGTGCACTAGGCCCGCCTTGCGGTACAGCGGGAGCAGCTTCTCGTCGCGAAGGATGTCGGTGACGCGCGTGTTGATGCCCCACTTCACCTTGTCGGGCAGCCCGCGCGCGATGAGCTCTTCGCAGAAGGCGATGAACTTCTTGCGGTGAATCGTCGGCTCTTCGTCCGCGAGGATGAAGAAGCCCACGCCGTGCTTCGTGACGAGCTCTTCGATCTCGTCCACCACCTTCTTCGGGTCGCGGTACCGGTAATCGCGCCAGAACTTCCACTGGCTGCAGAAGCTGCAGGTGAAGGGACACCCGCGCGCCATGCTGGGAATCGCCACCCGCACGCCGAGCGGTGTGTAGATGTACTTGCCCCACTCGAGGATGGACCAGTCGGGCGTGAGCGAGTCGAGCTCCTTGATGGTGGGCGCGGCCTTCGTCGCGCGAATCTGCTCGCCGTCGCGAAACGCCAGCCCCTCGATGGTGTCGCGCCGCGCTGGCCACTCGCCCGCGTCCACCGCCTTCACCACGTTGATCAGAATGTGCTCGCCCTCGCCGCGCACGATGACGTCGACCCACGGCGCCTCGGTCAGCACCTGCTTGAACATGAAGGTGGCGTGAATGCCGCCGAGCACGCGCACCGCGTTCGGCACCGCCTCCTTCGCCACCTCGAGCACCCGCTCGGCCTTGTAGATGGCCGGCGTGATGGCCGTGACGCCGATGAGGTCGGGCTGCAGCTCGAGGAACTTCGCCCGGAGCACCTCGTCGTCGAGGTGGTTCGTCATCGCGTCGATGAAGACGACGTCGGTGTAGCCGGCGCCCTTGAGCGCGCCCGTGAGGTACGCCGCCCACGCCGGAGGCCAGTTGCCAGCCACCTCCGCGCCCCCCGAGTGGTAGTTGGGGTGGACGAGCACGATGCGGAGCGGTCGATCAGACGAACGGGCCATGGGGCCTCCCTTTCGCCGCTCAGTCTGAGTCCAGGGGTGTCAATCTGCAATGACACCACTGGTTGTAAATTCTGAGGAACAGTGTGCGGCCGTTCGACAGAGTTTCAGCGAGACTGGTCAACTCGCTGAAGTTCTTCGAAGCCGGGCAGGCCCGAGAGGTCGGGCACGATGCTGATCTCGATGCGGCGGTTGGCGGCTTTCCCTTCCGCCGAGTCGTTGGAGGCCACCGGCCGGGCGTCGGCGAAGCTCGCTGCGCTGATGCGCTCCTTCGGCATGCCGGCCTCGAGCATGGCCTTCACGACGGTCAAGGCACGCGCCGAGGCGAGCTCCCAGTTCGAGGGGAACTGCGCCGTGGCGATGGGCACCGAGTCGGTGTGGCCGTCGACCTGGAAGCTGCGCTTCGGAATCGAGGCCAGCACCTGCGACACCTCGACGATGGCCGCCTTGCCTTCCTTGCTGAGCGCCGCCGAGCCGCTGGCGAACAGAATGTCGGTGGCCAGCACCACCACCATGCGGCCCTCGACGATGCGCACCGACAGCTTGCCGGCGTCGATGAGCGACTTGAAGCGTGAGAGCAACGAGCGGAACTCGGACAGCCGCGCCTCGGCCTGGGCCTTGCGTTTCTCGAGGTCCTGCAGGGCCTGCGTCATCTGCTCGACGCTGCCCTGGAGCTTGCTCTTGTCCTTCGTGAGCGCCGCGAGGTCCGCGAGCGCCTTCGCGTAACGGGTCTCGAGGTCTGCCTTCCGGGCCTCGAGCTCCTTCAGCGCGGCCTCGAGCGTGGTGACGCGCGTGCCCAGCGAGCTGTTCGCCGCGGTGAGCTCGTCGTTCTTCGTGGACAGCGCCTTGTTCTTCGCCGCGGCTGCGTCGAGCGCCTGGGTGCGCTCCGTCAATTCGGCGCGCGTCTTCGTGTGATCTGCCTGCAGGGCGTCGTGCACGCTCTGACTCACGCACGCCGACAGCCCCAGCCCCACCACGGTCATGACCGTTCGCATGCGCAGGTGGATAGGGACGACCAGCGCCGCTGCCAAGGCGAGTGACGGGCGTCGGCGGACCGTGTGGCTGGCTTTGACTCTCAGGGAGCGCGAGGCCCTGCGGGGAGCCCGAAGCCTCGAGTGGTGAATGGCTCGCACGAATGTCGCGCGACCTCCGGTTTCCAGCCACCACCCAGAACGGCGAGCCGGGGCGGGGCGCCGCTCCAGAGGCGTGTCCACCTGTTGACGGAAACCGTCAACACATTGACGTCAATCTGTTGACCAAAAGCGTCAACAGGTGGACAGCGCCCGGGAGCGGCAGGCGCCTCCGCCTCAGCTCATGGCGAGCCGCACCGTGACGGCGTGGCCGTCGACGTCCATCGCCTCTCCCTCACCCGAGGCCGGCACCTCGAGCCGGACCGCCAACACCTCGTCCTTGATGCGCGCCTCGGACTCAGCTCCTGGCGAGCCGCACCGTGACGGCGTGGCCGTCGACGTCCATCGCCTCGCCCTCACCCGCGGCCGGAACCTCGAGCTTCACAGCGAGCACCTCGTCCTTGATGCGCGCCTCGTGCTCCATGAAGCAGGCCTTCAACTCGACGTCGCTCGTCGCCAGCGTCAGCACGATGCGGTCGGCCACCGCGAGCCCCTGGTCCTTGCGGAGCTTCTGCACCCGCGACACCAGCTCGCGCATCAGCCCTTCACGCTTGAGCGCGTCGGTCACCTTCGTGTCGAGCGCCACGGTGAGGTCGCCCGCCGACTCCACCACCACCTCACCCTTCGCCGTGCGCGCCACCAGCACGTCGTCCTTGCCGATGGCCTCGCCCTGCACCGTGACGGAGCCGCCGCTCTCGAGCACCGCCCACTGCTCGCGCGTGAACGCCGCGATGTCGGCCGTCGCGTCCTTCAGCTTCTTGCCCAGCTTTTTCCCGAGCGTCTTCAGGTTCGGCTTGAAGGTGAGCGTCGCCAGCGCCGCGTCGTCCGCGAGCGCCACCACCTGCTTCACGTTGAGCTCGTCTTCGAGCAGCTCGGCGTGCGCGGTGAGCGCGTCCCGAATCGCGCCGTTCGTCGACACCACGGTGAGCGTCTGCAGCGGCTGCCGTGTCTTGAGCTTGTGCTTCTCACGCAGCGCGCGGCCCAGCACCACCGTCTGCCGCACCGACGCCATCGCCTGCTCCACGTGCCGGTCGATGAGCGCCTCGTTCACCACCGGGTAGTCACACAGGTGCACGGACTCGCGGCCCGCCTCGCACATGCCCGGCTCGACCACGAGGTGCTGGTACATGCGCTCCGCGAAGAACGGCAGCACCGGCGCCACCACCTTCGCGAAGGTCGTCAGCACCTCGTACAGCGTCGCGTACGCCGCCGCCTTGTCCGCCGCGTCGTCGCTCTTCCAGAAGCGCCGCCGCGACCGGCGGATGTACCAGTTCGTCAGGTCGTCGATGAACCCGAGCATCGGCGGCACGACCTTGTCGAGGTAGTACCCTTCCATCTGCGTGTTGATGTCGCGCACCAGCGACTGCAGCACCGACAACATCCACCGGTCGAGCTCGGGCCGCTCCGACACCTTCGGCGCCTTCGCCAGGTCCGTCTTCGGGTTCCAGCCGTCGACGTTCGCGTAGGTGGTGAAGAAGCTCCACGCGTTCTGGAGCGGCAGCAGCACCGTGCGCACGACCTCCTTCACGCCGGCCTCGGAGAACCGCAGCGGCTCCGCCCGCACCAGCGGCGAGTTGATCAAGTACGCCCGCAGCGCGTCGGCCCCGTGCTTCTCGATGACCTCGTTG
Organism: Myxococcaceae bacterium; assembly: GCA_025459425.1. Lineage (GTDB taxonomy): Bacteria > Myxococcota > Myxococcia > Myxococcales > Myxococcaceae > Xiheimicrobium. Next base: position 11,968 of record JALOQF010000146.1, on the reverse strand, counting down.
GGGTCCGGGTAGTTCTTCTTGCTCTTCGACATCTTCGAGCCGTCTTCGGCGAGCACCAGCCCGTTCACGATGACGTTCTTGAAGGGCGCCTTGTCGAACAGCGCCGTCGAGAGGACGAGCAGCGTGTAGAACCACCCGCGCGTCTGATCGAGCCCCTCGGCGATGAACTGCGCGGGGAAGGCGCCTTCGAACGCCGCCCGGTTCTCGAACGGGTAGTGCACCTGCGCGTACGGCATCGAGCCCGACTCGAACCAGCAGTCGAACACGTCGGCGATGCGCTTGTACGTCTTGCCGTTCTTCGTGAACGTGAGGTGGTCGATCTTGTGCGGGTGCAGGTCGTCGACCTTCGCCCCGGTGAGCTGCTCGAGCTCGGCGACGGAGCCGACGCAGATCAGGTCCTTCCCGTCCTCGCTCTGCCACAGCGGAATCGGCGTGCCCCAGAAGCGCGAGCGGCTGATGGACCAGTCGCGCGCCTCGGTGAGCCAGTTCTCGAAGCGCTTCTCTCCGACGAAGCCCGGCACCCAGTGAATGGAGCGGTTGTTCGCCACCATGCGCTCGCGCAGCGGCTCGACCTTCACGTACCAGGACGGCGTCGTCTTGTAGATGAGCGGCGTGCCCGAGCGGTAACAGTACGGGTACGGGTGACGCAGCTGCGCGTGCTTGAAGACGGCGCCCTGGGCCTTGAGGTCCGCGATGATCTGCTTGTCGGCCTCCTTCACGTTCTTGCCCTGGTACGGCGGCACCTCAGGCCCGAAGTTGCCTTCCGCGTCGACCGGGTCGACCACGTCGATGCCGTTTTTCCGGCACGCCTCGAAGTCGTCCTCGCCGAACGCCGGCGCCATGTGCACCAGGCCCGTACCGTCGGTCGTCGTGACGTGCCCGGAGTGGATGACGCGAAACGCCCCCTTCGCCTTCCGGTCCGCGAAGAACGGGAACAGCGGCGCGTAGGTCTTGCCGACGAGGTCCTTGCCGGTGAGCTCCGAGACGACGGTGGCCTTCTCGCCGAGCGTGGCCACCAAGAGGTCCTTCGCGACGACGGAGCGCTGGCCGTCTTCTCCGTCGGCTACCACGTAGGTGATGTCGTTCGACACCGCGACCGCGAGGTTCGACGGCAGCGTCCACGGCGTGGTCGTCCAGATGAGGAGCGACGCGGGCTTCCCACCGAGCGGCTCGTCGAGCTTGAGCCGCACCGTCAGCGCCGGGTCGTCGACGTCGCGGTAGTCGAGGCCCGCCTCGAAGTTCGACAGCGGCGTCGACAGCCGCCACGAGTACGGCATCACGCGCCGGCCCTCGTAGACGAGGCCCTTCTTCCAGAGCTCGGCGAAGACCCACCAGACGCTCTCCATGAACGAGAGGTCCATCGTCTTGTAGTCGCGGTCGAAGTCGACCCAGCGACCGACGCGCGTGACGGTGCGGCGCCACTCCTCGACGTAGGTGAGCACCGAGCCGCGGCAGGCCTCGTTGAACTTCGCGATGCCGTACTCACGGATGCTGTGCGGCCCGCTCAGGCCGAGGTTCTTCTCGACCTGCATCTCGATGGGCAGGCCGTGCGTGTCCCAGCCGAAGCGGCGCTCGACGCGAAAGCCCCGCATCGTCCAGTAGCGCGGCACGATGTCCTTCAGCGTCGAGGCGACGAGGTGGCCGTAGTGCGGCAGGCCCGTCGCGAACGGGGGGCCGTCATAGAAGATGAAGTTGGGCGCCCCCCGCCGCTGGTCGACCGAGCGCTGGAATGCGTCGAGCTTCTTCCACAGCTCGATGACGCCGTGCTCCTGCGCACCGAACTCCACCTCTGACGAGACGTCCTTGAACGAACCCACGATGCCTCCTGACGAGAAGCCGTGTTCGCCACTGACCTGCATCACAGTCAACTCGGAAAGCAGGCCAGGCGGCGGGCGTAGGGCCGGCGCCGACTCCAGACTAAGGGAGCCCCATGTCGTCTCCGAGAGCCAGCGGCCGCGCCTTTCTGGGCCTCATTCGTCACGTCAAGGAGCGCTATGGCGCCCCCGAGTTCGGCGCGTGCCTCGATACGATGCCCGAGGTGACGCGCGCGGCGTTTCAGCGCCGAATCCTCCATGCGCACTGGTACCCCTACGAGGCGTACGCGGGGTTCCTCACGGGCCTCGAGCGTCGCTTCGGCGAAGGCCAGCCCGACTTCTGCAGACAGCTCGGCCGCCAGTCAGGGCAACGCGACATCAGCACCGTCTTCCGCGTGTACCTCGCCCTCGCCAGCACCGAGCGCCTCATCAGGGGCTGCACGAAGGTGTGGGCCAGCTACTACGAGCACGCGGGCACCATGGAAGCGACGAGCTGGGCGCCCGACGACACCTGCCTGCGCATCTCGGGGTTCCCCGCCATGTCGCCGCAGCACTGTCAGCTGATGGCCGGGTGGATGATCTCGACCATGGACGCGCTGGGCGTCGAGGTGAGCGCCGACGCCAGCGAGACGAAGTGCTGCTCGCGGGGAGACGAGGTGCATGAGTTCCGCTGCACCTGGCGCAAGCGGTGAGACTTCAGCGCGCCCACACCTGAACGAAGACTGGAGCCGCGATCTGCGGGCCACACGCTCCGACCGTGAACGGTCCCTGGAAGCCACCGTCTGGTTGGTTCAGACACGTTGGGCCAAAGAGCGAAGCACCCAGGCCCACGTACGAGTCGGGGCTCGCACAGTCGGGCTCGTTGTTGGTGAGGAGACCGAGGCGAACACGGCCCACGCCACTCGCATTGCCAAAGGCTTCCCGGTTGCAGTTGAGCTGAAGCACTCCGGCATCACCTGACGTCCCGACGAATTGGAGCCACCGGACAGCGCCAACAGGCATCGGGAAAAGAACAGGCGCCGAGCCCGTCACCAGGTCGCGGAGTGACGAAGCGTTGGCAGGCGCAGTGAGGGTCAACGAAGCGTTGTTTGCCGTGTTGACCAGGCGCAGCTCACTGAACGGCATCGTCAAGAAGGGCGCGTACTTTGCTTCGGTCTCGCTGACATCGGGAACCGACGCGCCGAGGAGAACGTCGTTCGTCCACAGCGGGCTCTCGTAGCCAAAGGCTGAGTCGCCGCGACGCCCGTCTATCTTGAGCAGAAGCGCCCACCCACCGCCGGCCGTCGTCATGTCGCACCACGCGAGCGGCGAGCCCGTGGCGTTGGGCCCTGAGCCGTCGAAGAGGTTGTAGACGCCGCTCGCCGCCCCGGGCCGAGCGCGCAAGATGGACTCGCACGACCACCGGTTGATGTAGCGCAGACGAACTGCAGCGCGGCCGTCGGGTTGGCGAGGCGTGAGGCCGCCGCAGAAACCACCGCCCACCAGAACGCCCAGTTGGCCACGTTCGGTGATCGTCGCGCCACCTCGCGGGTTGAAGCCCTCGAGGTTGAAGGTGGTACTGGCCTGATCGACGCCGAACGGTAAGCCACGCAAGTCGAAGCGCGCGTCGCCGCGCGGTGCAGAACATGAGCAATCTGCGGTCGTGGCCCATGCCACCTGCGCTGTGCGACCCGTCGGAGGGTTCCCAGACTGGCCACCGTCGACGCTCACGGCCAGCGTGAAGTCCTCGCCCTGAACGAGGCCCGTTGCGGAATCAAAGCGAAGGCCAGAGAAGGAGGTAAGCGCGTTGGGAGCCAGGATTGTTGCGCAAGTGATGCCCCATCGGAAGTTGTCGTATTCCGAGAAGTTGCCGCCAGCGTCCACGAGCAGAAACGTCCGTTTGTCATCACCGACTCGCACGCAGCGCGCCTCGAAGGGCCTCACCGGCGACCGGTTCTGGAAGAGCAGCACGGTTGTTCCGGCATCCGTGATGTTGGGAACCTCTTCACACGACGAGATCAACCGGGGCGTGCAGGCACCACCGAGGCAGTCTTCGGTCGGCCCACAGGCCCGGCCACACTGACCACAGTTCGCGCGGTCGCTCGAAACGAGGGTACATGTGCCACCGTCGGTCGAGCTGCCACAGAGGCTCGAAGGGGCAACGCACTCGACCGTGCACTGACCATTCCGGCAGCGCTGCCCAGTACCGCACACGACGCCGCACTGCCCACAGTTCTCGGAATCAGTCGCGACAACGGCGCAGCTGACGGTGCTGCCCTGCGTGCAGCGCGTGGTACCCGTCGGGCACACGCTGGTGCAGCGGCCGCCGCTGCAGAATTCTCCGGCCTGGCACGTGGTTCCGCAGGCGCCGCAGTTCTGGTTGTCGGAGCGGAGGTCTGCGCACCCGGTGCTGCAGGTCGACAACGGCGCAGCACAGGTGGTGGTGCACTGGCCTGCCTCGCACCGAGTGCCCGCGTCACAACGGGAGCCGCAGGCGCCGCAGTTCTCGCCATCGTTGGCGGTCGAGACACACGTCTGCATGCCGGCCGGGCCGCAGGCGACGCTCCCGGTCGGGCACAGGCTGGAGCAGCTGCCTCCAGTGCAGAAGGTGCCGTCGGCGCACGAATTGCCGCAGGCGCCACAGTTCCGATTGTCGTTGCGGGTGTCGATGCACGACGTGCCACATGTGACGAGGGGCGTTGGGCACGACAGCCGGCAGGTGCCTTCCTGGCAGCGTGAGCCAGCGGCACAAGCCGTTCCGCACGCGCCACAGTTGGCCGAGTCACTTTGAAGGTCGACGCAGCGCCCGCCACACTCCGTACACGGCTGGGGCGCCGGGCCGATGCACGCCGCCAGGACGAGCCCGAAAATGAAACCGACAAGAATGAAGCGCGTCATGGGTGGCTCTTTCGAAAGGAACGGTCGGCTTCGGTCTGGGTGGGCATGAGAGGGAAATCCCATGGCCTCAAGAAGTGGCGGTGTGTCGAAGAGTATTTCAAGTCGGGCCGCAGTCCGAAAGAAGCGCGAACGACCCTCGGCTCACGCCAGCGACTTCGACGCAATCTCGTACACGTCCTTGCTGCACCCCTCGCGGTCGAGCACCCGCTGCAGCTCGCGCTTCATCAGCGCCTGCCGCGGCTCGTCCTGCCGGCGCCACCGCGTCAGCGGCGTCAGCATGCGCGCGGCGATCTGCGGGTTGAAGGCGTCGAGCGTGCGCACCATGTCGGCGAGGAAGACGTAGCCGCGGCCGCTCGCCTCGTGGAAGCGCAGCGGGTTCGACATGCCCAGCGCCGCGATGACCGAGCGCGCCCGGTTCGGGTTCTCGAGCGTGAAGGCCTCGTGCTTCACCAGCGCGAACACGTCGTCGAGCGCCTGCGGGCGGGTGCTGGTGGCCTGCAGCGCGAACCACTTGTCCACCATGAGGGCCTCGCCCTTCCACCGCGCGTAGAAGTCGGCGAAGGCCCGGTCGCGCGCCTCGCCCGCCGTGCCCGCCAGCAGCGAGAGCGCCGCCTGCGTGTCCGTCATGCAGCCAGCGCGCGCGAGGTGGCGCTGCACGTGGGCCTCTCCAGCCGGCAACCGCGCCTGCCACCCCACCATCAGGTTCCGCAGGCTGCGGCGGCCCACGTCGTCGGGCGCGAACCGGTACGGGGCTCCATCGAGCGACTTCGAGAGGAACGCGTCGACCTCGCCCACCAGGCCCGACAGCTGCGTGACGAGCGCCGTGACGAGGTGCTCGCGCGCCACGTGCGCGCTGCCATAGTCGGCCCACGGCAACCGGTCTCCGATGACGTCGAGGCCGGGCACGCTCAAGGCCAGCGCGAGCAGCGACGGGTCCGCGCCGGGAGCGAGCGCCGTCGAGAGGGCCGTCTTGACCGCCTCGACCAGCCTCGCTGACGGTGGCACCGGCGCCCCACCACCCTGCACCGCCGCCACGCTCGCGAGCAGGTGCCGCAGGAAGAGCTCCTGGCCGGCCTCGACGCGGTTGAAGGCGTCGTCGTCGTGCGCGAGGCGGAACAAGAGGGCCTGCTCGTCGTCGTCGGTCTCGAGCACCACGGGCGCCGAGAAGCCGCGCAGGAGCGACGGCACCGGCCGCTCCGAGAGACCCGAGAAGACGAACGACTGCTTCGCCTCCTGAAGCTCGAGCACGCACTCGGTGCCGCGCGAGACGCCGTTCACCACCAGCGGCAGCCGCTGGCCCGTCGCGCCCAGGAGCGCGGTGACGACGGGGATGAGCATGGGCTGCTTGTCGGGCTGCCCGGGCGTCGGCGGCACCACCTGCGACAGCTCGAGCGTCCAGGTGCCAGAGGCCGCGTTCCACGACGTCTTCGCCGTCACCTTCGGCGTGCCGGCCTGCGAGTACCAGCGCTGGAACTGGGTGAAGTCGCGCCCGCTCACCTCGGCCATGCACTTCAGGAAGTCGTCCGTCGTCACCGCCTGGCCATCGTGGCGGCTGAAGTAGAGGTCGGTGCCCTTGCGGAACGTCTCTTCGCCGAGGAGCGTGAGGTACATGCGCACCACCTCGGCGCCCTTCTCGTAGATGGTGACGGTGTAGAAGTTGCTGATCTCGACGTAGCTGTCGGGCCGCACCGGGTGCGCGGTGGGGCCAGCGTCTTCGGGGAACTGCAGGCTGCGCAGGCGCCGCACCTCTTCGATGCGCCTGACGGCCCGCGAGCCGACGTCGGCCGAGAACTCCTGGTCGCGGAAGACGGTGAAGCCCTCTTTCAGCGAGAGCTGGAACCAGTCGCGGCAGGTGACGCGGTTGCCCGACCAGTTGTGGAAGTACTCGTGCCCCACCACACCCTCGATGCCGGCGAAGTCGACGTCGGTGGCCGTGTCGGGCCGGGCCAGCACGAACTTCGTGTTGAAGACGTTGAGGCCCTTGTTCTCCATGGCGCCCATGTTGAAGTCCGACACGGCGACGAGGTTGAAGACGTCGAGGTCGTACTCGCGGCCGAAGCGCGTCTCGTCCCACCGCATCGACTTCTTGAGGCTGTCCATGCAGTGCGCGGTCTGGTCGAGGTCGTGCGCGCGCACCCAGACGTTCAAGTCGACCACCTTGCCGCTCATGGTGGTGAAGGTGTCGTGCCGGGCCACGAGGTCGCCGGCGACGACGGCGAAGAGGTACGACGGCTTCTTGTGCGGGTCGTGCCACACCGCCACGCGCCGCGAGACGCCGCCCACCACCTCGTCCCGCTCGCTCACCTTGTTCCCGTTCGACAGCAGCACGGGGAACACCTTCGGGTCAGCGCGCAGGGTGACGGTGAAGACGCTCATCACGTCGGGGCGGTCGAGGTACCAGGTGATTTTGCGAAAGCCCTCGGCCTCGCACTGGGTGAAGAGGCCGCTGCCCGAGGCGTACAGGCCCTCGAGGCTCTTGTTCTTCGAGGGCGAGAGGCGGCGGCGGGTGGTGAGCGTGAAGCGGTCGGGAGGCGCCTTCAGCGTCAGGCCCGAGCCGCTCAGCTCGTACGCGTTGCCCGGCAGCGGCTTGCCGTCGAGGGTGATGGCGAGCAGCTGCCCGGAGCCCTCGGCGTCCTGGTCGCCATGGAGCGTCAGCGCACCCGCTCCGGCGAGGCGACGGAACACGAGCGTGGCCTCGACCTCGGTGTGGTCGACGTCGAGGTCGAAGGTGAGCGCCACCGAGTCGATGGCGAAGTCGGGCGGCTTGTAGTCGACGAGGTGAATGGCTTTCGGGTTGGCGTCGCGGAGCATGCGCGGTGGTGTAGCAGATGGGCCCTCACCGCGCGGACGTCAGGTGCGCGCCTGCCAGAAGCGTTGCTGCACGGGCGGCTTCGCGCTTGTCTTTCTCGAGCGTTCTTCCACCGTGACCGTCTTCCTCGCCATCGACCTCGACGACGCCGTTCGCACCCGGGCTGCTGCCGTCATCGAGCAGGCCAGGCCGACGGTCGACGCGCGGTGGGTGCGGGCCGACAAGCTGCACCTGACGCTCGTGTTCCTGGGCAACCCCGCGGCGGAGCAGGTCGAGACACTCCGCGCGCGCGCCTCGGCGGTCGCCGCACGGCACCGGCCCTTCGGGCTCCGACTGTCGGGCGTGGGCACCTTCGGTACGGCGCGGGCTCCGTCGGTGCTGTGGTTGGGCGTTTCGGGCGACCTGGGGCGCCTCCACGCGCTGCAGGCTGACGCGCGGGCCCACCTGCTGCTCGACGACCTGCCCGGCGTGCAGCCCATCGAGCGGGAGCGACCCTACGCGCCGCACGTCACCCTCGCGCGCTCGAAGGACGGACACCCTTTCGGCGCCCTCGAGGCGTCGCTGCGCACGTTCGAGAGCCCCTCGTTCCACGTCGGACACGTCACGCTCTACGAGAGCACGGCGTCGGAGTACCGCCCGCTGCACCGCGCCTCGCTCGGCGTCGATGTTTCCACTGGTCACATCGGGCTGACTGGAAAGTGACCATTGGTCACTTCAGCGACTCGGCACTGCCGGTGCGTCGGCGGGGGGCCTCACCGGGTGGGTCCGGGGCCCGGCGCCCCCCGCGGTGACTCGGCCGAGAGGCGCTCGATGAAGATGGCGGTGTCACCACCCTGCAGGCCCAGCTGCGCGGCGAGGCTGCGCGCGTCGAGGGCGCACGCGTCGGGCCGCGGGCCGAAGTGCGTCGGGTCGAGGAAGTCTCCGGGGCGCATGGCCTGTGGCGCTTCCTGCCCCAGCACGCCGGCGACCTGCACCACGCCCAGCTTGCGCTTCGACATGAAGCGCGACGGCACCTCGCGCGCCTCGAGCATGCTGACGGTGATGGGGGCGCCTTCGGGAATGGGCATCGCCGCGACGATGAGCTTCGACGTCGACTCTCCGCCGAGCCACGCCGTCGCTGCTGCGCCCACGACGGCTCCCACCAGCCCGCCCTGCAGGAGGCTTCGCACCAGCCGCGTCATGGCCGCACCTCATGACGCTCGAGCAGCGCAGCGCCGAGCCGCGCGACCTCGGGCGTCCCACCATCGAGCGTCGTGAGCGTGAAGCGGACGCGCTGGGCGCACGCTGGGTCGGCGTCGATGAGGTCGGTGTCGCGCAGCACCGTGTCGGGCGCCACCCGCCAACGAACCGTCTGCCCGGTGAAGCGCGCGCGCGTCGTGGGGGTCGCGCAGCTCTCGGTGACGAGAGACTGGGGCCAGCTCGACTCGACGAGGTCGGCCTCGGTGAGGCGGTGGCCCGCCGGAAGCTCTCTGGCCGTCACCAGCACTGGCACCGACGCCCACGCGTTCGGCTCGCTCGTCGCGCCGCGCACGGTGAGCACCGCGCCAGCGCCGAGGAGCGCTCCGACGACGAGTCCTGCGGCGAGGGCCGGCACGGCGGATCGATCAGTCGCTGCCATCGGTTTCGCCCTTAAGGACCACGTCTCTGCGGCGCCACCGGGACGGGTTTTGTGGTGACTGACCGGCCAAAGTGTGGCGCATTGGGGGCCTCTCGTGACGTCGCTCGGCACCATTCTCGTCTGCCTGTCGCTCGCAGGGACTCCAGCGACGGCCACCACGAAAGGAACCCGCTTCGAGCAGGGCCAGCGGCTGTTCAACCAGGGTGACTTCGAGGCGGCGCTCAAGCAGCTCGACGCCGCGGCCCAGGAGGAGCGGGACCCGGCGGTGCTCGAGCGGCTCCACCTCTTGCGGGGCCAGGCGTTCTCGGCCCGGCAGGACTTCGTGAAGGCCGAAGACGCCTTCAGCCTCGCGCTCGACGCCAACCCGGAGGCCTCGCTCGACCCGGCGCGGGTCGACCCGACGGTGGTGAAGCTGCTCGAGTCGGTGCGCGCGCGCCTCACCGGCACGCTCGTCGTCAACGCCACGCCGCCGGGCGCGAGCCTCTTCCTCGACGGGAAGGCCCTGGGCCCGGCGCCACAGACGGTGCAGGCCGCCATCGGCCGTCACAAGGTCGAGGCGCGCTTCGGAGACCAGGTGGTGCCGGCCGTCGAGGTGCTGCTGAAGGCCCGGCGTGAAGTGCGTGTCGAGTTCGTGCAGGGCACGCCGCCGCCCCCGGTCGTGGTGGCTCCCCCGCCGACCGCGCCCGAAGAGAAGCCCGTGCGCGCGATGGGCGAGGTCCGCGGCGTGTTCGAGGTACCACCGAAGCCGGGCGCCGAGGCTGCTGGCGCCCTCGAGCTCGGCGGCGGCCTCGACTCGAAGTACTTCCGGGGAGGCGTGGCCTTGCGCGTCTTCCCGTACTTCGGCGTGGTGCCGCGCATCGCGCTGGTGGTGCCAGCCATCGGCCACCTGCAGGCCTTCGTCGAGGTGCAGGTTCCCATCTGGCTCACCCGGCCGTCTGGCGGCCTCGGCGTCGGCGTCGGCGCCGCAGCGGGCGCCGAGTACTGGCTGGTTCCCTTCGTCGCGGTCTTCGCGCAGGTCGGCGGGCACTACCTCTTCGTCAACCCGATGCGCGGGGACTCGGCTGCGCTGGTGGCGAGTGGTGGAGTGCGGCTGCGCGGGCCGTGACCTGCAGGCGCATGGAGCGTCGAACCTCCTGATGCTCCGCCGAGGTCGGGACCGAGGACCACCGACAACACGGAGCCTTTTCGAGCGCGCCCGCATTTCCTCGGTCCGGGTTCCTTCGGTCGCTTCGCAAGGAGCGCGGGAAGTACGTCGCTCCAACAGCCGTGGGGGCGGAACTCGGCGCCGCTGAAGTCGAGGGTCCGTGGTCCTGGAGAGGCAGCGCGTGTGGACGTTCTCCGAGCGCTGGCTCCACCTCGAGAAGCCCGCGTCCTCGTGAAGGACGCGACGGCGCTGGCCTCGCAGGCGCGATTCGTCGACGAAGGCAGCTCGACGTCGAGGCGCCCAGGCACGACCAGGTCTGCGACGCGCGACCGAGTGTCGGCGCTCCCTCAACCGTCGAGTGACGAACAATGCGGGGCAGCGAAGGTGCCCGTGAGCGTGCCGCCGTCGAAGATCGCCTCGAGCTCGAACGAGACGAGCTGTCCGGGCGAGACGAAGCGGGGCGTCGCGCGGGCATTGGTCGCGCGCTCGAGCGGTGCCGAAGTGAGCACCTGTGAGAAGTCGAAGAGCGTCACGCGCAGCCCGTCCGCGAAGGTGACGGCGCCGCCGTCCATCGGGTGTCGCAGGTTGGCGATGACGACGGTGCGCTCCGGCGTGGGCGAGGTCATCGTCGGGCAGGCCGGGTCGCCGCCAAAGTGGGCTTCGACGGTGAAGCGGTCGTTCGGCGCGAGCCCATGCTGCGCGCGGGTGAAGGGCGCCGAACGGCCGCGCAACGTCAGCGTCAGCGCGGTGGTGGCGCACGCCTCGACACAGCCCGCGTCGGCGAGGCCGGCGTCGAAGGGCCCGCCCGCATCGACGGGAAGCTCGGGCGTGGAGCCCGCGTCGGGGACTGGCGCGGGCCCGCTGCACGCCACGAGGAGCAGCACGAGACTCGGGAGAAGGCGCATGAAGAACACCTGTCGCCGAGGCGGGCGTCGATGTCGAGCCCGCGATGAGGCGCGACGCGAGGCGGCGACAGGCGCGGCACGTCGAGCGCTGACGATGCCGACGAGGAACCACGGCGGCAGCACCACCAGCACTCTGGACAAGGTGCCCGCAGCGCCTACCTCGCCGGCTCGAGCGCGCGGCTCACCCGAAGCACGCGCGAGGGCCGTCATTCAGAGCGTCGCCAGAGACACGCTGCGCCCGAGTCCGTCCTGCTCGCCTTGCTCGAGTCCTCCGCGTGGTCGGTGATGCAGCCGGCCGTCACCGTCGGCGTCGTCGACCCAGCGACGCGGGCCAGGCCCATCGAGACCCCATCCGTCGCGCGCGCCGTCACCTTGCGCGTGAGTCACACTGCGCCGCGATGGAGCCATCGGCGTCGTCGAGCCAGCCACGCAGGCCAGGCCCATCGAGCCCCATCCGTCGAGCGCTCCGTCACCTTGCGCGTGAGTCACGCCGCGCCGCGATAGCCATCGGCGTCGTCGAGCCAGCCACGCAGGCCAGGCCCCTCGAGCCCCATCCGTCGAGCGCGCCGTCCTTGCGCGTGAGTCACACTGCGCCGCGATGGAGCCATCGGCGTCGTCGACCCAGCGACGCGGGCCAGGCCCATCGAACCCCATCCGTCACGCGCGCCGTCCATGCGCGTGAGTCACGCCGCGCGGCGATGGAGCCATCGGCGTCGTCGAGCCAGCCACGCAGGCCAGGCCCCTCGAGCCCCATCCGTCGAGCGCGCCGTCCTTGCGCGTGAGTCACACTGCGCCGCGATG
>JALOQF010000145.1 GCA_025459425.1 Myxococcaceae bacterium | reverse complement strand
CGGAAGCGCAGGTGGCGACGCTGGCGGAACTGCTGGTGGCGACGCTGGCGGAACTGCTGGTGGCGACGCTGGCGGAACTGCTGGTGGCGACGCTGGCGGAACTGCTGGTGGAGACGCAGGCGGAACTGCTGGTGGCTCCGCGGGTGGAAGCGCTGGTGGTACTGCAGGCGGAAGTGCTGGTGGCGACGCAGGCGGAACTGCTGGTGGCTCCGCGGGTGGAAGCGCTGGTGGTACAGCAGGAGGAAGCGCTGGCGGTGACGCTGGTGGAACTGCCGGCGGAAGCGCTGGCGGGACTGCGGGCGGAACCGCTGGCGGGACTGCGGGCGGAACCGCTGGCGGGACTGCGGGCGGAACCGCTGGCGGGACTGCGGGCGGAAGTGCTGGTGGGACTGCGGGCGGAAGCGCTGGTGGAACTGCCGGCGGAAGCGCTGGCGGGGCTGCTGGTGGAAGCGCCGGCGGTACTGCTGGTGGAAGCGCCGGCGGTACTGCGGGCGGAACTGGCGGTGGCGCTGCGGGCGGAACTGGCGGTGGCGCTGCAGGCGGAGGCTCCGCCGGCGGCACGGCGCTCGACGGCGGGTTCTGCGCTCCCGAGGGCGCCATGTGTCAGCCCTTCACGCGCGAGTGCTGCACGGGGCTCGTCTGCAGCTCGAGCGGAAATGGCTCCGCCCAGTGCCGCCGCCCGGTCGTCGACGGAGGCTTGTGTCTGCCGCAGGGCTCGACCTGCCTCCTCGGCATCGGCTGCTGCGACGGGCTTTCCTGCGTGAACACCGGCATGGCGCCGAGCACCTGCCAGCCGACGTCGCGCGACGGCGGCGCGCTGTGTACGCCGCTCGGCGGGGCGTGCACCACGTCGACCAACTGCTGCGTCGGCTGCTGCGGCACCAACGCGACCTGCACCACCCTCGGCCCGTGCGTCATCGCCGCGCCGCTCCAGTGCCAGACCGCCGGAGCCTTCTGCAACCCCGAGGCGCCGACGCGCCGCTGCTGCGCGCCACCGCTGACTCCCGCGCTCGCCTGTCTCGAGCCCGCGAACCAGGCCTGCGCGACGGGCTTCGACTGTTGCTCCGGCTGCTGTCAGGGCCGACCGGGCCCCGGTGCGTGTGCCGCCGTCTCGCAGCCCGAAGGCACCTGCCAGTAGCCGCTCGCGCGACCGCCAAAGCCGAGCCTTCAGCCCAGCTTCGACAGCTTCACCGGCTTCACCCGCCAGATGCGCTCGGCGTACTCGCGGATCGATCGGTCCGACGAGAAGAAGCCCATGCGCGCCGTGTTGAGCACCGACGACCGCGTCCACGCCTCGGGCTTCTGCCAGAGCGCCGCCACGCGCTCCTGACACTCGATGTACGCGGCGAGGTCGGCCATCACCAGGAACGGATCCTGGTCGGCCAGCGAGCGCACCAGCGGGCTGAAGAGGCCGTGCTGCCCGGGTGAGAACGTGTCGTCCGAGATCGCCTCGAGCACCTGGCGCAGCCGGCCGTCCTTCCCGATCTCGTCGTGCGGCGAGTAGCCCTGCCGTTTGCGCTCGGCCACCTCTTCGGCGGTGAGCCCGAAGAGGAAGAAGTTCTCGGCCCCCACGTGCTCGCGGATCTCGACGTTCGCGCCGTCGAGCGTACCGATGGTGAGCGCGCCGTTGAGCGCCATCTTCATGTTGCCGGTGCCCGAGGCCTCCTTGCCGGCGGTGCTGATCTGCTCCGAGAGATCGGCCGCCGGGTACAGGTGCGAGGCGTTCTTCACGTTGAAGTCGGGCACGAACGAGACGTGCAGCCACTCGCGCGCGCGCGGATCCTTCGCGAGCGTCGTCGACAGCGCGTTCAAGAAGCGGATGATGAGCTTCGCCATGCGGTAGCCCGGCGCCGCCTTGCCCGCGAAGAGGAAGGTGCGCGGCACCAGCCCCTTCGTGTCGCCGTTCTTGATGCGCAGGTACGTCCACACCGCGTACAGCGCGGCGAGGTGCTGCCGCTTGTATTCGTGGATTCGTTTGATCTGCACGTCGAACAACGACTGCGGGTCCACGTCGAGCCCGTGCACCCGGCTCACCCACCGCGCGAAGTCGCGCTTGTTCGCGCTCTTCACCTCACGCCACTGCCGGCGGAACTCGGTCTGCTCGGCCAGCGGCGCGAGCTGCTCGAGCCGGCCCAGGTCGTTCACCCACCCCTCGCCGATGGCGTCGGTGACCAGCGCCGAGAGCCTCGGGTTCGCCTGCAACACGAAGCGCCGCGGCGTCACGCCGTTGGTCACGTTGGTGAAGCGCTCGGGCCACAGCTCGGCGAAGTCCTTCAGCACCGTCTCGGTGAGCAGCCGCGAGTGCAGCGCCGCCACGCCGTTGACCATGTGCCCGCCCACCGTGGCCAGGTGGGCCATGCGCACCGACTTCTCGCCGTGCTCGTCGATGAGCGACATGCGTCGCACCCGGTCGTCGTCACCGGGAAACCGCGCGCGCACCTCGTCGAGGAAGCGCCGGTTGATCTCGAAGATGATCTCGACGTGCCGCGGCAGCAGCTTCTGCATCAGCGGCAGCGGCCACGTCTCGAGCGCCTCGGGGAGCAGCGTGTGGTTCGTGTACGAGCAGCTCGCCTGCGTCATCTCCCACGAGCGCTCCCACGACAGCCCGTGCACGTCGACGAACAGCCGCATCAGCTCGGCCACCGCCAGCGCCGGGTGCGTGTCGTTGAGCTGAATGGCGAACTTGTCGGCGAACTTGTCGATGGTCGTCTTCTGCAGGAGGAACCGGATGCAGTCCTGCAGGGCGCACGAGACGAAGAAGTACTGCTGCTCGAGGCGCAGCGTCTTGCCGGCCAGCGAGTGGTCCGCCGGGTAGAGCACCTTCGAGATGTTCTCGCTGCGCACCTTCTCGTCGACGGCCTTCCAGTACTCGCCTTCGTTGAAGGCCTTGAGGTCGAACTCGTCGGTCGCGCGGGCGCTCCACAGCCGCAGGAAGTTGGTGTTGGTGGTGCCGTGACCGACGACCGGCGTGTCGTAGGGAATGCCCGTCACCAGGCGCGCCGGGTGCCACTTCACGCGGAAGCGGCCGAGCTCGTCGACGCCGGCCTCGGTGTGCCCGCCGAAGCCCACCTGGTGCTGCACGTCCTGGCGCATCACTTCCCACGGGTTGCCCAGGCGCAGCCACTTGTCGGTGCTCTCGACCTGCTCACCGTCGCGGATCTGCTGGTCAAAGATGCCGAACTCGTACCGAATGCCGTGGCCGATGGCGGGGATCTCGACGGTCGCCAGGCTGTCCATGAAGCAGGCGGCCAGACGCCCGAGGCCGCCGTTGCCGAGGCCCGGCTCTTCTTCGTGCTCGACGAGCTCGTCGTAGTCGATGCCCAGGCCCGAGAGCGCGGCGCGCACCTCGTGGGTGAGGCCCAGGTTCATCACGTTGTGGTCGAGCTGCGGGCCCGGCAGGTACTCGGCCGAGAGGTAGATGACGGTGCGGCACTGCTGCTCGAGGAAGGTGCGGGCCGAGTGCACCCAGCGCAGGAGCAACCGGTCGCGCACCGCGTACGAGAGCGCGAGGTAGTTGTCGTTTCGTGTGGCGACGCCGGGGAACTTCGCCTGCTGGAAGAAGAGCTTCTTGACGAAGTCGTCGCGCAGCGAGGCGGCGTCGACGCCCAGCCGCACGTCCTTCTCGTTCACCTGCGCCTTGAAGCGTTCGTTGTCCATGGGCCCCTCGCGTCGACGATGAGGCCGCGGAGCCTGCCAACATTCACTCCCGGCGTCGCTCACGGGCCGGTGACGAACCGCGTCAGCGGCGGCGGCGCGGGTCGAGCACCGTGCCCATGTCGTGGAAGTCGACGGGCTCGGCGGGCGCGCCCGGCTCGGGCGGAATGGTGTCTTCGTCGAGGTGCTCGCGCCGCAGCGGGGCCGCCTTCGGCTCCGAGACGCGCCGCGCGGCCGTCAGCACGCGGGGCTGCTTCGCGACGCTCGGCGGCTCGGCCTTCGGCACGGGCCCGGCAGCCGCGAGCGCGGCGCGGCTGGTCGCGGGGCGATCGGTCTGCGAGCGGGGGTATGCGCGGGTGGCCCGGTCGGGGTCGACCGGAGGCCCGGGCGGGCGCGCGTCGTCAGCGGCCGGAGGCTGCCGTGGCGCGTTCGAACGCGGCGGCGCGGGCTCGGCGGCGGCGGGCGGACGCGAGGGGCGCTGGCCTGCGACGTCTGCACGGGAGCTGGGCCGCTGACCGCCGCTCTCGTGAGCCTGCGGTGGGCGAGCGGTGCTCGAACGTTGCGCCACGCCCGATGGCGCCTCACCCACACCGGGAGCACGCGACGGGCTCGAGCGGCGATCGACGCCCTCGGGCGCCACGGGAGCGCGCGACGGGGCGGACCGCTGCGGCGAAGCGTCTGCGGCCACCGGCTCGAGCGTGGCCGCGGGCGCCACCGCCTTCACGCCTGCCTGGCTGCGCACGCGCTCGTCGTACTTGCGCGCCAGCTCGATGAACGACGGGCCGCCCGGAACGGTGCGCAGGGCATCACCCGACTGCTCGGCCTCCTTGAGCACGGTGAGCGCGACCTCGGCCGAGTGCGGGCGGTCGTCGGCGCGCTTCTCGAGCAACCACGCGACGAAGGCCTCGAGCTCGGGCGGCGTCTCGACGCGCACGGTGCCGACGCCCGGCGGGAGCTCCTCGAGGTGCTGCTTGATGAGCGTGGGCAGGTTTCCGTACGGGAACACCGGCTTGCCCGTCAGCATGAGCCACGCGAGGCACCCGCACGCGTAGAGGTCGCTCTGCGGCACGGGCCGGCCGGCGATGTGCTCGGGCGCCATGAAGCCCATCGAGCCGACCGTCATCGACGGCATGGTGAGGGCTTCCTGGCGGCCTTCACGGCGCGCGACGCCGAAGTCGACCAGCTTCACGAGCGGCAGCCCCTCGGGCTGGTCGACGAGGAAGACGTTCGAGGCCTTGAGGTCGCGGTGAATGACGCCGGCCCGGTGCGCCGCCACCAGCGCGTCGAGCACGCCGCGCAGCACGTGGAAGACGAGCCGCAAGGGCAACCCGGCCTTCGAGCGCTTGACCTCGTCGTGCAGCGTGCGGCCGACGAGGAGCTCCATCATCAGGTACGGGCGGCCGTCGGGCAGCACGCCCGCGTCGAAGATGTCGATGATGCCCTTGTGGTCGATGGCGTTGACGGCCCGCGCCTCTTCCAGGAGCCGCATCGCCGCCACGCGCCCATCTTCGCCCGTGCCCTTGAGCACCTTGATGGCGACGCGCTTGCCGATGAGCTGGTGGCGGCCCTCGTAGACGGCCCCCATGGCGCCATCGCCGAGCTTCTTGACGATCTGGTGATCGCCGATGGTCGAACCGATCTGGAGCGCCCCGCCCGTCACGAGCGCCACGTTATCGCGAGGGCCATCGACACGGGTGAGCCTTCGTCAGGGCAGGAAATTTCGTCTTCGGACACAACGACGCGCTACGGGAAGGTCGAACCGTTGAGCGCGGTCGAGAGCAGGCGAACGAGGCCGAAGCCGAAGAAGGCCACCACGAGCACGCGCAGCAGGCGCGACGGCCACGGCTCCTGGGCCTCGACCCACTGCAGCCCCTTCTCCACGGCCCGTCGAGGCAGGACCACGCTCGAACCGAGCACGAACAGCACCGGCCACAGCACGAAGACGAACGGGTTCCAGTGCAGCGCCTCGTCGAAGCGGGCGTGCGCGAACGACACGAGGCCCCGGGTGACGCCGCAGCCCGGGCAGGGCCACCCGGTCGCGCGATGCAGCGGGCAGAGATCGGGGCCCGACAGCGGTGGTTGCACCACGAGGGTGAACACCAGGACGAGCAGCGCCAACCACCGGCTGGCAGGTGTCAAAAACGGCGTCGCCAGCGTCTGCCACGACAGGTTCCGCACGACCCAGCTCTGTTTTCGAGATTGAAGCACGGCGGGCTCGCCTACAGTTTGCGCGCCGTACAACCTGAAACCGGAGGGGACATGGACGAAAGTGGAAGTGCAGGAGTCGTCATCGCAAGCCTCATCATGGGCATCATTCAGCTCGGCGTCGTGGTGGTCATCGTCGCGGGCGTCTGGAAGGTGTTCGTCAAGGCAGGCCAACCCGGGTGGGCGGCGATCGTTCCCATCTACAACACCTACGTGCTGACCCAGATTACGGGCCGCCCGATTCTGTGGTTCGTGCTGAGCCTCGTTCCCTGCGTGAACATCGTCGCCGCGTGGGTGCTGACGCAGGACCTCGCGAAGTCCTTCGGCAAGAGCTCGGGCTATGGCATCGGGCTGTTCCTCTTGAGCCCCATCTTCCTGCCGATGCTCGGCTTCGGGAGCGACACCTACCAGGGCCCCGCCTACAAGGGCCCCTGACCGCGCTGCGGAAGAGAGGCGGGCTGGTGCCGAAGAACGCCCGCCTCTCGGTCACCACCGTTTCCCCGAGGCTCCCATGACGCCGCAACCGCAGTACCCCTCGTTCGGTCCACCACCTTCAAACCCGTCGTCGCTCGAAGCGCCCGCCATCGGGTTGCTCGTATCGGGGGGGCTCGGCGTGCTGCTGGGCCTTGCGGGGATCGGCATGGCCGTCATCGGCCTCGTCGCTGGCACCGCCAACCCGGCCCTCGACGACCCGAACCTGCCGCCGGCCTTCCAGAGCTACGTGAAGGCGATGTCGTCAGGCGCCATCAGCATCGTGAGCGCGCTGGTGGGCCTCGCGGTGAACGGCCTCATCATCTACGCCGGGCTGCAGATGCGGCAGGCCCGCAGCCACACCCTGTGCGTCGTCGGAGCGGCGCTGTGCTGCGTTCCCTGCTGCTTCCACAGCTGCTGCAGCCTGTTCGTCGTACCCCTGGGCATCTGGGCCCTCGTCGTGCTGTTGAGCGGACCCACCAAGTCGTTGTTCCGCGACTGACGGTCTTTTCGTCGGGTGCGTTTTCGTTGACTTTGCGCACCGCGCCAACGATTGATCGCCCGCCCTTTCCCAAGGCCGAGGGCGGGACCGGAACTCCATGACTTCGCTGCTGATCGTAGGACAGATGACCGCTGGCGAGCCCGGCGGCTGGCTCACCCGCAAGCTGCTGGCGACGTTCACCAGTGACGCCGAGTGGGTGTTGTGGCTGCTGGCGATCCTCTCGGTGCTGTCCATCGCGGTGATGCTCGAGCGCAGCATCTACTTCGTCACCCACAGCCTCTCGAACGCCGACGACATTCTGCTCAAGCTCGCGAAGGGTGAGCTCGACGCGGTGAAGAGCGCGGTGGCCTCGCAGAAGGGCATGGAGGCCTCGGTGCTCCGCGAGGGCCTCGAGTGGTCGCCCAAGGGCCCCGACTCGGTGGAAGAGGTCATCAACGCGACGCTCGCCCGCGAACGGCCACGCTACGAGCGCTTCCTCTCGTTCCTCGGCACGCTGGGCTCGAACACGCCGTTCATCGGGCTGTTCGGTACGGTGCTCGGCATCATCAAGGCGTTCCACGACCTCGGCTCGTCGGGCGCGAAGGGCGCCGAGGTGCAGTCGACGGTCATGGCCGGCATCTCGGAGGCGCTCGTCGCCACCGCCGTCGGCCTCGCCGTCGCGATCCCCGCGGTCATCGGGTACAACGTGCTGCAGCGCGCGCTGAAGAACACCGTGTCGCGCTCCAACGCGCTGGGCCATGCCCTCGTCGGTCACCTGCGCTCCACGGGCGGGAAGTGACGCATGGCCGGCGGCGCGCAACAGGACGATGACGGCGAGATCACCGGCATCAACGTCACTCCGCTCGTCGACATCGTGCTCGTGCTGCTCATCATCTTCATGGTGACGGCGAACTTCATCGTGCGCGAGACCGTCGAGGTCGACCTGCCCAAGGCGGCGAACTCGAACGACAAGACGGTGCAGGGCCCGGTGATGATCACCCTCGACAAGGACGCCAACGTCTTCCTCGACGGCGCGCCCACCGACATGACGGCGCTCCTCGGCAAGATGAAGGAGGCCGTGGAGAAGGACAAAGAGGTGCGCGCCATCATCTCGGCCGACCAGTCGCTCAACTACGGCAAGGTGATGAACGTCATCGACCTGGTCAAAGAGGCCGGCATCGCGAAGTTCGCGCTCAACATCGTCAAGGAGGGCAAGGGCGCCGCCCCTGCCCCGTGACGCGCTGGTGACCGGAGCAGGCTTGTGACGGCGTTCAAGGGCGTGCCAGATGGAACGGACCGGGCCGCGAACGATGTCGCACCGAAGCCGATGAGCCAAGCCGTGATGAGCCAGCCCACGCCGCCGCCCCGCCCGTCGAGCGACGACGCGACGAGCTGGCTCATTCTTGGAGCCATGCTGGCGCTGTCGATCGGCACGCACGTCGTCACCGTGGTGAACCTGCCCAGCCGCGTGGGCGGGGTGGTGAAGAACACGCGCGTCGAGATGGAGTTCTACGAGCCGCCGCCGCCACCTCCACCGCCGAAGGTCGAAGAGCCCGAGCCTCCCAAGCCCGTCGAGCCGCCGAAGGTGAAGCTCAAGCCACCGCCGGTGAAGGTCGCCGAGGTGAAGCCTCCGCCCGAGAACGCGCCGCCGCCGCCCAACGAAGAGCCGCCGCCCGAAGCCTCGACCAAGCCCGTGCCCCTCGTCGTCGGCATCTCGATGTCGTCGACCACCGAGGGCGGCACCTTCGCGGTCGGCGTGGGCAACACCACCTACGGCAAGGCCGACAACACGCCGACCGACCCGTCGAAGGTGCAGGCCTATCGCGCTCCGAAGTACGTGCCGCCGGGCGGCGCCGACACCGAGCCGCAGCTCGTCAACGAGGTGAAGCCGCCCTACCCCGAAGAGGCCAAGAAGAACGACATCGAGGGCGACGTCCTGGTGCGCATCACCGTCGACGAGAACGGCGACGTCACCAACGTGAAGGTGGTGAAGGGGCTCGGCTTCGGGCTCGACGAAGCGGCCGTGGCGGCGCTCAAGAAGTACAAGTTCAAGCCGGCCACCAAGGGCGGCGAAGCCGTCGGCACCACCATCATGTTCACGTTCCGCTGGTACCTGGACTGACGCTCGATGCGGCGCACGCTGGCGCTCTCGCTGGTGGTGCACCTCGCGCTCGTGTTCAGCCTCGACGCGGAGCCTCTCTCGTCGCCGCCCCCGCTCCGCCGGCTCGAGTGGACCGAGTTCGCCGAGGCACGCACGCCGCCGCCGATGCGCCCGATGGCCACCGCCCCTCGACCGGCGCTGGCTGGAGGACGTCGCCGCCGCGCAGCGAGCCCGCGAACGGCCCCGGCTCCGGTCGACCCCGGGCCCGGGCTCGTCGACCTTCCGTCAGGCGATGGCGAGACGCCGGCCTCGACGGCCGGTGAAGACCTGGGGACGAGCGACGCGGGAGCCGCCGCCGGCGCGGGAGACGCTCCACTGGTGCGCCCACCGACGCACCCACGGCTCGTGACCGAGGTGCGCCCCGAGTACCCAGAGGCCCTCCGCGATGCCGAGGTGCAGGGCGACGTCGAGCTCGAGGTGACCGTCGACGTCGACGGACAGGTGGTGTTCGTGCGGGTCGTTCACGCGGCGGACGAAGCGCTGGCCGACGCCGCGGCGCGGGCCGTTCGCCAGAGCCGGTGGCTGCCGGGCACGCGCGAGGGTGCTCCGACGCGGGCCACGGTGCGGTACGTCTATTCGTTCGTGCTCGAGTGAGCGCCGCTGTTCTGGAGTGAGCTTCAGGTCCTCGTCGAGGAGCGCTCCGTCGATGTCGCGCGCGAAGAGCCCGGTGAGGACCTCGAACGAATCACGGCCATCATCCGGCCACTTCGGCAGGATGCCATCCAGCCATTGAGGCCCCAGGAGCCGCCACTCACCACGCGCTGACCCGGCCGCGACTCAAGCTGCCGGTCGCCTCGAGGATCGCCGTCACCGAGACCGCCGCTGGCACCGCGCCGATGGCCGCCACCAGCCCGCCCGACAGCACCGGGTCGAGCTGCGCGACGCTCACCGCGAACGCCGAGAGGAGCATCACCGCCACCGAGGCCAGGGCCGCGAGCGCGGGCTCTCCACGGCCTCCGAGCAGCTGGTGCGTGGCGAGCCCGAAGCCCGCCACCAACACCCCGCCGAGCGCGCCGGTGCTGAAGGTGGTGTCGAACGTCGCGCCGCTGGTCATCAGGCCCAGGCGAATCTGCGCGAACAGCTGAATGAGGCCAAAGGCCGCGGCCGCCCCCGCAAGTCCTGCGGCGCCGGTGAGCCAGATGCGCGGCGTCTGCTTCGGGTCCGTCGGTGGCTGGGTCGGCAGCTCGGCCGGCGGCATGCCGTCTGCAGCGGGAGTCATCGACGGGGCTACGGGCGCGTCCTCGGCGGGCTCGGCGGGAGCCTGCACCTGCGCCAGCGTCAGCACGAGACAGAGCGAGAGCATGTCGCGGAACACTGCATCACGGATGCCGCGTTGACGAAACCAGTTCCGCGCGGCGCCCGCAGTCGGCATCGTGCAGGGCTGCGATGGACTCGCGTCCCCTCCCCGCGTGGCTGCGCCTGGCGGGCTTCACCGTGTCGGTGCTGCTCGTCGTGGGCTCCGCGCTCGTGCTGTGGCTCGACGGGCGGGTGCCGGCCGAAGTGCCAGACGACGCTCCGGCGTACGCCACCGCCGACCTGCTCGCCGCGCTCACCGCCGTCGATCGACAGGGCCGCGTGGACGTCGAAGCGCTCCGGGCCAGGCGAGAGCCGCTCGACCGTTTCATCGCCGCCATGGCGAAGACCGCGCCGGCGACCAGCCCCGAGCGCTTCCCCGGGCCGGACGAGCGAGTCGCCTTCTGGCTCAACGCCGCCCATGCGCTCGTTCTGCAGCAGCTCCTCGACACGCCCGGCGCGCGCTCCGCGGACGACCTGTCACGGTGGCAGAGCTGGCCCATCGGCGGGCAACGCCTCACGCGCGCAGCCATCGAGCGCCGCTTCCTCGCCGAGGCCGGAGACGGCCGCGTGTGGCTCGCGCTCTTCGACGGCTCGGTGTCGGGGGGCGTGCTCGACTCGGCCCCCTTCGGCGGAGACACCATCAACCCGCAGCTCGACGACGCGGCCCGCCGCTTCCTCCGCCGACGCGCGACGGTGACGCTGGCGCCACCGGTGGTGCGCTTGTCGCCGCGCATCACCTCCCACGAAGCCGACTTCCTCGCCGCGCTGCCGGAAGGGCGTTCTGGGGTGCTGCAGATCGTCTGGGCCTACCTGCCCGAGTCCTGCGACGGGCTGTTTCCCGGCTGTGACACCCGCGCCGACCTCGACCGCGCCTGTGGGGTGGCGTTCGACCGATGTCGCGTCGAGCCGATGGAGGAGGACCGACGTCTCGTGCGGTGAAGCGGCGGCCTGGAAGCGGGGCAACGCGCCAGACTTTCTCGGAAATCAGCCGCTTGCCGCATCGAGTCACCTTCGTGACGTGGCTCCGTGGGGATCCCTGGGCTAGAGCCCTTGTCGGAGCCAACCCCACATGATGGTCCTGCGAGATGTCTCGAAGCGCGACCTGCCGGGGCTCAAGCGCCTGGCGGCCGTGCTCAACAGCGTCAACCTGCCGCACAACGACGACGTGCTGGCCGGCCTCATCGACACGTCGGTGAAGAGCTTCGCGGGCAAGCTGAAGGAGCCCTTCGAGCGCGAGTACCTCTTCGTGCTCGAAGACCTGCGCAACGAGACCATCATCGGCACCTCGATGATCATCGCGCAGCACGGCACGCGCGAGGCCCCACACATCTATTTCCAGGTCACCAACGCCGAGACGTACTCGGCCACCATCGACAAGCACTTCCGGCACAAGGTGCTGTCGATTGGGTACAACTATGACGGCCCCACCGAGATCGGCGGGCTGGTGGTCGACCCTCCGTACCGCAGCGGCCCCGAGAAGCCCGGCAAGCAGCTGTCGTACGCGCGCTTCCTCTTCATGGCGATGCACCGCAAGCTCTTCCGCGAGCGCGTGCTGGCCGAGCTGTTGCCACCGCTGATGCCCGACGGGCGCAGCCTGTTGTGGGAGAGCATCGGCAAGAAGTTCACCGGCCTCGAGTACACCGAGGCCGACAAGCTCTCGCGACAGAACAAGGAGTTCATCAAGGAGCTGTTCCCCAGCTCGGACATCTGGGCGACCCTGTTCCCCGAGAAGGTGCAGAAGCTCATCGGTGAGGTGGGCCCCGAGACGCGCGGGGTGCAGCGCATGCTCGAGCGCATCGGCTTCCGCTACGTCGACCACATCGACCCCTTCGATGGCGGCCCGCACTACGAGGCCAACCTGGAAGAGGTGAGCCTGGTGCGGCGTTACCGCACCGCGACGCTGGGCGAGAAACCCCTGGAGCAGGAGGCCGACGAGTGTCTGGTGGGCGTGACGAGGACCTCGGGACCCAACCGGTTCCGCGCAGTGCGCACCATGGTGCGCTTCGACGACCAGACGGTCTACCTGCCGAAGAAGGCGAAGGAGCTGCTCAAGGTGAAGGCCGGCGAGCGGCTGTCGATCATTCCGTTCGAGTGAGACGCGCGGGCCTCGTGTCGGTGCTGACGCTCCTGGCGGTGACGCCGGCGTGCTCGTGCCTCATGACCGACGCCCAGCGCGCGAAGAAGGAGCGCGAGCAGGTCGAGCAGCAGCTGAAGGACTCGAGGGCCCTGTTGCCCTATCGCGTCCTCAAGCTCGCGTTGCGCTCGTCGAAGTCACCCAATCGGGCGGAAGCCCTCGGGGGACTGGTGAAGGTGGCCGATGCGGTGCGTGAGCTCAACGGGCGCCCGGTCGAGCAGGTCGACTCGCTGGCCTGGGCGCCGGTCGTGAAGGCCCTGTGGCAGGCGCGGCAGTCGATGCTCACGCACGACGAAGACGAGTACCCGACGCTCGCCGAGGTGTACCTCGGTCACCCGCTGCCACCACCGTACGACCCGCCGCTCGAACACCTCGCGGTCGCGGTGTTGTGGTTCGCCGTCGACTCGGCAGACCACGGTCACAAGGTCCCCGGCGGGAACCAGTACGTCTTCTACGAGCTGATGCGCGCCGAGCCCAGACCCTCCTGGCCGAAGGACGCCCGGGTGCTCGCACAGGTGCTCCGGGGGGGCGCCTACTGCGCGGCCGAGAAGCACTACGCAGCCGAGGAGTCGCTGACCGAGGCCATTGCCGAGCTCGAGGTGACGACCCCTGACGAGTTGCTTGGCCTCGGGCGTGTGAGCCCGCTCGAGGCGCTTCACGGCGGGCGGGCGGCGGCGCACTTCCTCCGCGCGTGGAATCGCATGGGCCTCGGCCGCGACGAAGCGGCCGCCGATGACCTCGAGCAGGGCTTGAAGTCGCTCGAGGCCCTCGGCATCGACAACGAGCTGACCCAGTGGGCATGGGCCTTCGTGCACGCCCAGCGCAATCGTCCCGAGCAGGCCGCGGAGCAGCTCGACAAGCTCTCGCGCAGCCCACACCTCGATGAAAAGACGCGCGGCGACCTGGCCGACGGCGCGAGGGATCTGCGCACGAGCGGCAAGGGCATTCCGGTGATGCTCAAGGCCCGGGCGATGTCCATCATTGCGCAGGCGCTCCTGACGCGCATCGGAGGGCTCGAAGGCCTGCTCGTCGTGACCCTCGGGCGAGAACGGGCCGAGAAGCTCATGGTACCGCTGAGCTCGCTTCGCCGAGCGCGGGAGCAACTCGCTGATGCCCCCGGCCAGGTCGTCGACCAGGGCAAGGCGCTGGGCGCGAAGGGCCTCGAACTGCTCAAGGACAAGGTGCAGGCGCTCCAGGCGGGTGACGCGGGTCGGTGACCGTAGGCAGACGTCACACCCGCGCGGTGGGATTGTGACGTGCATCGGCGCGCGGCCCTCTGCATGATTCCCGCTCCGTGTTCGTTCCCGCGCTGATCAGCCTCGTCCTCGCCCAGGCGCCGTCGCTCAAGGAGTCGCGCGCGCTCGTCGACGACCTCTACGCCGCGCGCTCGGGCCCGATGTGGAAGCGGGCCAGCGTGGCGCTCAAGACGAAGGTGGGCTCCGAGGCGGGGCTGGGTCAGGTGATGGCGGCAACGAGGAACAGCCTCGGCCGTGAAGTGCGCGTCATCACCGAGTCGTTGGTCGACGCCAACGGCGGCACGCTCTACCGGCGCGTGTCGGCGGTGACGAACTGGGCCCGTGGCATGGAGCTCGAGCTCGCCTTCGATGCCGATGGGCGCCTCACGGGCATGACGACGCGGCCCGCGGTGAAGGAAGCGCCGACGGTGACGGCGCTCCACAAGACGAAGACCCCGCTGCGGCTACCCTTCGACGGGCCCTGGTACGTGCTGTGGGGCGGCCGGAAGTACGACGACAACCGGCACACGCCCGTGCCCGACATGCGCTACGCGATGGACGTCTTCATCGTGAAGGGCCCGGGCACGTTTCAGGGCAGCGGCGGCCGCAACGAAGACTACTGGGCCTGGGGCCAGCCGATGCTCGCGCCCGCGGACGGCGTGGTGGTGGCCGTCGAGAACGGCGTGCCCGACAACGTGCCGAACCAGCCGCGGCCCGGCGTCCTCTACGGCAACACCGTCGTTATCGACCACGGGACGGGAGAGTTCTCGCTGCTGGGGCACCTGCAAAAGGGCAGCGTCTCGGTGAAGGTGGGCGACCGCGTGGTGGCGGGCCAGCAGGTGGCGCGCTGCGGGAACAGCGGCATGTCGACCGAGCCGCACCTGCACTACCAGCTGATGGACGACGCCGAGTGGACGAAGGCGCAGGGCCTGCCGGCGCAGTTCCGCGGGTACCTGGCCAACGGCCGGCTCGTCGAGACGGGTGAGCCGCTGCGCACGCAGGTCGTCTCGCACGCTGCCGTCGAGGCGCGCCGCGAGACCGCACGAGAATCACCGGCTGGCGAGTGAGCGCCAGAGCACGCGCGTCGGAACGCCCACGGTCAGGCGGCGCATCGACTCAGCCAGCGCTGGCGCCGCCCGACGGTGATGGCGCGCGGCCTCGTCGCCGAATGGGAAGCACCAGTACCCCGACGCAGCCAACGAAGCTGATCAGCGTGCAGGTTCCCCACAGCGGACCTGCGATGGGCAGCAGAACCTGCTCGGTCTCCGGGTCGTAGCAACGCCCTTCGTCTCCGAAGCAGTCGCGGAAGGCCCAGGACCGCTCGATGAAGAGCTGACCGCAGGCCACCATCGCGGCGAGGCACACCACACCAACCAGCGCGCGCATCACCGCCCGCCCCCGGCGTGTGGAGCGCCAACGCCGACCTCGTTCACCCGCTCAGGCGTCGGAGGCGCTGACGAGCGAACGAAGAGCGCCTGCACGCGCTCGACGAGGGGCGCGAGTCGGTCCGTCGCCGCCAGCGCGATGAGGAGCACCACGACGCCCGCGACGAGAATCGGGAAGAAGCTCCGCTCACGCACGGGAGTTCCCCGCGGCGCGACGAACGACCTCGAGCGCGGCGAGCGCCATCACGCCGGCGAGCGCATTGAACCCGACGTCGCGCAGGTCGTAGTACCGCGTCGGCAGCAGTGCCTGAAGGCCCTCGTCCAGCCAGCCCGCGGCGAGCGTGAAGAGCGCAGCGCCCACGAGGCGTTTCCCGTGGCTCCAGCCAGTCGGCGCCGCCGCGAACGCCAGCAGCGCCACCACGCCGTACTCGAGGAAGTGGAGCTTCTCTTCGGGGCTGTCCATCGGCGTGACGACGCCGCCGTACGCCGCGGCGACGAGCCCGAGGGCCACGAGCGTGCGCGGCCTCCGGAGCACCGGCGAGCGCACGAACGCCACCAGCACGCCCACCGCCGTCAGCGCGAAGCACGCCGCCACCGACACCCGGAGCAGGTTCGCGTCGCGCAGCGCGTTGGTGACCACCCGCGCGCCCGCCAGCGTCGCGTAGATGGCCACCAGCACCAGCGGCAACGCCACGCGCGCCAGCCGCGTCACCTTCGTCATCGAAGCACCCGGCTCCACGAAGAAGCACTCCAGCACGGGCCGGTGCAGATTCGGTGCAGCCCCCGGGGAGATTTCAGGCGGCCGATGCGGTCGGCACCCGCCGAACGAAGTCGTCCCCCAGCTGTGCGAGCAGCTTCCGGCGGAACACCGGGTAGTCGACGGTGATGGTGTGCCGCGGTGACGCCACCTGCTCGATGTCGGGGTGTGCCAGCTCGGCGCGGACGGCCTCGTCGAGGTTCGAAGGTGGGCTCCAGCGGCCCGTGAGGCGTCTCGCCATCAGCTTCGCCTGCAGCGCCGCCGCCGGCCAGATGCACCCCAGCGGCTGGAAGAGCCCGATGAAGTGCAGATCGGCGTGCTGCGGGTGAATCATCTTCAGGTACAGCGGCACCGGGCCTTCCGAGTAGTCGAGGAACGACTTCTCGAAGAACGGGTGCGCGATGACGTACCCGGTGCACGCGATGATGGCGTCGTAGTCACCCGTCGTTCCGTCGACGAAGTGCACCGTCTTCCCCTCGAGCCGCGCGATGTCGGGCCGCGCGCCGATGCGCCCGTGGCGGAGGAAGTAGAGCAGCTCGGAGTTGATGGTGGGGTGCGTGGCCCCGAAGTCGTGGTCGGGCTCGGGCAGGCCGTAGCGCGCGTTGGGCCCGTTGTTGAGCTTGAGCATCTG
>JALOQF010000489.1 GCA_025459425.1 Myxococcaceae bacterium | reverse complement strand
CACGAGCGACCACGAGCTGTTTCCCTTGACGCCGGTGAGCAGGGGCCTGCCGCTCGATCGGGTCGCGCGCGGCTTCTCGGGCGGCGGCGGCATCTACGTCGGCACGGGCTTGCGGGTCGCGCGCAAGGAGATCCTCCGATCGTCGAAGGCCACCCGGCACGTGCTGCTGTTCTCCGACGCCGCCGACTCCGAGGAGCCCGCCGACTACCGCGAGACGCTCTCGGAGCTGACCCGCCAGGGCGTGACGGTCTCGGTCATCGGCATGGGCACGCGCGCCGACTCGGACGCGCAGCTGCTCGAAGAGATCGCGGCGCTCGGCGGCGGGCGCATCTACTTCGCCGCCGACGCCACGAGCCTGCCGCGCATCTTCTCGCAGGAGACCATCGCCGTCGCCCGCGCCAGCTTCGTCGACACCGAGACGCCGCTGAGCCCGGGGGCCGACCTCGCGATGCTGGGCCGGGTGCCGACCGCAGGGCTCACGAGCTGCGGCGGCTACAGCCTCACGTACCTCAAGCCCAACGCCAGCGTGGGCGTGCGCACGACGGACGAGAACCAGGCGCCCCTCGTCGCGTTCTGGCCCCACGGCCTGGGCCGCTCGCTCGCCATCACCGCCGAGATCGACGGCAAGTACACGGGGGCGCTGTCGAGTTGGAGCGGGCTTCGCGCGGTCCTCGAGCAGTCGGTGCGGTGGGTGATGCCGCCGCTGGCCACGTCGGTCGACGCCGTCGCGCGTGCGCGGCTCGATGGAGACGACCTGCACGTCACGCTCGACTTCGACCCCACCGCTCCGCCGCCCGCCGGCCAGGCGACGCTCGTGCTGCTGTCGGGTGACGCCCGGGTGAAGCCCATCGAGCTGCCGATGCGGTGGGAAGATGAAGACCGGCAGGGCGCGCACTTCGTGCTGCCTGGCACCGGGACGTGGCACCCGGTGGTGAAGCTCGGGAATCGCGTGTTCCGTGCGCCGCCGGTGACGTTGCCGTGGGTGCCCGAGTTCGAGCCCGCGCTCGCGAAGGAGGGGCGCGCGTTCCTCGTCGCGCTCGCCAAGGCGGGCGCCGGGGTCGAGCGGCTGGCGATGACGGGCCTGTTCTCCGAGGGCCGGGAGTCGGTGGCCCGCGTGCCGCTCGCGCCGGGGCTGATGGGCCTCGCGCTCGTCCTGCTCGTCGCCGAGGTCTTCGTTCGACGGTTCTTGTCGGGCCCGCGTCCCCGTCGGGCGACGGCACAGCCAGCGGCCGCCCCGCCCGCAGTCGGTGTCGTGGCCCCGCCACCAACGGTTGCCGACGCGCCGGCGCCCGGTGCTCCGCCCGCCGAGCCACCACCTGCGCCACGGCCGACCGAACCGAAAGATCCGCTCGCCGCCGCACGGGAGCGTGCGCGCCGGAGGACCGAGCGCTGAGCTCTGTTCGGTCGCGACCCGCGTGCCTCCCGGTCCGAGGTGTACCTCCGACCTCCCCGCGAGGCCGCCCGGTGGGACGCAGTGTTCGTGTGCTCGAGAGTGGCTGGGCGGGCCCTGGCCGAGTACGCGAGGCCCGTGAAGCGCATCGCTCCGGTCGGTCTTCTGGTGACGCTCTCGTTGGCCGTGGCCTGTTCGAAGAAGGAGGTCTCCGTCGTGACGACGATTCGCCCTGTGTCCTCGCTCCCCGCGACGACGTTGCCGTGGCTCTCGCTGAAGGATCACTTCGTCGCCACCGTCGGGCCCAGCGCCGGCCAGGGCCAGCCCCTCGGTCCGTTGCTGGTGCTCGCAGACGCCACCTTCGCGCCGCGGTCCCGCTTCCCCCTTCACGGGCACCGCGAGATGGAGATTCTGAGTGTCGTCGTCGAAGGCGAGCTCAGCCACCACGGCGACCAGGCCGACGGCTCGGTGGTGAAGGCGCGCGGTGCGCAGCTCATCTCGTCTCGCGACGGCATGCGCCACGCCGAGGGCAACGAGACCGACGCGCAGACGCACATGCTGCAGATCTGGTTCGAGCCCACGACGCACGGAGGTCCGGCCGTGGCGTTCGCGCGGCAGCTCCCCTCGACGCTGGGCGTCCACCTGGTGGCCGGTGACGACGGCATGCCACTGCGCTGTCCCGTCAAGGTCTGGTGGGTCGACGTGCAGGGCGCGCAGCGGCTCCCGGTGCGGGCGCGGGGGTACCTCGTCGGCCTGCGTGGCGGGGTGCAGGTCGACGGGCAGAAGCTCTCGGTCGGTGACGGCGCCGTCTTGTCGCCGGGCACCGTGGCGCTCGACGGTGACGGCGCCGTGCTGGTCATCGAGCTGTCGTGACGCGCGGCTCGGCGCGCAGGTCACCTCGCCGACGGGGCTGCACCGCTCCCGCTGCGCCGAGGTGAGGCTCGAGCCTGGTCGCCGCCGAACGCGACGTACGTCACCGGCGCGTTACTGCACCTCGTCGCAGCCGAGGTCGGGCGGGGTGTTGAGTGGGTTCGGCCGGCGCTGATTGTCGATGTCGTCGGTCGGCGCCCCCGTGGTCGTCCCGGCGCCGCGCATGCCCGAGGTCGGTCCGAGGCGGAACCCGGACACGAAGCCGGGATCCTGAGACAGGTTGTTCACGGTGACGACGAGCGGCATCGCCGTGCCGAGGG
The DNA here is from genome assembly GCA_025459425.1 of Myxococcaceae bacterium. Lineage (GTDB taxonomy): Bacteria > Myxococcota > Myxococcia > Myxococcales > Myxococcaceae > Xiheimicrobium. The sequence goes on along the minus strand of JALOQF010000489.1, from coordinate 2,049 downwards.
TGTTGATCTGCCCCGCGCCCGTGAGCGCCGGCGTCGCGCCTTCGTTGACGTACAACGGGGTGGAGCCCAGCGGAGCGGTCGCGCCCGTCCAGAAGTTGTTGTGCTCGAGCACGGCCGGGTCGCTCTGTGGGTCGTCTTCGCGGAAGGCCGCGCGGGCCTGGGCGTTGCCGAACGCGGTGATGATGTTGTTGCGGTAGACGCCCAGCGCGTTCCCCAGCGGCAGGGGCACCGGGCCCGGGCTCGACGCCGGCGTCCGCAGCAGCACTCCGTAGATGGCCTGGCCGAGCGAGGTGAGCCCGCCGACGACGGGCACGATGGTGTTGCTGTGCACGTCGGGCGCTGGGAACGAGTTGTCGCCGGTGCGACGCACGTTGACCTGCTCGAGGCCGATGGTGCGAGCGCACTGGCCACCGATGACCAGGTTGTTCTCGACGCGAGAGGCCGAGCCCTCGAGGTGCAGGCCGACCAGCTGGGCCGCTCCGCCGCCGGCCGAGAATCCACACGAGGCGCCGTCCGAGCCGAGCAGGTTGCGCGCGATGCGCGGCGACGACTGCGTCACCCAGAGGTGCGCCGAGTTGGGCCCATCGCCACCCTCGACGAGGTTGCCCGACACCTCGGCGCACGAGCCGGTGCACTGGGCGTTGCCGGTGCCGCAGTTGCCGACGCAGGCGATGCCGAACGAGTTGGCGAGCCCGCGGCCCGACGTGATGCCGCCCATGCCACCCGAGGTGCGCGCGTTGTTGGTGATGCGGCAGGCGGCGTTGGTGCCGGCGACGTTCGGTCCGGTCTCGTGCGTACACACCACGCCGGCCGCGAGGTTGGGCACGATGTTGACGGCGTTGCTGCCGACGATGCTCGTGTTCGCGTCGATCTGCAGCGCGCAGCCGTCGCTGGCGAGGACGCCTACCGCGAAGCTGTTCGTGCCCTGGGCGACGCCGCCGCGCGCCGAGCTGCCCGTGACGCGGGGGTTGGTGAGCCCGGGGCCCGAGGTACAGCTCGAGAACGCGATGCCGACCGTCTGGTTCGGGTTCGACGCGCCCGAGCCTGGCCCCTGCCGACAGCCGTTGGCGTCGACGCCCTGAATCAGCACGCCGCTGGCATCTCCGCGCGAGACGATGCCGCCGCACTGAATCGCCTGGCCAGCGTTCGCGCTGCTCGAACGAACCGCCGTGCCCACCGCGTTGTTCAACAGAATGCCGATGCTGCTGCCGCCCGCGCTCAACGAGGTGCCGCCGGTCGTGTCGGTGGACTCGATCTCGGCGGCCGCGTTGGTGACGCTGATGCCGATCGAGTTGGCCGTCGCGGGCCCGGCCTGCACGTTGGACCGCGTGCCGCTGGTGCTCCCGGTGAGGAGCGGGCTGGGGCGCACGAGCCCTCCCATCGAGCCGGCGATGACGACGCCAGCGGCGATGTTGGGCTGGGGAAGGTTGCCGCCCGGCGGGTCGACCTCGAAGTCACGGAGCGTCGGCGACGCATCGAAGACGGTGATGCTGGCGACGTTCATGGCGCCACCGACCGCTCCGGAGCTCTGCACCCGAATGCCGTCGAGGCCCGCCGTGCGCGTGGCGCCCACCGCGAACTTCACGCCCGTCACCGCCGTGTTGATGAGCAGCGTCCTCGCGCCGGTGCGCGCCCAGGCGCCGTTGTTGACGACCCATCGCCCCTGCACCGTCACGCCCGCGGGAATCGTGAGGTCTTCCGCGTAGGACGTCTGCTGGCCCGACTGGGCGCCGACGAACACCGTTGGCCTCCCGAGCATCACGGCCTGCTGGAGACCGCGGGTGATCGTGCGCAGCGGGCTCGCCTGCGTGCCCGGGTTCGTGTCGAGCGAGCCGGGGCAGGTGACGCAGACGTAGGTGTCTTGCATCACCATGCCACCGCCGGTGCCTCCGGCCATGCCGCCCGCGGAACCGCCGGCCATGCCGCCCGCGGAACCGCCGGCCATGCCGCCCGCGGAACCGCCAGCCATGCCGCCCGCGGAACCGCCGGCCATGCCGCCCGCGGAGCCACCGGCCATGCCGCCTGCTGAACCGCCAGCCATGCCGCCCG
>JALOQF010000144.1 GCA_025459425.1 Myxococcaceae bacterium | reverse complement strand
GCCGCCCAACTTCATCCCCGGCATCTTCGGCTTCTCGCTCGTGCTGGCAGGCCTGGCGTTCGCGCTCGGCCACTTCGGCCGCGATGGGCAACGCTGGGCGCGCGTGACGTTCGGCCTCTTCCACGTGCTGCTCGGGCTGGGGTGGGGCGTGCTCGGGCTCTTCCTCTTCTTCATGGGGCTCTTCACCGACCACACCGTCACCCACCGCAACGAGAACCTCTTCTTCATCGGGCCGCTCACGTTCCTCGCGGTGCCGTTCGGCGTGATGCTGGCCTGGGGCGCGAAGCGGGCGAAGGCGCTGCTCCGCGGCACGTGGACCGTCATCGCCGCCTCGAGCGTGCTGGGCGTGCTGGTGAAGGTGCTCCCGCCGTTCAACCAGGACAACTGGAACATCATCGCGCTGGCCCTGCCGGTGAACCTCGCGTTCGCGGCCGTCTTCTGGCTCGACCACCGGCGCTCGCAGCAGCTCGCGAGGGGCTGAACACACGAACGCCCCGCCACGGAGCTTCCCGGGCGAGGCGTCGGTGCTGAACGTCGACGATGGTTACTTGAAGTTCGCCGCAGCGAAGTCCCAGTTCACGAGCTTTTCCATGAACGTCGACACGTACTTCGCGCGCAGGTTGCGGAAGTCGATGTAGTACGCGTGCTCCCACACGTCGCAGGTGATGAGGGCCGTCTGGCCCTTCGTCAGCGGCGTCTCGGCGTTGCCGGTGGTGGTGATGGCGAGCTTGCCGTTCTCGACGACGAGCCAGGCCCAGCCCGAGGCGAACTGCTTCACGGCGGCCTCTTCGAACTTCGTGCGGAAGTCCTTGTAGCTGCCGAAGTCGCGCTTGATGGCCTCGGCCAGCGCGCCCGTGGGCTCGCCGCCGCCGTTCGGCTTCATCGACTTCCAGTAGAAGTCGTGGTTCCACACCTGCGCCGAGTTGTTGAAGAGCGGGCCCGCCGAGGTCTTCACGATCTCCTCGAGGCTCTTGTCGGCGTCGGGCTTGCCCTCGAGCGCCGCCTTGAGGTTGTTCATGTACGTCTGGTGGTGCTTCTCGTAGTGGAACGAGAGCGTCTCTTCGGTCAGGTGCGGCGCCAGCGCGTTCTTCGCGTACGGAAGCGGATCGAGCTCGAACTTCATGTCGGATCTCCTCTCGAAGGAACTGCAGGGGTTGATTGGGCGGACCTAATCACCCCGAGCGCCAATGTCAGCCCTCGTTTCGGTGTCCGTCGTCGGCCTTGTCGGAATCGACCACTCGTTCTATCGGTGCGCGCATGGCAACGGATGTCGTGGTGGAACAGCTGCAGGCGCTCCAGGCGAGGCTCACCAGCCTCCGGGGGTCTCTTTGACGTCGATCGCAAGAAGTCGCGCATCGCGTTGATCGAGCGGGACTCGACGCTCCCGACCTTCTGGGACGACAACGTCAACGAAGACGCTCATCGACCTCGCCGCCGAGCTGAACGATCCGGCGAGCCGCGCGGAAGGCATCGCGCTCATCCCCGGCGCGGAAGAGCTCGTGAAGGGCCTCGAGCTCGAGAAGATGCTCTCGGGGCCGAACGACCGAATGAGCTGCTTCATGGACGTCAACGCGGGCGCCGGCGGCACCGAGTCGATGGACTGGGCGTCGATGCTCCTGCGCATGTACACCCGGTACTGCGAGCGCCGCGGCTGGAAGGTCGAGATCAACGACTACAACGCGGGCGAAGAGGCCGGCATCAAGAACGCCTCGCTGCGCATCGAGGGCGAGTTCGCCTTCGGGTACCTCAAGGCCGAGATGGGCGTGCACCGGCTCGTGCGCATCAGCCCCTACGACTCGAACGCGCGCCGCCACACCAGCTTCGCGTCGGTCGACGTGTACCCGGAGATCGACGACGACATCAAAATCGACATTCCCGAGAAGGACATCGAGCTGAAGTTCATTCGCGGCGGCGGCGCCGGTGGCCAGAAGGTGAACAAGACGTCGTCGACGGCGCAGCTGCGCCACCTGCCGACGAACATCATCATCACCTGCCAGACCGAGCGGTCGCAGAGCGCGAACAAGGACATGGCGTTCAAGATCCTGCGCTCGCGGCTCTTCGACCTCGAGGTGAAGAAGCGCGAGGCCGAGACCCAGGCGCGCGAGTCGCAGAAGATGGACATCGCCTTCGGCTCGCAGATCCGCAGCTACGTTCTCCAGCCGTACCGCATGGTGAAGGACCTGCGCACGGGCGTGGAGTCGGGCCAGCCCGACAAGGTGCTCGACGGCGATCTCGACGAGTTCATCGTCGCGCAGTTGATGGGCGTGAAGAACCCGGCGAAGTCGATTCCGGAGTGACGGAACCCACCCACCGGTTCAGGTGTTCGCTCCTCGTGCTCGCGCTGGCCGTGGTGCTCCCCTTGACCGTCATGGCCAACGCCCGGCTCGATGGAGTTCGTGCGGCTCGCTCGGAGGACGTGAAGCGGCTCCTCGCGGCGGCGGGGCTGCCGGGGCGTGTCGACACCGTCTACCTGCGCGCGTTCAAGGAAGAGAAGGTGCTCGAGCTGTGGGCTGGCAGCGCGAAGGGGCCTCTCACGCTGGTGAAGACGTACCCCATCTGCGCGGCCTCGGGTGAGCTCGGCCCCAAGCGCAAGGAGGGCGATCTGCAGGTGCCCGAGGGGCTCTACGACATCGTCGAGTTCAACCCCGCGTCGAACTTCCACCTGTCGATGAAGGTGTCGTACCCGAACGCCTCTGATCGCGTGCGCAGCGACGCACGCAGGCCCGGCGGCCTCATCTACCTTCACGGCAACTGCGCCAGCATCGGGTGCATCGCCATCGAAGACGGGCCCATCGAAGAGGTGTTCCTCATCGCGCAGAGCGCTCGCTCCCGGCCGCGCATCGACATCTTCCCCGCGCGCCTCGAAGCAGGCTGGCTCACGTCGCACGCCGACTCGCCGCACGCCGGGTTGTGGGCGGAGCTGGCGCCCGCCTACGCGTCGTTCGAGGCCACGAAGCGTCCAGCCGCGTACTCGGTCGATGCGTCGGGTGCCTACAAGGTGAAGAAGTCTCGATAGTTGCCCGGCGAGGAACCCAAACCCCGAGGCGGTGTCGGTTGGCGTTACGATGGCCGGCCATGGCCGGGGAGGCTGACGACGTGCCGAGCGACGTGCTCGAAGTGCCCGCGGCGACGCTGAACGAGGCGAGGGCGCCAGCGGTGCTGCGCGACGGCTCCGACGCCGAGAGCCCGTCGGACCGGGTGCTCATCTCGAAGCTGCGCCGCGGAGACGCCTCGGCGTTCGAGCAGCTCGTGCGCACCCACCAGGACCGCGTCTACGACTTCTGCGTGCGCATGCTGAACGACCGCGAAGAGGCGTTCGACTTGACGCAGGAGATCTTCCTCTCCATCCACCAGAACGTCGACAAGTTCCGGGCCGACGCGAAGCTCACCACGTGGATCTTCCGCATCTCGCGCAACCACTGCCTCAACCGCCTGAAGTACCTCAAGCGGCGCGGCCGTGGGCGCAGCGACGAGTTCGGCGAATCGAACGAGAAGGTCATCAGCGACTCCATGGGTGGGTCGACGACGCCCGACGAGGTGGTGACCCGCAAGCGAGAGAAGCAGCTCGTGCACCAGGCCATCGAGGAGCTCGACGAGGAGCAGCGGTCGCTCGTCGTGCTGCGCGACGTCGAGGGCCTCAGTTACGAAGAGATCATGGAGATCACCGAGTTGCCCGAGGGCACGGTGAAGAGCCGGCTCCACCGCGCGCGGGAAAAGCTGGCAGGCATTCTGGGGAGGCTTGAATCTGCCTTCACCAATCGAGGAGAGTGACGTCGTGCAGCGAGAACTGAACAAGGCCGAAGTCGAGCGGCTCTTCCTGGGCGCGGTGGACGGCTCCCTCGAGACGGGCGACGAAGCGGCGTTTCGCGAGGCGATGGCCGCCGACGCGGAGCTCAAGCTGCGCTTCGAGCGGTACACACTGGCGGTGAAGACGCTGAAGGACATGCCGCGCGAGCAGGCTCCGGCGGGGCTGGCGTCGATGATTCTGCGGCGCACGAAGCGGCGTCGGTCGCTGCTCAAGAGCCTGGCGACCAACGAGGCCACGTACCGGATCCCCGTCGAGGTCATCATTCCGCTGCTGCTCGCGGCCGTGGTGGCGGCGTTCCTGTTGATGGCGGCGCGCTGAACGGCGCTTCGGGTAGGCTGGACCAGCCATGGCTGCTCCGCTCCAGAAGATGACGGCGTCCGAGTTCCTTGCGTGGGAGCGCCTGCAGGAGATCCGCCACGAGTTCGTCGATGGCGAGGTGTTCTCGAAGGCGGGCGCGTCGCGCGCTCACGTGACGACCGTCCTGAATCTGGTCTCGGCGCTTCGTCCTCCGCTTCGTGGCAGACCCTGCAGCGTCCTCGCGACCGACATGAAGCTCTCGGTCAACGTGCTTGGGCGGTACTTCTACCCGGACGTCTTCGTCACCTGCTCGGAGAAGGACCGACGCGCCACCGACGTGATGACCGAGCCCACCGTCATCATCGAGGTGCTGTCCGACTCGACCGCCGCGTACGACCGCGGAGACAAGTTCTGGGCCTACCGGCACCTGTCGACGCTGCAGGAGTACGTGCTGGTCGATCCAGAGCGCCTGCGCATCGAGGTCTTCCGGCGCGGGCCATCGGCGTCCGAGTGGACCTACGAGAGCCTCGCCGAGGGCCAAGCGTTGGTCCTCAAGAGCCTGAGCGTGAGCCTCGAGCCCGCGACGGTCTTCGAGAACGTCGCTCAGGCAACGGCCTCCTGAGCCGTCAGCTCGGCGATGGGCTCCCCAACGGTCGATGAGCAGTGGCGTCAGTGGCTCGAGCTGCGGCGGGTGCTCGACGCGAGCGAGTCGTCCCGGGTCGCAGGGGATGAAAACTCACTCGAAGAGCTGAGGCGTCAGGAAACCGCTCTCCGCGCGGGCCTCGTTCGTGCCGGGCGGCTGGAGGCAGCCACTTCGCGCGAGACGGGGATCTGGCAGCCGCTCCAGATGCATGAGCCCGTGGGAGCCCCGCTTCCGCCGTCGACGCCGCCTGAGCCCGTCTCCGCACCGCTCCTACGGTTCGAGACAGTCGTTCAAAGCACTTGCCTGCCCGAGGCCCCTCGTGTGATGCGCCCGGCCATGTCGGACGAGAGCGACGTCGAGAAGAAGCTGAAGGACGAGCGGTTCGCGAAGGGCGAGAAGCTCAAGGGCCTGGGGCTCAACCCCTACGGCAACGGGTTTCGACCCGCGCACCTGGCGGGTGACCTGCTCGCGAAGCACGCGAATGACACCCCCGAGCAGCTCGAGGCGACGAAGCCCGGGCCGTATTCCATCGCGGGCCGTGTGGTGAGCGTGCGCGACTTCGGCAAGGCCGGCTTCATCGTCGTGCAGGACCGCTCGGGCGCCATTCAGGTGCACGTGAAGAAGGACGTGCTCGGCGAGCAGGGCTTCGCGCCGTACAAGCTGCTCGACGTCGGTGACTTCGTCGGCGTCGTGGGCACGGCGTTTCGCTCGAAGACCGGAGAGCTGACCCTCGCCGCCACCGAGTACCGCCCGCTCACGAAGACGCTGCGCCCGCTACCCGGCAAGTTCACCAAGGGCGACGACGCCGAGGCGAAGGCCTGGGCCGAGAAGCAGGCGCTCGCCGACGTCGAGGAGCGCTACCGCCGCCGCTACGTCGACCTGTTGTCGAACCCCGGCGTGAAGGACACCTTCGTCAAGCGCACGAAGCTGGTGCAGTTCATCCGCTCGTTCCTCGATCAGCGCGGCTACCTCGAGGTCGAGACGCCGATGATGCACCCGCTCATCTCGGGCGCGGCGGCGCGGCCGTTCGTCACGCACCACAACGTGTACGACGTCGACCTCTACATGCGCATCGCGCCGGAGCTGTACTTGAAGCGCCTCGTCGTCGGTGGCTTCGACCGCGTCTACGAGATCAACCGCAACTTCCGGAACGAGGGCGTGTCGACCAAGCACAACCCCGAGTTCACGATGCTCGAGTTCTACGAGGCGTACGCGACGTACCACGACCTCATGGACCTCACGGAGGAGATGATCTCGGCCGCGGCCGTGCACGTCACCGGCGGCGCGAAGGTGACCTACGGCGAGCACCAGATCGACTTCGGCAAGGGCTGGCCTCGCATTCCGATGCGCCAGGCGATCCTCGACCGCGTGAAGGACCTGTCGGCCAACGACTTCGGCGACGTCGAGAAGCTCCGCAGCGTGGCGCTTCGCCGGGCCGAGACGCCCGCCGACAAGGCCGCCGTGGCGACGATGAACGTGGGAGAGGCCACCGCGCTGCTCTTCGAGCAGTACGTCGAGGGCGAGCTCATCAACCCCACCTTCATCACCGAGTTCCCCGTCGAGAACAGCCCGCTCGCGCGGCGCAACGACGCGAACCCGGCCATCACCGATCGGTTCGAGCTCTTCTGCATGGGCCGCGAGATCGCCAACGCCTTCTCCGAGCTCAACGATCCCATCGATCAGGAGCAGCGCTTCAAGGGCCAGGTCGAGGCCAAGGCGCGCGGCCAGCAGGAGACGATGGACTACGACGCCGACTACATTCGGGCGCTCGAGCACGGCATGCCGCCGACCGCCGGCGAGGGCATTGGAATCGATCGCCTCGCCATGCTGTTGACGAACGCGCAGTCGATTCGCGACGTCATCCTCTTCCCGCTGCTCCGCCCGCAGACCTCGAAGTGAACCGGTCCCAACCCATCGCGATTGGCGCGGTGCTGGCCCTCGTGGGGCTGGCGGCCTTCGTCTGGGCGTTCGCCGTCTCGGGCGTGCTGCCGGTGGTGCTGGGCGAGCTGGGCCTGGGGTCGATCGGCTGGGGGTCGTTCCTCGGCACGCTCGGGGGGCTCGGGTCGATCGTCATGGCCGAGCAGCAGCGGGCGGCGGCGCAGTTGATGGTGAACCCGTCGGCCATCGAGTCGGCGCGGGTGGCCGTGGCGGTCGGCGCCGCGTCGTGGATTGCGGGTTGGTTCGCGCTCAGCCAGGGCCTGACGCCCGCGGCGGTGGAGGCGGCCGTCGACTCTCCGGCGAAGGGAAAGCCGCTCTTCCCCCGGCTCGCGAACTCTCGTGACTTCCACTGGGGCACGCTGGCGGCGTACGGCTTCGGGCTCTTCCTCGCCGAGGTGACGTTCCTGCTGGTGTACCTGCTGCTCGTCGGCAAGTCGTCGGCGGGTGGCGCGGTGACGGGCGGGCTCGCGCCGGTCTACGCGTTCGTGGTGGCCCTCGGCGTGGCGGTCGGGGTGGCCTTCGGCGCCGGGTTCCTCGGGGCGGCGAACTCGAAGCGGCTCTCGGTGCCGGAGTTCACCATCGCGCTGCTGTACTTCGGCGTGCCGGTGCCGATCTTCCTCTCGGCCATGCACCACGTGGGCTGGCTGATGATCAACGTGGGGTACAAGCTGCGCGAGGTCGTCTACCTCTCGTCGTTGCTCGGCGAGACGCGGCCCGAGCTCGGGTACTGGCTCGTCTTCGGTGGGCTGGTGCTCGCGACGTTCCTCGGCATCAACCTGGGGTTCGTCGCGACGGCGTCGGGGCGCTTCGATCTCCGCACGTCGTACGAGTCGTTCGTCGCGTCGAGGCACGTCTCGGTCTTCCGACCGCGGCTCGTCATCGGCGTCTTCCTGGTGCTGATCCTCGGCATCGTTCCGCCGCTCATCCTCCTGGCCATCGTGAGCGCCGCCGAGAGCGCCGTGAGCCGCACGCGCATCAAGAAGCTGGGCCTGGCGGATCCGCTGCTGGCGGCCGAAGAGCTCAACCGGCAGCGGCTCTCGGCGCAGACGCCCACCGCCATGATGACCGCGCTCTCGGTCGGCGGCGTCGGCGTCGGCGTGATGGCCCTCATCATCGTGTTGTCGGTGATGAGCGGCTTCGAGGCCGATCTGCAGAAGAAGATCCTCGGCACCAACAGCCACGGCGTGGTCATGAAGTACACGCCCGAGATGCCCGAGTACGCCGAGGTGATGGAGAAGATCCACCAGGTGCGCGGCATCACCGGCGCGACGCCCTTCATCCTGAACGAGGTGATGGTGTCGTCCGAGGGCAACATCTCGGGCTCGATGATCAAGGGCATCGACCCGAACACCGTGGGCTCGGTGACCGACCTGCCGTCGTCGCTCGGCTGTACCGCGGGGAGCCCGTGTCAGCCGATGGAGGCGCTCGACGACCCGACGAAGATTCGCGTGAAGCGGCTCGAGCTCGCCCCCGGCGCTGGAGCCCTCGACGAACGGCCCGCGACGCCTGAGTCCCCGATCATTCGCGACCCGATGATCGACCTTCCAGCCGACAAGCCTGACGAGTCGGTGCTCCCGGGCATCATCGTGGGCAAGGAACTCGCCGCGTCGATGCGCGTGGTGGTGGGCGATCGCATCAACGTCGTCTCGCCGCTCGGTGGAGAGCTCGGCCCCAACGGCCCGGTGCCGAAGAGCCGCCCCTTTCGCGTGGCCGGCATCTTCTACTCGGGCATGTTCGAGTACGACTCGAAGTTCGTCTACATCCACCTGCGGGAGGCCCAGAGCTTCTTCGGCATCAAGGGCGCCAGCGGCGTCGAGATCAAGGTGGACGACGTCGACGACGCGCGCGGCATCATGAAGCGCATCTACGACGCGCTCGACGGCTACCCGTACCGCACGAAGGACTGGGGCGAGATGAACCGCAACCTCTTCGCGGCGCTGCGGCTCGAGAAGCTGGTGATGGCCATCATCCTCACCATCATCATCATCGTGGCCGCCGGGCTGATCGTCGCCACGGTGATCATGCTCGTGCTCGAGAAGCGCAAGGAGATCGCCGTGCTCAAGGCGCTCGGCGTGCCCGACGGCGGCATCGTGAAGATCTTCCTCTCCGAAGGGCTGCAGATCGGCGTGGTGGGCAGCGCGCTCGGGCTCGTCTCGGGCCTCGCCTGGTGCCTCTTCATCGAGAAGGTCGGCATCAAGCTCGACCCGCAGGTCTATTACATCCCCGCGCTGCCGGTGCGCATCGTGCCGTTCCAGACGGTGCTCGCGGTGGTGATCGCGATTCTCGTCACCTTCCTCGCGAGCGTGTACCCGGCGCTCAAGGCCTCGCAGGTCGAGCCCGTCGAAGGGCTCAAGTCGGAGTGACGCCCATGACGGCTCCGTTCCTCGAGGTGGTGGACGTCTACAAGTCGTACTTCCTCAACGGGAAGCGCATCGACGTGCTGCGCGGCGTGAACGTGCGCATCGAGCAGGGCGAGCTCGTCTCGCTCATCGGCGCGTCGGGCTCGGGCAAGTCGACGTTCCTCCACGTCGCGGGCACGCTCGACGCGCCCGCGGCCGGCGTGATGCGCTTCAAGGGCCAGAGCGTCTTCGACATGAACGACGCGCAGGTGGCCGAGTTCCGCAACACGAAGATCGGCTTCGTCTTCCAGTCGCACTTCCTGTTGCCCGAGTTCACCGCGGCCGAGAACGTCGCGATGCCGGCGCTCATCCACCGGAGGGAACGCCGCGCCACGATGACGGCCGCGCGGGAGTTGCTCGAGCGGGTCGGGCTCGGCCACCGGGCCGATCACAAGCCGGGAGAGCTCTCGGGCGGTGAGTCGCAGCGGGTGGCGCTCGCGCGGGCCCTCATCATGAAGCCCGACCTGCTGCTCGCCGACGAGCCGACGGGCAACCTCGATCCGTCGACGGGCGAGGGCATTCACGCGCTGTTGCGCGAGGTGAACAAGGACCTGGGCATCACCGCGGTGGTCGTCACGCACAACGAAGTGCTGGCCCGGTCGCTCCCGCGGCGCCTGCGGCTCAAGGACGGCCAGGTGCTCGACGCCGACCTCTCGTGAGCGGGCCGCTGGTCGAAGGATGATTCGCGAAGGCTGGCCCGCGACCGCCATCGGTTCAGCTCGTCCTCGTCACGGGCCGACTCGCGGCTGATTCGACGGCCAGGGCCAGGCGCGCCGGGGCGAGCGGCTGGCTGTGGCCTTCGGGAAGCGCCTGACCGGCCGGCAATCACACAGGTTTTCGCTCGTTTGGTCCGGGCCTTTCCCCTATACCCGCGCCCTCGTTCCGCTCGTGTTTCTGCGTCGAATCGCCCTCGTCGTGAGCCTCACCGCCGCCGCGCTGTCGGCGACGTCGGCGTTCGCGCAGACGGGCCTCACCGAGTCGAGCGACGCGCCCGTCGACGAGTCGCCAGAGCGGATCATCGAGATTCGGGTCGAGGGCAACCGGCGCGTCGAGCAGCCCGCCATCGCCCGGGCGCTCAAGCAGAAGGTGGGTGACGCGTTCGACGCGGCCAGGACGTCCGACGACCTGCGCGCGCTCTGGGCGCTGAAGTACTTCAACGACGTGCAGCTGCTCGTGCAGCGCTCGCCCGCTGGCATCGCCTACGTGGTGCGCGTCGAAGAGAAGCCGGCCGTGCGCGCCGTGACGCTGTCGGGCAACGACGAGCTGTCGAAGGACGACCTCAAGGACACCATCGACATCAAGGCGAACAGCATTCTCGACCTCGCCTCCGTGAAGCGGAACGTCAAGAAGGTGTCCGACAAGTACGTCGAGAAGGGGTACTTCCTCGCCGAGGTCACCTCCGAGATTCGCCCGGTGCCCGACGCACCCGAGGTCGACGTCGTCATCGTGGTGAAGGAGAACGCCAAGGTTCAGGTCCGCGAGATCAACCTGCTGGGCGTGCAGAAGGTGCCGGTGGGCGAGCTCAAGGCCGTCATGGCGACGAAAGAGGGCGGCTACCTCTCGTTCCTCACCTCGGAAGGCACCTACCGCGAGGAGCTCTTTCAGCGCGACCTGCAGGTGATTCAGGCGGCCTACTACGACCGCGGCTTCATCAACGTGCGCGTCGACAAGCCGGTGGTGAGCCTCTCGCCCGACAAGCGCTTCATCAGCATCACCCTGCGCATCGAAGAGGGCGAGCCGTACCGGATCGGCAAGCTCGACTTCTCGGGCGACCTCATCGTCGAGAAGCCAGAGCTCAAGGCGAAGATGACCTCGAAGGAGGGCGAGATCTTCAACCGCTCGCTCCTCGCGCGCGACATCCAGGCGATCACCGACGTGTATTACGACTCGGGCTACGCCTACGCGAACCCGGTGCCGATCACGGCCGTGAATGGCGAGGCGCGCACCATCGACCTCACCTTCGACATCAACAAGGGCAAGCAGGTCAGCATCGAGCGCATCGACGTCATCGGGAACACCAAGACGCGCGACAAGGTGATCCGCCGGCAGCTCCGCGTCTTCGAAGGCGAGCTCTTCTCGGGCAGCGGCATGCGCCGCTCGAAGGAGAAGGTGACGGCGCTCGGCTTCTTCGAGACCGTCGAGGTGACGCACAAGCCCGGCCGCGACGACGAGCACGTGCTGGTGACGGTCGAGGTGAAGGAGAAGTCGACGGGCACCTTCCAGGTGGGCCTGGGCTTCTCGAACATCGAGAGCTTCATCTTCACCGCGCAGGTCGCCCAGCAGAACTTCCTCGGGTGGGGCCAGGCCGCGTCGTTCTCGGCGCAGCTGTCGGGCCTGCGGCAGTTCTTCCAGCTGTCGTACTTCGACCCGTACTTCCTCGACACGAACTTCATCTTCTCGCTCGACGCGTACCGCACCCAGCTCGACTTCTTCGGCTTCATTCGTGACGCCTACGGCGGCACCGCGAGCCTCGGGTACTACGTGGTGGCCGACGAGATGTCGTTCAACCTCGGCTTCACCCGCGAGTTCGTGCGCGTGGAGCCCAGCCGCGACGCGCTGCTCCTCGCCGACCAGTTTCGCAGCGGCAACACCAGCGCGGTGCGCGCGGGCTGGCTGTGGGACAAGCGCAACAACCGCCTCTTCCCGTCGCAGGGGTGGTTCATGAATGTCACGGCCGAGTTCGCGCCAAGGGCCTTCGGCGGGAGCTACCTGTTCAACCGCTACACGGGCAACTTCCGCGGTTACATCCCGCTCCCCTTCGGCGCCGTGCTCAAGGGCCAGCTCCAGCTCGGCATCATCCAGCAGCTCGAGGCGGCCAACGGCTTGCCCGCGTCCGAGTTGTACTACCTGGGCGGCATCTTCACCGTGCGCGGGTACCCGATTCGAACCATCTCGCCGGCCGAGCTCGCCGCCGCCACGCCGGACGGGTTGACGCGCTCGATCAACGTCGGCGGCGACCGGCAGATCTTCGTCAACATCGAGCTCGAGTTTCCCATCTTCGAGAAGGTGGGCATTCGAGGTGTCGTCTTCTACGACGCGGGCAACGCCTTCGCGCGTGGCGTTCCGTTCTTCACCGATCGGACGTTCCCGAACCTGCCGCTGGGCCTGTTCCACTCCATCGGCTTCGGCTTCCGCTGGTTCTCGCCCATCGGCCCGCTGCGCTTCGAGTGGGGCATTCCGCTCAACCGCCGGCTCGGCATCGATCTCCAGCCGGTGCAGTTCGAGTTCACCATCGGCCAGAGCTTCTGAGCGCCGGCTTCAGCCCTTCCAGAAGAAGGCCGCCGTCGAGAGCCCCGAGAGCATCAGCATCACGCCCAGCACGATGATGACGACATCGGTGCGCGCGAAGCGTCGGGGCCGCGGCAGCCTGTCGGTCGTCGAGCCGCCCGGGAGTCCCGGCATCGGGGGCGTGGCCGAAGGTGAGGGAAGCTCCGCGACGTCGGGCGCGACCTGCACGTTCGAGGGCGGCTCGACGTGCGGCTGCTTCGGGGGGGCTTCCGGCATCTTCTGAATGACGGTTCGCTCCTCGGGCGCGCGCTCACCTTCCTCGAAGCGCAGCATGGTGTGGCCCAGCTCGAGCACGTCGCCGGTGTTGAGCTGCTGCGCTCGCTTCACCTTCTGCCCGTTGACGTAGATGCCGTTCGTCGTTCCCGCGTCCTCGACGAAGTACGACAGGCCCCGGTGAATGATGCGCGCGTGGCGTCGCGACACCGATCGATCGTGCAGCCGGATGTCGACGTCATCGGCGCGGCCAATCGACGTGTCGAGGAAGGCGATCGGGTAGACGTGGCCCTCGTTCGCGCCGGTGACGCAGGTGAGGGTGGCCGCCCGGCTCTCGAGCGGGCCGAGGTCGCCCGAGAGCAGCTCGCGCGCGAGGAAGTCGGTGCTCTTGTTCTTTCGCCGCTCCTTCGAGGCCTCGTCGTCTGGCCGACGCACCACCACGTCGTTCGGCAACGTCATCGACTCGCCGGGCAGCACCAGGCGCGGCACGTGGGCGGGGAAGAGCTGGTTGCCGACGCGCAGCGGCCGAATGCTCTTGATCGACAAGCGCGTTCCGTCGACCTCGAGGGTGAGCAGCTTCACCGGGAGGCCGTCGAGCTTGATGTCGTCCTTGACGCCTCCGCCGACCGTCACCGCGCCGTCGATCAGGTCCACCGGGGTCGTCTCACCGTTCCAGATGATGTCGAGGAGCATGAGCCCGGCACGGTGCGGGCCCATCGCCATTTCAACCGGCTGAAAGAACGAGCGTCTTTGGCGGCTTCATCCCACGGGGAGGACGTCTGAGAAACGCGGGACAGGGGCCATGGCCTTGCGGCATGGTGCGCGCCGATGCGACTGACCTGCTTCGCCGCCGCGCTCGTGCTCTTCGTGACGTCCTGCCGTGACGAGCAGGCTGGGCCCCGGCCCCGGGCCAACCGACCCCCTCCGCCGGCGGGTGCGCGGGCGGCGCCAACCCTCGAGGCGCTGCCCTCGCTCAACTTTCCCGCCAGCGCCACCTGGAGCCAGGGGGCCATCAAGTACCTCGGCAGCCAGGTCGACCCGAAGAACCCACAGCCCGGGCAGCGTCTGGTGCTGAAGCACTACTTCCGGGCCGATGGGGCGCAGCCGCAGGGGTACCAGTGGTTCCTCCACTTCGTGGACAACGGCAGCGGGCAGATGCTCGGCAACCTCGACCAGGAGATGCAGGCCTCGGCGCCTTCGCTCGGCGCCTGGCCCGAGGGGAAGATCGTCGAGATCGTGCAGCAGCTGCAGATGCCCAACTACCCGGGCCCGATTCGGCTGCTCTTCGGCTTCTGGAACGACCAGGGCCGGCTGGCCGTCGACGCGCCCACGGCGCACGATGGCTCGAACCGGGCGCTCGGCCCCGTGCTCGAGGCACCCCAGCAGCCGCTCCCCGAGTACCGCATGCCGCGCGCGGCGAAGGCCCCGACGATCGACGGGGTGCTCGATGACGAGGCGTGGAAGGGCGCGCCCGAGGTGACGCTCGGCGGCAGCCTCGACGGCCATGCCATCACCGAGCGTCGCACCCGCGTGCGCCTCACGTGGGACGACACGCACGTCTACGTGGCGTTCGACTGCGAAGACCCCGACGTGTGGGGCTCGCTCAAGAACAAGGACGACCCCATCTACAACGAGGACGTGGCCGAGGTGTTCTTCGACGCCAACGGCGACGGCGCGACGTACAACGAGCTGCAGGTCTCTCCGCACAACGTGAACTTCGACGCCGCGTTCGTCGCCCGCCGGAGCGACCTGCCCACGGCCATGAAGTGGGAGTCGGGCATGAAGACCGCGGTGAAGGTGCGGGGGACGATCGACGACGACTCCGACCGCGACGAGGGCTGGAGCGCCGAGATGGCCATTCCCATCGCCAACCTCAACCAGGTGCCTCACGTGCCGCCCCAGAAGGGCGACGTGTGGCGCTTCAACGCCTACCGGCTCGAGCACTACGTGCGTCGCCAGCAGATCGACGGCCAGGCGTTCTCGCCGCTCTTCGTCGGCGACTTCCACGCGCTCCCGCGCTTCGGGAAGCTGCTCTTCGACTGACGTCAGGCCATCTCGACGCGCACGAGCTGCCGGCCGATGAGGAACTGGTCGCCGTTGTCGACGAAGGCCGGCGCCGCAAGCCGCAGGAAGGTGCCGTTCGACGAGCCGAGGTCGCGAATGACCGCCCGGTCCGGCGCGACGTGCAGCACGGCGTGGCGGCCCGAGACGAAGCCGTCGGTGGGGAAGGTGATGTCGCCCAGCTCGCGGCCGATCTGGTTGTCGCCTTCCTTGAGCGGGTAGGCCGAGCCCCGCAGGCCGCCCTCCATCAGCTGCACCAGCCGGAACCGGAAGCCGGCGTCGGGCGAACCCCAGGCCGTGGCCCCGTCTTCCCCGGGCGCGAGCGCCGGCACCGGCTCGATGACCAGGCGCTGGCGGCCCAGGCGAATCTCGCCGCCGGTCGCCACCTCGCGCTCGTTGCGCAGGCGGGTGAAGACGCCGTTGCCGCCGCCGACGTCTTCCACTGCCAGCCGCTGGCCCGAGAAGAACAGCCGCATCTGGGTGTCGGCGACGAAGGGGTCGTCGGGGATCGACAGGTCGCCGTTCCGCCCACACAGCATCACGTCGCCGCGCATGGGAATGACCGACTCGGGGCCGCCGTCGGCCCGCACCACCCGCACCGCCACTCGTGGACGATTCGCCATCGGCATGGGTGCGTAGCACGCCGGTTCCACCCCTGTGAATCTGTCTGGCGAAGCCGCGCGGAAGCTGGAAACATGGTGAGTCAACCGTGCCCTCCGTCGACGACACCATCGGCAAGACGATCGCCGGGAAGTACCGCGTCGAGCAGATGATCGGCGAGGGCGGCATGGGCAAGGTCTACAAGGCCACCCAGCTCGCGCTCGACAAGCCCGTGGTGCTCAAGGTGCTCCGGCAGGCGCTGCTGGGCGACGAGCGCACGGTGGCGCGTTTCCAGCGTGAAGCGAAGGCCGCCAGCCGGCTGAACCACCCGAACTCGATCTCGGTGCTCGACTTCGGCCAGGCCGACGACGGGGCGATGTTCATCGCCATGGAGTACGTGCAGGGCAAGGATCTGCACCAGATCCTCTCGCGCGAGTGGCCGCTGCCCGAGTCACGCGTGATGCGCATCATGAGCCAGGTGCTCTCGGCGCTCGCCGACGCGCACTCGGTGGGCGTGGTGCACCGCGATCTCAAGCCCGAGAACATCATGGTGTCGCAGGGCCGCAGCGAGCCCGACTTCGTCAAGGTGCTCGACTTCGGCATCGCGAAGATCATCGACGGCACCGAAGACGACGGCCCCGCGCTCACCCGCGCCGGCTTCGTGTGCGGCACGCCCGAGTACATGTCGCCGGAGCAGGCGCGCGGCGCGAAGCTCGACCACCGCTCCGATCTGTACGCGGTCGGGGTGATCCTCTACCAGCTCGTCAGCGGGCTGTTGCCGTTCGACTCGGACACGGCGGTGGGCTTCGCCACCAAGCACCTCACCGAGATTCCGCCGCCGCCGACCAAGCGCAGGCCCGAGGCGCGCGTCAGCCAGGCGATGGAGCGCCTCATCATGAAGGCGCTGTCGAAGAACCCCGACGAGCGCCCGCAGACGGCCGAGCAGTTCCGCGCCGAGCTGCTCGCCATCGACAAGGAGCGCCGCGCCGCCGTGGGGCGACGTTCGGGCCCGCACTCGGCGCCGTCGCTCGCGCCCATTCCGCAGCGCAAGGTGACCCCGCTCGATCAGCAGGAGACGAAGGTCTCGGGTCCGCCGCCGCACATGGGTGCCTCGCCGTGGTCGCAGCGCGAACAGACGCTCAAGCACACGCCCGACGAGCCCCAGACGTCACCCAGCGTCGTGCAGGCGCCGCCTCCGGGCACGGCGCGGGGCGCGCGCACCACCGTCGATGGCGCCGGCGCGCTCGCGTTCAAGATCGCCACCGGCATTCTCGTGCTCATCGCGCTCTTGTTGGCCGGCGCGTTCGTGGTGAAGGAGTTCAACCCCACCAAGGACGACTTCGTGCCCGTGCACGAAGACGTTCCCAACGCGCCGGTGCCCAACGCGCCAGCGCCGCGGCCACGAACCGAAGGGGCCACGCCCCGGCTGTGGGACGTCATCACCCCGAAGGCGGAGCGCCGCCCCATCGACGCCGACAAGCTCGTCGCGCAGGGCAACGACGAGTTCGCCAGGCAGAACTTCGCTGGTGCGCTCAAGGCCTGGGAAGAGGCCTGGCGCAGAGATCCGAGGCCCGAGTTGGCCTTGCGCCTCTTCGAGCTCGCGCGCCTCGAGCAGCGCACCGACGACATGCGCAGCTGGTTCGAGACGGCCCGGCGGCTCAACCCCACCTCGACCGCGCTCTGGTACGCGGAAGATCGGGTCGACGCGCTCCAGCGTTGACGGCGTTCGTCAGCTCAGCAGCTCGACCTGCAGCGTCTGCTGACCCACCCGAATGCGGTCTCCAGCCTTGAGGGCGCGCTCGCCGCTGATGCGGGTGTAGGTGCCAAGGCCGCCGGACAGATCACGAATCATCGCGCCGCTGGGGAGCGGGGCGAGCTCGCAGTGACGTGGGGCCAGGCCCTCGTCGTTCGGGAAGCTGAAGTCACAGCGCCCCTGCCCGATGGTGAGGACGGGCCCGGGCGTCAGCAGGCACCGCCCCGGGCGATCGCCGAGCAGCACCTCTTCGATGGCGTAGTGAACGACGTTGTTCGGCGTCGCCGCGCCGTAGACGAGCACGTCGACGCGGTTCCACGGCGGGCTGGGCTCGATGGTGCCCACGTAGCGGAACAGCCGCAGGCCCGTGCAGAAGAGGCCGCCCTCGGGAATCGTCTCTTGCCCTGCGACCGACGCGTACACGCCCGAGGTGCTGGCCTCGTCACGGACGAAGAGCTTCCCATCGCGCACCGAGAGCGTCGCGTGGAGCGGCGAGATGAACGGATCTTCCGGGAAGAGGATGACGCCCTTCGAGCGGCCGATCTGCGCGCCATTGGCGCCGAGGCGGAAGCGCTGGCCACGCGCGGGCCCCGCCATCACGGTGAGGCCGAACTTGGGGCCAGCGGTCTGCGTCGGGGCGGGCGTCGCCGATGACTGGAAGGTCGGCCGGGCGGGCACGCCCTTTCCGGCTGAAGGAGCGGCGGGCATCGACGCGAGCTCGGCGGGCGTGTTGCTCCCGCTGCTGCGGCGAAGGCCCGGCGGCGCTTCGGGTGGCCGTGACGGCGACGACGTCGGCATCGGCGCGTTCGGCATCGTCTTGTCGTTCGACTCGTGGCCGACGGGCGTGGCGGCCTGCGGCACCAGCTTCGG
>JALOQF010000488.1 GCA_025459425.1 Myxococcaceae bacterium | reverse complement strand
GCCTTCATGCGGCTCGGCGACGAGCACCCGAAGAAGCACGATCTGTCGAGCCTGCGCCTGCTCGGCACGGTGGGAGAGCCCATCAACCCCGAGGCGTGGATGTGGTACCGCGAGACGATCGGCGGCGGCCGGTGCCCCATCGTCGACACGTGGTGGCAGACCGAGACGGGCGGCATCCTCATCTCGCCGCTGCCGGGCGTGACGACGACGAAGCCGGGCTCGGCGACGCTCCCGCTGCCGGGCATTCACCCGAAGATCCTCGACAAGCAGCACCAGGAGGTCCGCGAGGGCGCCGGCAAGCTGTTCCTCACGCGGCCATGGCCGTCGATGCTGCGCACCATCTGGGGCAACGACGCGCGCTTCAAGGCCGGGTACTTCGGTGAGCACCCCGACTTCTACTTCACCGGCGATGGCGCCCGGCGCGACGCCGACGGGTACTTCTGGATCATCGGCCGCGTGGACGACGTGGTGAACGTCGCCGGGCACCGGCTGGGCACGGCCGAGGTCGAGAGCGCGCTGGTGTCGAACGGCAAGGTGGCCGAGGCCGCGGTGGTGGGGCGCCCCGACTCACTCAAGGGCACGGCGCTGGTGGCCTTCGTGACGGTGAAGGCCGGCGTGCCGACGTCGAAGGAGCTCGAGGCCGAGCTCGCCGCGCACGTGACGAAAGAAATCGGCGCCATCGCCCGGCCCGACGAGATCCGCTTCGCGTCCGCGCTGCCCAAGACGCGCTCGGGGAAGATCATGCGCCGGCTGTTGCGTGACGTCGCCGCGGGCCAGGAGTCGAAGGGTGACACCTCGACGCTCGAAGATCTGTCGGTGCTGGCGGCGCTGCGAAACGACGACGAGTAATCAGCGGTGCAATCGTTGGAGGGCCGCGATCGCCCGGCTCAGGCTGGCGCTGGTGGTCGCCGCCCGCTTCGGAGACCAGAACCGTCGAACGAAGTTCGACATGGCGTCGAGGTAGCCGGGCCCAACAAGGGCACGGGGACTGCTCGGAACGAGCGCATTCCGCATATCCCTGTTGGGGCACCTTCGGCTCAACTCGACGATAGTCCGCTTCGGGTTGTCGAGTTCATCAGGTGCTGCATCCAACGCGACAGCCTTGAGTTCGAGAAACGAGGCGAGCCCCGTGGTGTCGGCGAGCAGCCAACTCTCCAGCATCCGCACCGCGATTCGAATTACGAGGCGATCGTCTGGCTTGAAATGAAGCCGCTTCTTGAGGAGCGACGGGGCGCATCGTTCGCGCTCGAGGTCCGCGAGCACGAACACGGGCCTCTGCAAATTGATGGCGACCTGTTGGTAGCGAGCCACCTGGGCCCAGAGCGTTCCCCCGCCTCCTTTCGAGATGATCCGCTCCAGTGGCACGTGATGTTCGCAATGCGCGAGAAGGCCGGCCGCGACGGGACGCTCGAGTTCACCCTCCACGAATGCCAGTTCGACCTGCACGGCTCACAGCCCCTGTGCGCCGAAAAGCGCCATCTGCTTCGTTTCCGTACGGGGTAGAATCGCCTCGGCCGCTGTGAGTCCAGCCGTCATCAGGCGTTTCACCTCTGACACCGTCGCGCCTTGAACGACGGTCGACCCCTCCTTTTCCGGGCGGACAAGCAAGACGTCCTCGGCGGCGATGCCAGGATCGCCAAGAATGTGCTCACTGTGCGTGGAGAGCAGGACCTGTCGCCCGCGTCCTGACTGCTGAACGCGGTGAATGAACGATGGCAGCCGCTTCACGATGGCTGCATGGAGTGACAGCTCAGGTTCTTCGAGCAGAAGCGTGCCTTCCTGGTCTTGCATGGTCCACAAGAGACCAATGAGGCGCAACGTTCCATCTGACATCTGGCGCTCGTCTTGGAAGGCATCCTCTCCACGCCAGTTGATGAAGCGGGTGCGCAGGTGGGCGTGGCCAGTTCGCTCGTCGACGAAAAGGTCGAGGTCGCGAAACTGAGGCACGACGGCCTTCAAGACTCGACCAATCCGGTTGAAGCGGCCCTTTCGGTGCTTCTTCGAGATGCTTCGCATCCGCTCAATGAGGTCGCGCCCGAATGGGTCACCGGTCACGAATGTGGTGGGCGCCTGTCGACTCGTGTCACGAAGGAGTTGCGGTACGAGATGGCGGTAGGTGGTCGCGCCGAAGAAGTCGACCAACGTACGGAAGTTCGCCGAGGCGAAGACCTGCTGAATGGCGGTCTGCTTCAAGCGGTCTGTGTCATGACGGTCGTCTGCGTCGGGTCGAGTAAGGAGGACCTTTCTCGCTCCGTTCGCGCTGCGTTCCGTCACGCTCTCTTCGAGGACACGCGGCGGGCCGTCTCGCTTTGTGTCGGCATGGAACCTGAGGCGGTACTCGAACCCAACGCCCTCAGGATCGAGCACATGAACCTCGACTTCCACGTACGGCTTCTGCCGCGCAAAGAGGGATCGAAGTCGAGACATGCCGTCACGGTCGCGAACAGCGGCTGCGAGTCCGCCGCCCTCTGTGACTAGAGCCTTCAAGAACCGGAATGCGTCGAGCAGGTTCGACTTCCCGGCCGCATTCGGCCCCACGATGAAGACTCGGTCTGTCAACTCAACATCGACCGACCGGAAGTTGCGCCAGTTCGTGAGCCGCAACCTGCGAAATGCCAATGGGCCCATGCTGCCTCCGAGAGATTTCGATGAGTCATCAGCGGCCGAACAGCTTCGAGAAGAACCCGCTCTTGTTCGACACCGGCTTCTCGGCCTCGCCCGGGAGCGGCGCCTCGGCGAGCAGCTTCGCCTGCACCTCGTCGCTCGCCTCCTGCGTCGAGAACACGAGCTCGGCCTGCTTCCCCGACGGGGTGGTGGCCGAGAGCAACAGCCGACCGTCGGCGCTCACCGAGAATCTCAGCGACAGCTCACCCGTCCGGTCGACCGTCGTGCTCAGCGCGCCCAGGTAGTCGTTGTCTTCGGCCTTCGCCGACGAGCCCTGGAACACCGCGAGCCGCACCGCCTGCGCCGCCTGCACCGGCACGCTGAGCGTCTTCTCGGCCGGCAGCCGCGTGTTGCGCTCGAGCACCTTGCGGAAGCCGCCGCCCTTCACGCCGATGCCGATGGGCGCCGACAGCACCTCGGTGAGCTGCAGGCCCCGCTTGCCGCGCTCCTTGAGCACCAGGCTGTGGCCCAGCAGCGCCGCGCCCATCGCCACGGCTCCTTGAGGGTCGACGTCGGTGCGGGGCGCGCGGCCCAGCATCTGCTCGAGGCGCGCGCGCACGGCCGGAGAGCGGCTCTGGCCGCCCACCATCACCACCTCGTCGAGCGACTGCGGCGTCAGCTTCGCGGCCTCGAGCACCACCTGCGTCACGCCCACCGTGCGCTCGACGAGATCGTTCGTGTTCTGCTCGAGGTACAGCCGCTCGACGTCGACGCGCAGGTCGACCGGCTTGCCGTCGTCTCCGGTCGAGGCGAAGGGCACGTGCACCGGCGCGATCGTCTTGTCCGACAGGGCGATCTTCGCGATCTCGGCGGCGTCGCGCACGCGCTCCATCGTCACCTTCGACTCGAGCAGCCGGTTCCTGGGCGTCTCGTCCATCGTGGCCACGAGCGCGTCGGCGAGGCGGGCGTCGAAGTCCATGCCGCCGAGGAAGTTGTCGCCGCCCGTCGAGACGACCTCGAGATCGTCGCCGGTGATCTCGACCACCGACGCGTCGAAGGTGCCACCGCCCAGGTCGTAGACGAGCACCCGCTTGCGGGCGAGGCCCTTGCCGTAGCCGAACGCGAGCGCGACCGCCGACGGCTCGTTGAGGATTCGCAGGACATCGAGGCCCGCGAGGCGCCCCGCTTCGAGCACCGCCGAGCGCTGGTGGTCGGTGTACCAGGCCGGCACGCACAACACCGCGCGAGAGAGCGGCCGTCCGAGCTCGTTCTGCGCTGCGTTCTTGAGCTCCTTGAGCAGCTCGGCCGCGAGCTCCGCGAGTGAGAAGACGCGCCCGCCGATCTCGATGCCGCAGTCGCCTTCGGGATCCGGCGCGATGGGGAAGGGGATTCGCGCCGACAGCTCCTTGATGCGCCGGGAGCGCGCGCGGCGGCCCATCAGCCGCTTGAAGCCCGCGGCGGCCCGCTCGGGGTGATCGACGCGGTACCGACGAGCCGCGCCGCCCACGAGGATCCGGTCCTGGGTGTGATCGAGCGCCACGATGCTCGGCATGGCCGGCCCGCGCTCCGAGGCGATCGAGAGGATCCGCGGCGCGCCATCGAGGAAGGCCGCGACCCGGCAGGTCGTCGTGCCGAGATCGATGCCCAGCACCACGTCATCGGCCAGCGGCACCGGCTTGCCCGCGGCGGGGCTCGACATGGGCGTCTTGAGCTTCCACGCTCCCGATGGCGTCGACGGCTGTGGCGGCTCGGGCGGCTGGCTCGGCGCTGGCGGCGCCTCTGCACGGGCGAGCCCCTCACGCTGCGCGACGATGCGGTCGATCAGCGCCCGGGTGCGTGCGTCGATGCGGGTGAAGCGCACCGTCATGCCCGAACGGCCCGGCTGCTCGTCGGCGATCACCTGGTGCACGACGCCTTCGCCGCGCATCACCCGGGTGCCATCGGCGAGCACCAGCTCGAACGACAGCGGCGTGCCCTCGGGTTTCGCGGCCTTCGTGGCGATGAAGATGCCGCCCTTGCCGACGTGCACCCCGTACCGGTCGACGAACTC
>JALOQF010000143.1 GCA_025459425.1 Myxococcaceae bacterium | reverse complement strand
ACCCACTTCTCGAGCGCCGAGAGCGGCCACTTCTGGCGCGCCCCGTGGAGCAGGTTGAACAGCTTGTCGAGCCGCTGCTGACCGGCGCTGAGGCCCTCGAGGGTGGGCCCGAGCGCCATCAACAGCCCCACGGGCCCGGGCCGGCGCAGCCACCGGTTCGTCAGGACCGCTCGGGCGTCGGCGGTGCGAAAGGCCTCCTGCTCGAAGGAGTTGCGGGCGTCGCCCACGGCGCCTTCCCGGTGGTGGTAGCGCGCCAGCACCTCGGGCACGAAAGCGACGTCGAAGCTGGACACGAAGCGCAGGTGGAAGTCCCAGTCTTCGTAGACGGGCAGCCCTTCGTCGTAGGCGCCGACGGTCTCGACGGCGCCGCGCTCGGCGAGGAACGCCAGGTTCACCAGGCAACTCTCGCGCGCGACGTCGGCCAACGAGATGGCCCGCAGCCCGGGGAAGAAGGGCTCGCGCCGCACCTCCACCAGGCGTTCGCCCTCGTCACGCTCGACGATCCGCTCCGCGGCGGTGACGACGGCGCGACGGCCAGCGGAGCGCCAGGCCGCGAGGGCCGTGGCGAGGAAGCGCGGGTGCCAGGTGTCGTCGTCGTCGTGCCACACCACCAGCGTCGACTGACTGCGCCGCAGGCCCACGTTCGCCGCGGCGCCACGTCCGACGCTCGCCGTCAGGTGCTCGACCTGCACGCGGTGCCGCGCCGCCTGCACCACCGCGTCGACCTCAGAGGGAGCTCCACCATCATTCACCACCACGTGGACCAGCGACTCGACGCCCTGGGCGCCCACGCTCTGGAGGGCACGGCGGAGGTAGAGGGGCCGGTTGCGCGTACGGGTGATGACGGCGACGGTCGGGACGCTCATCGTCGCGCCGCTGTAGCCGAACCCGGGGCCCGAAGGCACGGCGCGCGTGGGTCTTTACTTCGGCCCCGCCTTCCGTCACGTCGCGCCCCGATGGCCAGCGGCGTCACGCTCTTCATCGTACCGACCGTGGGCGGGGCGCTCCCCGAGGTCGCGCGACGCCAGGTTGGCGATTGGCGGACGAGTGGCCTCGAGGTCGAGGTCTTCGAGTGGCTCGGCCCAGGCTCGAGCTCCGCCCTGACCGCACGGCTGGCCCGGCCTGTCGCCCACCTCGCCTTCAGTGGCTTCGACGACGAGCGCCTCGAGGCCCTCGATCGCGCGACGGCCAATTGGAGCACGCCGGTGACGGTGTTCTTCGAGCGGCCGCCCTCGCCCCGGAGCCTGGCTGCCAACCGGATGCGGGAGGACTCGCGGTTCGTCGGGGTAGGCCCCAGCGAGCGCGGAGCCGAGGCGACGCTCCTCGCACGCCAGTGGACCCGCCCTGCGGCGACTCAAGGGGAGCCGGTGCTGACCGTCGCCGTCCCCGCCTTCAACGCCGGAGCGCTGCTCGAGCGGAGCGTGGGCTCCCTGCTGACGGCCGACGCCTCGGGCGCCATCGAGGTGCTCATCGTCGATGACGGCTCGACGGACGACACCGGGGCGCGGGCGGACGCGCTGGCCGCGTCCTTTCCTGGCGTCGTTCGCGTCATTCACCAGCCGAACGCCGGGCATGGGGGAGCCATCAACACGGCGCTCGCCCACGCGAAGGGCCGGTTCTTCCGCGTGCTCGACGCCGACGACCGTGTGGAGCCGCTGGCGCTCCGTCGGCTCGCCACCTCGCTGCGGCAC
This sequence comes from Myxococcaceae bacterium, assembly GCA_025459425.1. Lineage (GTDB taxonomy): Bacteria > Myxococcota > Myxococcia > Myxococcales > Myxococcaceae > Xiheimicrobium. Next base: position 14,822 of record JALOQF010000143.1, on the reverse strand, counting down.
GAGACCGTCGACCTCGTGCTCACCGAGTACGCCGAAGTCCGTCCAGGTGAGCCGCTTCCGCGCCGCATCGACCTCCTCGGGCAGCTCCCCCACGGCGCCATCGGGCGCGTCGACACGCTCGCCGACCCACAGCTCGGCGTGTCGAGCTGGGCCGTCATTCTGGCGACGTCGACGTTCCGCACCGCGGCGCTGCGCGACAGCGGCCTGCGCCTCACCGAGAAGAGCCCCTACGTCGACCTCGAGTACGTCGTACTGGGCCTCGAGCGGATCGAGACGTACCGCGCGTGGCACGACGAGCTGTACCGGTACACGCTCGGCGCCGATGGGCAGTCGGTGAGCGAGGCCTCGTACCGGCGAAACGTGGGCCAGCACGAGGCGGTGCTGCTCAGGCTCTGCGCGGAAATGACCCAGCGCACCCATTGGAGTGCCGGCAAGCGCCGCTACGTCATCGAGCGCGTGCTGGTGCCCATCGCGCGCCGACACCTCGAGGTGCTCGAGGGGCTCGACTCACCCGACGCGCGAATGCTCGCGTTCCGGCGACGCATGGCCGACTACGCCTTCGTGACGCTGCCCCCCTTCGTGCCTGCCTGGAAGCGCCAGGCCCGTGCGCTGGCGCGGCGGGTGCTGCCCCAGCGCCTCCGGGACGCGTTGCGGCGGTGGCGTGAACCGTGAGGCTCCTCAGAGACACCAGCCGGGCTGGTGCGCTACGACCGGCGCCCTTTCAAGAAGGAACACCATGAACGTCCTCGTCACCGGCGGTTGCGGCTTCATCGGCTCCAACCTCATCCACTGGCTGCGCAAGCACCGCCCCCAGTGGACCGTCGTCAACCTCGACAAGCTCACCTACGCCGGCAACCTCGAGAACCTCACCGCGCTCGAGGGCGACCCCAAGCACGTCTTCGTGCAGGGCGACATCGCCAACCGCGAGCTCGTCGACCACGTGCTGCGCACGCACCGCATCGACGCCATCATGCACCTGGCGGCCGAGAGCCACGTCGACCGCTCCATTCTGGGCCCCGAGGCCTTCATCAAGACGAACGTGCTGGGCACCCAGGTGCTGCTCGAGGCCGCGCGGCACGCGAAGGTGAACCGCTTTCTCATGGTGTCGACCGACGAGGTGTACGGCTCGCTGGGGCCCACCGGCCTCTTCTCCGAAACCACCCCGCTCGCCCCCTCGAGCCCCTACTCGTCCTCGAAGGCCTCGGCCGACCTCATCGCGCTGGCCTGGGAGCACACCTACGGGCTCGACGTCGTCGTCACGCGCTGCTCGAACAACTACGGCCCCTTCCAGTTCCCCGAGAAGCTCATTCCCCTGATGGTGATCAACGCGCTCCACGACAAGCCGCTGCCGGTCTACGGCGACGGGCTCAACGTGCGCGACTGGCTCCACGTCGACGACCACTGCTCGGCGCTCGTCACGGTGCTCGAGAAGGGCAAGAAGGGAAACGTCTACAACATCGGCGGCAACTCGGAGCGCACCAACATCGTCATCGTCAAGACGATCCTCCAGGCGGTCGGCAAGCCCGAGTCGCTCATCAAGTACGTCACCGACCGGCCCGGCCACGATCGCCGCTACGCCATCGACGCCTCGAAGATTCGCGCCGAGCTCGGCTGGCAGCCCGCGCACGTCTTCGAGCAGGCGCTGGCGCAGACGGTGAACTGGTACCTCGAGCACAAGCCCTGGTGGGAGCGCGTCACCTCGGGCGCGTACCGGCAGTACTTCGATTCCCAATACAAGCACCGGCTCGAGAAGCACTGACATGCGCGTCGCCGTCACCGGCTCCAACGGACTCGTCGGCCGCCGCCTCGTCGCGCGGCTCATCTCGGCCGGCCACACCGTGCTCGGTCTGTCCCGCGGCGAACGTCGCGTCGAGGGGGCCTTCGAGTACGCGGCGATCGATCTCGCCGACACCGACGCGCTGACTTCACGCCTGCAGGCCTTCGCGCCCGACGTCATCCTCAACCCGGGCGGGATGACCGACGTCGACGGCTGCGAGCGCGACCCGAAGGCCGCGTGGGCCGCCAACGTCACTGGCGTGGCCACCCTCGCGCTGGCCGCGCGCGCGCTCGACGCCCACCTCGTGCACGTCTCGACCGACTACGTCTTCGACGGCGACGACGGCCCCTACGCGCCCGACGCGAAGCCCAACCCGCGCGGCACCTACGCCGTCACCAAGGCCGCAGGAGAGCTCGCGGTGAAGGCGCTGCTCCCACCCGCGCAGTGGACCATCGCCCGCACCGCCGTCGTCTCGGGCTGGCCCTCGACGGGCAAGAACAACTTCGGTTTCTGGCTCGTCAGCACGCTCGCGAAGGGCCAGCCGGTGCCGCTCTTCGAGGATCAGTGGGTCTCGACCAGCCACGCCACCAACGTCGCCGCCATGCTGGCCGAGCTCGCCGAGCGACGCCTCTCGGGCCTCTGGCACACCTGCGGCGCCGAGGTGACGAGCCGCGTCGAGTTCGGCCGCCGCCTCTGTGAACGCTTCGGCTTCGACGGGGCACTCGTCACCCCGAGCCGCATGGCCGACGTGAAGCTCTTGAGCCCCCGGCCGAAGAAGAGCGGCCTGCGCGTCGACCAGACGGCGGCGGAGCTCTCCGCGAAGCCGTGGAGCGTGGCGCAGACCCTCGACGCACTGTGGAACGAACGACAGGAGACACCATGAAGGGCATCGTCCTCGCCGGCGGTTCCGGCACCCGGCTGTACCCGCTCACCCGCGTCGTCTCGAAGCAGCTGCTCCCCATCTACGACAAGCCGATGGTGTACTACCCGCTCTCGGCGCTGATGCTGGCGGGCATTCGCGAGATCCTCCTCATCTCGACCCCGCAGGATCTGCCGCGCTTCAAGGAGCTGCTGGGCGACGGCTCCCAGTGGGGCATCTCGCTCTCGTACGCGGAGCAGCCGAAGCCCGAGGGCCTGGCGCAGGCGTTCATCATCGGGCGGTCGTTCGTCGGCTCCGACAAGGTCGCGATGGTGCTGGGCGACAACATCTTCTTCGGCGACGGGTTCTCCGAGATCGTCCAGCGGGCGGCCCGCCTCGAGCGCGGCGCCACCGTGTTCGGCTACTGGGTGAAGGACCCGCACCGCTACGGCGTCGTCGAGCTCGACGCGAACAAGCAGGCCCTGTCGATCGAAGAGAAGCCCAAGGCACCGAAGTCGAACTACGCGGTGACGGGCCTGTATTTCTACGACAACCAGGTGGTGGACATCGCCGCGAACCTGAAGCCGTCGGCGCGCGGCGAGCTCGAGATCACCGACGTCAACCGCGTCTACCTCGAGCGAAAGCAGCTCACCGTCGAGGTGATGAGCCGCGGCTATGCGTGGCTCGACACGGGGACCCACGAGTCCCTCATGGAGGCGTCGACCTTCATCCACGTCATCGAGCAGCGCACGGGGCTCAAGGTGGCGTGCCTGGAAGAGATCGCCTGGCGCATGAAGTACATCACCGACGCGCAGCTGGCCGAGCAGGCGAAACCGATGATCAAGAACGAGTACGGCCAGTACCTGCTGGGGTTGATCGAACACAAAGGCAAGCCGTGAACGTCATCACCACGAACCTGCCAGGGGTCTTGCTGATCGAGCCGAAGGTGCACGGCGACGCGCGCGGCTTCTTCCTCGAGACGTTCCGCGAGGAGCGCTACCGCGAGCACGGCATCTTCGGGCCCTTCGTCCAGGACAACTGGTCGCGCTCGCGGCGGGGCATCTTGCGGGGCCTGCACCTGCAGCACCCCAGGGCCCAGGGCAAGCTGGTGATGGTGACGCGCGGGAGCGTCTTCGACGTCGCGGTCGACGTGCGCGTGGGGTCTGCCACCTTCGGGCAGTGGTACGGCTGCGAGCTGTCCGAGGACAACAAGCGCCAGCTGTGGATTCCGGCGGGCTTCGCGCACGGGTTCTGCGTCACCAGCGACGAGTGCGACTTCGTCTACAAGTGCACCGCCGCATACGCGCCCGAGCACGAGCGCTCGATTCTGTGGAACGACCCGGCCATCGGCGTGCGCTGGCCCATCGAGGCGCCGCTGCTCTCGAAGAAGGACGAAGCGGCCAGGCCCCTGTCCGAGCAGATGGGCCTGCCGACGGTGTGAGGTGAGACGGTGAGCGACAGCTCGACGTGGCAGCGCTGGGCGCCGCGGGTCGAGGTGGGGCTCCTGGTGGCGTGCGGCATGGCCTGGGCCGCCTCACGCACGGGCTGGCAGATCCTCGACGTGCGCCAGACGTCGTGGCTCAACAACGGCGACTGGCAGGCGTACCAGCAGGGGTTCCTGATGTACGTGCGCGGCCCATGGACGCTGCAGCTCGGCGCCATTCCCGGGCTGCTGTACCCCGACGGCATGTCGGTCTTCTACACGACGTCCGGGTTCTGGCCGTGCCTCGCGGGCAAGCTGCTCGCGCTGGTGCTGCCCGGAGAGTTCCAGCTCTACGGCTGTTGGATCTTCACCTGCTACGTGGCGCAGGCGCTGGCGGCACGGTTCCTGTTGGCCGAGGCGGGCGTGACGGGGCTGGCGCGGGTGGGCGGTGCGGTGCTGGCGCTCGTCGACCCCGTGGTGATGGCGCGCAATGGACACCTGGTGCTCATGTTCCAGGCGGTGCTGGTGGTGCAGCTGGGGCTGGCGATTCGGGCCGTGCGCAGGCCGGAAGACGCCGAGCGGACGGCGAGGCTCTCGCTCCTGGTGCCGCTCTTCGCGGTGGGCCTCGAGGCGTACCTGCCGGCGCAGGTGATTCCGCTGTGCGTCGCGACGTTGCTCATCACCCACCTGCGCGGAGGCCGTCCCTGGGTGCGGCTCGCTCGCGACCTGGCGGTGCTCGTCGCGGGACTGGTGGCGATGTTGTGGCTCGTCGGAGCGATCCCGGCCGGCGAGGTGGAGCGCAACGCGGAGGGCTTCGGTCAGTTCTCGTCGGACCTGCTGGCGCTGGTGAACAGCCAGAACCTGTCCCGGTGGCTCCCGTCGCTGCCGGCGAGCCCGCGACAGGGAGAGGGGTACGCGTACCTGGGCGTCGGGGTGTTGGCGCTCGTCCCGGTGGCGGTCGTCGCGTTCGTCCGCGAGGCGAAGAAGCATGGAGCGTTCCTGAAGGGCCTCGCGCCCGTGCTGGTGGTGACGGTGCTGCTGGCCGGGTACGCGTGGTCGTCGCACGTGACGGTGCTGGGGCGCGAGGTGCTGAACCTCGAGTGGCTCTTCGCGCCGTTCTCGGTGCTGACGAGCACGTTCCGCGCGTGCGGGCGCTTCATCTGGGCGCTCCACTACGTGGTGTCGTTCGGCGTCATCGTGCTGGTGGCGCGGCTGCTTCAGCGGCGGGCGGTGGTGGCCCTGGTGGCGTTCGTGGTGGCGGCGGTGGCGCAGGGTGGCGAACTCATCTCGGACCGGACCGTGTACGTGCGGCCGGCGGAGCCTCCCGTCGACGCGGGGTGGATCGAGCTGGGCAAGACGTACCGGCACGTCGCGCTGGTGCCGCTCCAGCTGCAGTGGATCTGCGGGTACGACATCGAGGCGGTGTGGCAGCTCACGCGCGCGGCGGCGCTGAGCGGCATGACGATCAACTCAGGGCATGTCGGGCGGGTGCCGAAGCGGGCCCGTGAGGCGTGCGGGCAGCCGTTCGAGGGGCCGATGGACGCGAAGACGGTGTACGTGGTGTCGCCGCCGAACGTGGGCGATCCCGGACTCCGTGGAGCCCAGTGCCGATCGATCGGTCGGTACGCGCTGTGCCTGCCGCCTCACTGAGGAGAAGCTCGTCACACCGAGAATCTGGCCAAACCCTCCTTCATGAGGGCGCGGGCAACTCCCAGGGCCGGCCCCCTGGCCGTGACGAGCGCAGGGACGGGCCTTCAGCGACCTCACGGGCCAACGAGCCGTGACCGGCCGCCCCCGTGACACCGCGCGAGGAGGCAGTTACGGTCGGATTCATGGGCGAGAAGGCACAGCAGCTCCTCTCCGAAGCCTTGAAGCTGAGCGGTACTGAGCGTGCGCAACTCATCACCGAGCTCCTCGAGACCCTGGACACGCCCGAGGGCGTGGAAGCCGCGTGGACCAGCGAGCTGCGTCGCCGTCTCGCTGAGATCCGCGCCGGCCGTGCCGAGCTGCTCGACTGGCAGGACGCGCGCGCCGAACTTCACGGCAACCAGTAGAGGGGACGCCGCTTGTGGTGCGCGAAGGCCACCACGACCAACCCATCTGCACCTTCCTCGTAGACCAGCCAGTACGGAAACCCCTTCACGACAGCACGCCGCAGCTCCGGCACGCCGGGCCAGGGCGTCGAAGCGCCCGGCACCTTCGCGGCGAGCTCGAGCGCGTCGTCGATCGCTTCGCTGAGGCGATTGGCTGCGGCCCGGTCCCGCTGCGCGTACCACGCTCGCGCGTCCTTCATCTCATCGAGCGCGTGGCGCGTAATGCGGATCGACGTCACAGCCGGCATCACCGTCTCCCCCTGGTCGCTCGCCGACCGACTTTCTCCACACGAGACCGCACCTGCTCCCGTTCTACGCCCAGGTTGGACTCGGAGGGGGCGGTCTGCAGAATTCACCACGAGCCTGAGACGCCCAAGCCTCGCTCCAGCGCCGGGTTTCCGCGCGGGCCTATTCCTGGAGGCAGAGCAGGTGCGCCGGGGTGTCGCAGCGGACGACGCCGTCGTCTGACCAGGTCTCGTCGAGGCGATCGATGGTGCCCGCCGTCCCGCCAGCGTCGACGCTGGTCCAACCCGCGCAGTCATCGGCCGAAGGCGTGAGCCAGAGCTTCGTGCCCGTCCAGAGACGACCTCCGTCGAGGGCCGCGCCGTACTGATCGACACCGAAAGCGCGGCGGGGCGTCGTTCCGAGATTGAGCGGCGTCTGGAACATGGAGCCCCCGTCGTCGTCGAGGCGCCGAGCCCAGCCGCCGTCTCCGCCGATGCTGAAGGCCAGCCCGGACGTCGACAGGAACGCGCGCCACGAGCCCGAGAAGCCCGCGTCCGAGGCCAGGTCGATGCAGCGCTGATTGGCAGCAGCGAGCCCACCGAGCGCCCCGGAGAACTGCTCCCGGGTCACGAAGAGATGCCGCTTCGGAGCCGGAAGGGGCGGCGGTGGAACCGTTGAGAAACCATCTGCACGTCCGTAGTCGAAGTAGACACAGAGGAGCGAATGATGCGCAGAACACGGGCTCTGGATCGGGTTGGTCCAGGTATCCACCGGGAGCCCAAAGACGCCGCCGAACGTTGGCTGAGCCACCGCTATGCCGAAGTCACCGCCGTCCGAACTCAGCCAACCTCGGCAGTTCTCATCAGCGACGCACGCTGAACGATGGCCCGTCCAGAGAGTGACGTCTTTCATGGGCACACCGTGCTCATTCGAGAGCAGCGGGCCGTACCACCACAGCCCACCCGGCTGTGCCGCCATGCGGCGAATCCACTGCTGCAGTGGCTGCTCACTGCCGACCGTTACATAGGCCTTGGCGCCGGGCCGGCCCGCGGCCGACGCGAGGCGCGAACAGTATGCATCGGCGCCCTGAATCCCTCCCAATTCGCCCGTGGTCTTGACGCTCGAAACGAACGTGTTCCACGAGCCGATGTTGATCGCGCCACCGGCGCCCGAGGTGAAGCACTCACCACCACCTCCGCCACCGAGGGTACCGCCGCCTGAGCCACCGCCCCCCCCAAGCACACCGCCAGCCGAGCCTCCTCCACTTCCACCGGTGCCACCTCCCGCTGTAGCTCCAGCATCGGGAGTCGATGGAGTCATCGCCGTGCAGGCAGTGATGAGACCGAACACGATGAACAGCGAGCGAGCCAACAGGCGCATGACGACCCCCACGATGACGACCGGCCCAAAGCTGCGCGGACTATCGCAGACTGCTCGCTCGTACGCCTCTCAACCCGCGTCGGTCGAAGCGCCCGTCGAGCTTCGAGGGCCTCCTCGCCAAGCCCAACGAATTCCAGTAGGCGCGTGCGGCCATGGAAGCCGCCGAATTCGAGAAGCACGAGCGCCTGGAGCGCGACCACTGGTGGTTCGAAGGCCGTCGCCGGTGCATCGCGGCGGTCTTGTCACGCGAGCTGCCAGCGCTCGCCCACCGAGAGATCCTCGATGTCGGCTGCGGCACCGGCGGCATGTTCCCGATGCTCCAGGGCTACGGAAAGGTGAGCGGCGCCGAGTACTCGGCCGACGCACGCGCGCGGGCCCATCGCAACTTCCCCAACGTCGAGGTCAGCGCCTGCGAGCTGCCCGACGTGCTCCCGGCCGGGCCCTTCGACGTCGTCACTGCCTTCGACGTCATCGAGCACGTCGACGATCCCGTCGCGTCGCTCCGCTCGATGGTGGCGCGCCTCAAGCCGAATGGGCGTGTGGTGGTGACGGTGCCGGCGCTGCAGCTGCTGTGGAGTCAGCACGACGTGACGCTGCAGCATCGCCGCCGGTATTCGCGTGAACTCCTCGTGGAGCAGCTCACCGCCGCCGGGCTTCGGGTGACCTACGACTCGTTCTTCAACACCGGCCTCTTCCCCGTCGTCGCCGCCGCACGGCTGGTCGAGCGCGTGCGTGGACCTGGCCCCGGCAGCGACCTCGCGCCCGTGAACCCCATCGTCAACACTGCGCTGCGCGAGTTCTTCGGTGCCGAGGCGCGCGTGCTCGCGCGTGGACGCCTGCCCATCGGCGTCTCGCTCATCGCGGTCGGAGCGCGCTCATGATCGGCGCGGGCGAGACGAAGATCGTCGTCGTGCCCTGCTACAACGAAGAGAAGCGGCTCGAGCCCGAGCGCTTCCTCGAATTCCGCGCGAAGGGCGTCGCGGTGCTGTTCGTCAACGACGGCTCGAAGGACCGCACCGCAGAGATCATCGAGCGCTTCGCCGCCGCGAACGACGGCATCGGCGCCCTGCAGCTCGACCGCAACCGGGGCAAGGCCGAAGCGGTTCGGCACGGGCTCCTGCAGGCGCTCACCCACGGGCCGCAGCTCGTCGGCTACCTCGACGCTGACCTCGCGACGCCTCCAGCTGAGATGGAGCGGGTGCTCGACGCGCTCACGGGTTCGTTCCAGGTCGCCCTCGGGAGCCGTGTACGGCTCATGGGTCGGGACATCGACCGCCTGCCGATGAGGCACTACCTCGGCCGGATCTTCGCGACCGCGGCGTCGTGGAGCCTGTCGCTGCCCGTCTATGACACCCAGTGTGGTGCCAAGGCCTTCCGGGTGACACCCGCCCTCGAAGCCGCGCTCACGGATCGCTTCTCGAGCCGCTGGGCCTTCGACGTCGAGCTGATCGGCCGGCTCCTCCGTCCTCGCCCGGGTATCACGCCGCTCGAGCCTGCGCAGTTCGTCGAGGTGCCGCTGCAGACGTGGCACGACGTGAAGGGCTCGAAGCTGAGTTCGTCGGCGATGGCCGGCGCGGCGATCGACCTCATGCGCATTGCCCGACGCCAGCGCAGGTCGTGAGCGACAACGCTCAGGGTGCGCGCCGGTAGTACTGCAGGCCCTGGTTGCTCCCGACGAAGCGAAACCCCTCGAGCGAACGCTGCGCGGGACAGCCGGGCGCAACGATGGCGGCGGCCCACGGCGCTTCGGCAGACACCGGCACCGACGGGACCTCGGGCGGCACGACCGCGTCGGAAGGCAGAATCGGCTTGCTCAGCGCCTCGAGCGAGTACCCTCCAGCGGGGTATCGACCGTGACAGCCAAGGACCAGCACGGGTCCGTCGAGTTCCCGTTGGGGTTCGGCGAGTTCGCCGATGTGGAAGCCTGCCTGGTCGAAGCGCGTCGGGATCTGATCGACGTATGAGCGGAAGAGCAGCTCGCCGGCGAGGCTGTCGGGCGAATCGGAGCCATCGTTCCACGCGATGTGGGTGACGCCCATCGCACGGAGCCTCTCAAACACCCGGCGCACCGAGCCTTCCTGTGCGTAGGACAAGCCAAGCTGGATCGCGGGCGTGTCCGTCAGCGTGACGCGCCCGATTCCGAAACTCGGTGCGCCGCCGTGAATGAGCAGGCGAGCCTTGGGCGGCAGTCGTTCACCCAGCGCTACCCAGTCCCTGAAGACCACGAAGCGGTCTCCGTTGCCCTCGGCCTGGCCACGCTGCAGGAACTCGAGCAGCTTCGTGAGCGGCGAGCGTTTGCCGTTCATCCGATGTGTCGCGAAGAACGGCACCTCGATGGTCCCAAATATCTGCAGGCCAACGAGGCCGAGCACTGCGAGCCGGGGCAACCAACCCCAGCTCCACAGCTCGACAAGCACCACTGCGACTGACGCCGCCATCAGTGGCACGAAGATGACGAGGTACCGCATCTGGTGGGCCAGGTTGAACCAGATGACGATTCCCGCGGCCGTGAGACCGATCGCCAACCAGATTTTCGAGAGCCGTGTCGTCAGGAGCGCCGGTACCGCGAGCGCGGCGAAGACCGACCCGAAAACGGGCGCGCCACCAATCATGTCTCCCCACGTGTAGATGGCCACGTGGTGGTCCACGAGTGCCCGGGCCGTCTCGCCCATTCGCCAGGCCAAGCTCGACTCATGCGGAGCGAAGAGTTCGAGTGCGTAGCGGGCCTGCCAGACGCCTGCCTCCGACGCGAGGGGCGCTCCGCCGAAAACGCCCGTCGCGAGGGGGTAGACCGGGTTCCCATAGAAGACGAGATTGCGCAGCCAGTACGGGGCAAGGGTGACCAGGCCCGCCCCGGCTGTGGCGAGCTGACCAACCACAAGGCGCTTGAACGCCCCACCTCTTCGCCACGCGATGATGCGATCGATGACCACGACGACCGCGAACGGCGCCACGAAGATGACGCTGGTGTACTTGCAGAGCAGCGACCCGGCGAGATGCGCTCCGAAGAGGAGCCAGACCCCGGCTGCGTTCGTTCGCCGCGCGACGCTCCAGACCAGAAACGCGGTGGTCGCCCACAACGCCGCGAAGCGGTCGGCGCCACCCATCAGCCCCGTGTCGTAGATGAAGATGGCCGGGAACAAGAAGAAGCAGACCCACGAGAGTGAGTAAGTGCCGAGACCGCCAGCGGGACGAAGCGTTCGCGCGACCGCAGGGATGAGTGCGAGCGTCGTGACGAACGCCAGCACCTCGATCTGGCTCGCGAGCACTGTCCGGTCGTAGAGCGTGTCGGGCGCGAGCAGCGCCCAGGTGGCCAACCAACTCCAGAGGTGCGGGCCGGTGAGCAGGTGGTTGCCTTCAGGGCTGCGCCAGATTCCACCAGCCGCCGCGTAGATCTCGGCGTTCCCCAGGTGGTACCACCGCGCGTCGAAGTTCAGGTTCTCGGGAGTCCAGGTTGGCGCGATGACCAGCAGCACCGCGAAGCCACCAGCGACGAGCGCGAGAACCTCCGGGACCGAGAAACGCCGCGTCTGACGAACGGCCTCGGTCACTGCGCCCCACACGTCGCGCGGATCGGACAAGCCAACGGCGATGAGCACGGCCGGAAGAAGCCAGAACGTGAGTGAGCTGAAGCCGAAGGCGTGCCCCCAGACCGGTACCAGCCAGCCGAACGCCAGGAGCCCAGTTGCAAGGGAGAGCGGCAAGAAAGCATCGACGCGCTGGCGCCCGAGAGCGACGCGCAACAGCCGTCCTCCCGCGAGCAGGCTCGCGACCACCAACAACGCGAGCATGCCGCCGACGCGAAAGAGGTGCGGGAGCAACGATGCAGATGGCGCAACGGAAGCGCTGAACTTTGGCCACAGCGCGTGGAGCTCGACCGCGACGATCGCCGCGACCAGGGCCGAACGCACCCACGACCAGAGCCTCACGGGTGCAGCTCCACCGCCTCGAGGTGGAACCAGGTGAGCGGCGCCGCGACACGAAGCCGAAGGAAGCGGGCGGTGACCGCTGGGAACGAGCCAGTCCACTCGACGAAGCGCTCGGTCCTGCGGGTGCGCTCGGTCCAGGCCTCACCGTCGTCACTCGTCTCGACAATCAGGGGGAGGCATCGGTCGAGCCCCATGTCCTGCCGGTTCCGAACGGTGACCCGGGAGAAGGTCTTTGGGGCGCCAAGGTCGTAGCGAAGCCATGGGTTCGACTCGGCATTGGTGTGAAAAAAGATGTCCGTTCGAGTGCCGCCGCAGTTGTGCATCGCGGGGTTGCACTTCAAGGCCTCGCTGCTTGCCGTCCACGCGACGCCGTCAAGGAGGTTTCGGGGTGCGAAGAGCCGAACGCCGAGCTTCCAGGCCCCCACACCGAGGAGGAGGAAGGCGAGCAGTCCCACCGACGCGAGGCGCCAGCGCTTCGCTGAAGGGCTCGGGCGGCGCGCCAGCGATTCGTGCTTCGCCCGCAGCGACTCGACCGCATGAGCGTCAGGCCTGGGAGGTAGCTCGTCGATCGATCGCGCAATGGCGAGCGCCGCATGGTGAAGGGTCGCCTTCGCAAGAACGGCTTCCGGCGGAAGCGAATCAGCGGCTTCGAGCAGCTCGACCAGTCGACGCTCGCGTTCGGCCTCGCGAGCGGGTTCTGGGCCGGAGCCAGCGCTCGACCGACCCGACTCAAGCTCTTGGGGCGAAGGCGTCATGGCTCGCGGCGCATCTGATACAGCCGCCAGATCCCGGACTCCAGCACCACGCTCGCGCGGAATCGTCCCTCGGGCGCTTCAATGAGCCCCTGCTGGAACCGGTCGAGCTGTTTCCCCTGCACCAGCACGTAGTCGTAGTGAATCCCGTGTTGAGCAAGCGTGAACTGATCGGGGTGATGCCAGTGTGGATGTGGGCGGTGCCGGTCAGCGCGGTAGCGGAGCGGGAGATTGGGGGTCTGAAACAGGTACGGTGAGTAGCCGCCCTTCTCGGCGAGGAGGTAGGCGGGCACTTGAGGGATGGTGTCTCGTACGGACTCGGGCGTTCGCTGTTGCCAGAGGACCCATGCGATACGGCTCGACGGAGGGACGGCGTCCACGACGGCCAGGAACGGCTGAACCTCCGTGGAGAAACGCGCGCACTGCACCGTGATGACCGCAGCCACCGCGAGGGCGACCACGCCCCCGGGGATGAGCCGCCATGCCTGCCGACCTGTGAACGAGGCCGCCGGGAGCGCCAGTCCGAGGAGGAGAATCATGGTCGCGTGGCGCTCGTGAATGAGCAGTTGGAAGAATGGCCACACGAGCGAGGCTGGCATCACGACGTAGAGCGCCCAGGCCGCCAGATAGAGCGCCCTTGGCCGAGCGGAGTTCCCGTCGCCACCGGTCCACGCAGCCAGCACCAGCGGAGCGAGCAGCAAGAAGACGAAAGCGAGCCCGAGGACGTTCCGCTCGGTCTGGCCGTTCACGAGGTCGACCGTGTAGTGGAACATTCGACTCATCCGTTCACCGACGTCGGGCCAGTGACCGATCGTCTCGGGTCGCGCGCGCCCCTCCGACCTCGCGCCGAGCAGAATCCAGGGGACGAGCCCCAGGACCGGCACCGCCGAGAGTGCCAGGCCACGAAGCAGGACCCACCGTCGGCGGAACTCGAGGACTGCGACCGCGAACACGAGCACCGCCGCGCCGCCCGCCGCATGGGCGTGGCTCTGCGCCAGGAGGAGGCCGAGCAGGACCGTGACCAGCAGTGACGACCGCCTTGGCTTTGCATCGAGGGACTCGATGCAGCGCGCGAGGAAGACGAAGCCGAGCGATACGCTGAGGGTGTACGCGATGAAGCCCATGCTGAGGCTGAAGTCCCAGCAGAGCGCGAAGCTCCAGAGTGCGAGCCGCGGCGACCGCCGGAGCGCGAGCAGCAGGCGCATGGTGCTGAGCGGAACGGAGAGCAGGCAAAGCGCGACGACCACCTTCGCGCCGGTCAACGTTGGGAAGAGGTAGGAGGCTGCGAGCAGCAGCAGGTAGGTGAGCCAGTACGGCGCCGGGTGCGGCTGAAGCTCGAAGTGGAAGGCCGCGACCGCGTCGCCGCTCCACATGTGGCGCAAAAGCGCCGACATCGCGACGTGGTTCGGCAGATCGTTGAGCGGGAGAATCGGCGTCTGAGCGAGGGGAGCAAGGACCGCGACCGAGAGCAGGCACACGCCCGCGAGCAGAAAGCGGTCAGCCCGGAGAATCCGGAAGACGTTCGGGTGGGTGGCAACACCATCGGGCTGCGGTTCCATGCGGGCGACCCGCAGTTACGTCTCCAGGCCCCAGCGGACAACAGCGATTCGTCACCGCGCCGGGAACTCGTGGCGCCTCACGCGAATCACCTCGAGTGAGTCGGCCAGCGGTGAGTGTGAGCCCCCCCGTCGGCCCCCGGCCCATCCACCAGACACGCGAAGGCACCCAGACCTCAAGCTCAGTCTGCAGTTTGGGAGCTCGCCGGCGAAGTGAAACCATTCGACTCACCAGCGCGGCCTCATCGGGCAACTGACCGCCCTTTGGGCTCGCGTGCGTCGTTTCAACCCTGGGCCGAACAGCAAGATCGCCGCCAGGGGGCGACGAGGGCCCGGCCTCCATCCATCGACTCACGCGGAGCACACACCCCGAATCAAACCTCAAGCCAAAGCAAAAGACACAAGTCAGTCACACACAGAAGTCAGCGACCCTGAAAAAGACACAAATTTGGAACAATGCCGACTTGACAAAACCCCAGAACGCAAGCGAGACTCAGCTTGTCTTGTTTTGCAAAGACCTCTCAAACCAAGACCCAGCATTCTGACGCGACCACATAAACCGGCTCGGTTGGAGTCCCCAGGCAGGCCTAGCCAGCAAACACTCATCAGAAAACGACAAGAAGGAGATTAAGAATGGCACGAAACTCACAGCAGCCCAGCCGATTTCTCGTTGTTCTTGCTGTCGGGACAGTGTTCCTCGCTCCGGCGAAGTCTCTTGCCGCAGTCGACACTACCCCTGAACCCGGTTGCGGCGGATCCCGTGATGTGATCTTCGCCGTGCATGGCAATCGACCAACGCACGCGACGCGCCGTCATCCGGCTTCGGAA
>JALOQF010000142.1 GCA_025459425.1 Myxococcaceae bacterium | reverse complement strand
CGAAGCTGGGCGAGCGGCCGGCGCCGCCGTGGGGCCGCGACGTGGGGGCCGAGGCGTTGCTCGCGCTCGCCGATCTCCACGCCGCGCGGGGCGACCCGAAGGCCGAGCAGGCGGCGCTGGCGGCGCTGTGGTCGAAGCACCCGCTCTCGGCCCAGGCCCTCAAGCACGAGAAACGGGTGCTCGAGCCCGAGAAGCTCCCGACCGCCGTGCTGGTGACGCGCGCCGAGCAGCTCGTCGAGTTCCACCGCAACGCCCAGGGCCTTTCGCTGGTCGAGCCGCTGCTCGAGTCGCTCTCGCTGCCCGACGCGCTCGCCTGCCGGGCGCACCTCGTCGCCGGCAAGGCGCACCGCAAGCTGCGAGCGCACCCGAAGGCCGTCGCCACGCTCGCGCCGGTCGCCCGCCGCTGCACCGACCCCGAGGTGCGCGTGAAGGCGCTGTACACCCTGGGCTTCAGCCAGACGGTCACCACGCCCGAGGCCGCCATCGAGACGTACGAGACGCTCGCGCTCGAGTTCCCCGAGCACCCGCTCGCCGACGACGCGCTCTTCCACGCAGCCGAGGCGAGACAGCGAACCGGCGACCCCGAGGGCGCCGCCGATCGCCTGGCCGAGCTGGCCGATCGGTTCCCTCGCTCCGACATGGGCGCCGACGCGCTCTTCAAGCTGTTCTGGCTCCAGCGCGCGAAGGGGGATCTGCCGGGAGCGCTCACCGTGCTCGACGAGATCGAGGCGCGCTTCGAGGCCGTCGACGACTCGCACGAGCTCGAGCGCGCGCGCTACTGGCGGGCCCGGGTGCTCGAGGCGCAGGGCCGCCGGAGCGAGGCCGTCGAGGTGCTCGCCCAGAACGCCGCCGCGCACCCGGCGACGTACTACGGGCTGCTCTCTCGTGAGCGCGCCGAGCAGCTGGCCCCGGCGCGGGCGAAGCACCTCCAGCGCGCGGTCGCCGCGGCCACCCGGCTCGACGACGTCTTCCCGCTCGAGGTCGGCGCGATGGCCGACGACGTGCAGTTCCAGTCGGCCGTCGAGCTGCTCCGCCTCGGCTTCGGCGAGCTGGTGCCCATGGAGATCCTCGGCATCGATCGCGCGAAGGCGCCCCCCGAGGCGCACCGGCTGCTCGTCATGATGCTGGCGATGGCGGGTGAAGAGCGGCCCGCGCACGGCATGGCCCGACTCTGGCTGCGCCGCGATCTCTCCGGCCCCATCACGCGAAAGAACCGCCTCATCTGGGAAATCGCCTACCCGAAGGCCTTCCGAGAGCTCGTCGAGGCGTCCTCCGCCGAGGCCGACGGGCTCGACCCCGATCTCCTGCAGGCCATCATGCGCGAAGAGAGCGCGCTGGACCCGAAGGCGCTGTCGTGGGCCGGGGCGCTCGGCCTGTGCCAGCTCATGCCGTACACGGCCGCCGAGGTCGCCGCGCAGCTCAAGCTCCCGAGGCCCACGACGGCGGCGCTCCTCGAGCCCGAGCTCAACGTTCGCCTCGGGGCGCGCTACCTGGCCGATCTGGTCGCGCGCTTCGATGGCACCCGACCCTTCGCCATCGCCAGCTACAACGCCGGTCCAGGCGCGGTGAACCGCTGGCGGCGCGAGCTCCCGCAGGACGACCTGGCCGCGTTCGTCGAGCAGATCCCCCTCCAGGAGACGCGGCAGTACGTGAAACGGGTGTTGCGCAGCTACAACACCTACAAGCTCCTCTATTCCCCCGACGAGCAGGCGCGCACCGTGGTGCCGCTGGCCGAGCCCGGGGCGAAGAAGCCCGACAAGAAGGTGTAGTCGTTCAGGAATTGCGCGCGCCCTTCGTCGGTCGCCTCACGAAAGGAGGCACCCATGGAGACCCTCGTCCTGAACCGTTCCTACCAGCCGGTCGCCCGCATTCCCTGGCAGCGCGCCATCACGCTCTTGTTCCTGGGCAAGGTCGAGCTGGTCGAGTCGTACGAAGACCAGACGATTCGCAGCGTGAGCTTCGAGGTCAAGGTTCCGTCCGTGGTGCGCTTCCTGCGCATGCTCGTCCGCCGCAAGCCGGTCCTCCGGTTCAGCCGCGAGAACGTGTACGCGCGTGACCAGGGCCGCTGTCAGTACTGCCAGCGGCGCGTGACGCGGGCCGAGGCCACCTACGATCACGTGCTGCCGCGCGCCCAGGGTGGCCGGACGACCTGGGAGAACATCGTCATCGCGTGCGTGCCCTGCAACCAGGCCAAGGGTGGGCGCACGCCGGAGCAGGCCCGGATGCCGCTGAAGGTGAAGCCCGTGAAGCCGACGAAGCTGCCGGACTCGCTGCGCCTCACCTTCCGGTTCGAGAAGGGCATGCCCGAGTCCTGGCAGACCTGGCTGCGCGACCTGACCTATTGGCACGGGAGCCTCGAGGAAGTTTGAGCGGGGCTGTCGTGTTCACCGGTCGAGTCACGAAGCGATGACCATCGACGGGCCGGCGAGAGCCCCCCGAACGGGTAGACAGAGAGCACCGGCGAAGCACGGCCGGCGCGCTGGGTGCTGGTCCCCGCAGCAGAGGACCCTGGTGCCCCCGTTCGGGTGTGGCCGTCTCCGACCCCGTCACCTGGCCGTTGAGTGCGACGCCCCTCCGAGAGTGATTCGGAGGGGCGGTCGTTTCACGGTACGCTCGCGCTCGATGTCGTCTTCGTCCCCCGAGGCGAGCCGTCGACGGGCGCTCCTTCAGGCGCTGCCTTCCATCGACGAGCTGCTCAGTGAGGCCCGCGTCGCGGCCCTGGGCGAGCGCGTCTCTCGGGCCGTGCTGCTCGAGGCCTGCCGCAAGGCCGTGGCCGAGGTGCGCGGCGAGATCCTCTCGGGGGCCGAGGTGTCCTTCACCGTCGAGCGCGTGGAGCAGCAGCTCGCGCGGCTCGCCCAGCCCAACCTGCGCCGGGTGCTCAACGCGACGGGCGTGGTGCTGCACACCAACCTCGGCCGTGCGCCGCTGTCGGCCCGCGCGATCGAGCGGGTTCGCGAGGTGGCGAGCGGGTACTGCAACCTCGAGCTCGATCTCGACGAGGGTGAGCGCGGGAGCCGCTTCGCGCACGTCGTCGACCTGCTGTGCAGCCTCACCGGCGCCGAAGACGCGATCGTCGTCAACAACTGCGCGGCGGCGACGGTGCTGACGCTGGGCGCGCTGGCGCAGGGGCGCGAGGTGATCGTCTCGCGCGGCGAGCTGGTCGAGATCGGCGGCGGGTTCCGCGTGCCCGACGTCATGCGCCAGTCGGGCTGCACGCTGGTCGAGGTGGGGACGACGAACCGCACGCGCGTGGGTGACTACGAGGCGGCGCTCGGCGCGTCGACGGGCCTGTTGCTCAAGGTGCACCGCAGCAACTTCGCGGTCGTGGGCTTCACGGAAGAGGCGACGACGTCGCAGCTGGTGGCGCTCGGGCGCGCGCGTGGCGTTCCGGTGTTCGAAGACCTCGGCAGCGGGGCGCTCGAGCCGCTGCACGGCGACGGCCTGACCTCGGAGCCCACCGTGCGCACCGTGGTGGCGGCGGGGGCCGACGTGGTGGCCTTCTCGGGCGACAAGCTGCTCGGCGGCCCGCAGGCCGGCATTCTGGTGGGCCGCGAAGAGGCGATCTCGAAGCTCGCGCGGCACCCGCTGCAGCGGGCCCTGCGCGTCGACAAGCTGACGGTGGCGGCGCTCGAGGCCACCCTCGAGGCCTACCGCGACGGTACGGCCGACGCCGAGCTGCCGGCGCGCGCGATGCTGCTCGAGCCCCCCACAGCGCTCGAGCGCAAGGCCGGGGTGCTGGCAGCGGCGCTCGGCCGGGAGCAGGTGCGGCACCGGGTCGTCGCCACCACCTCGCGGGTCGGAGGCGGTTCGATGCCGCTCGCCCAGCCGCCGTCGTACGCGGTCGCCGTCGAGGGCGCCGCCGCCCAGCGACTGCACGACGAGCTCCGCGCTGGCAGCCCACCCATCGTCGCGCGCATCTGCGACGACGAGCTGTGGCTCGACGTTCGTTGTCTCACCGAAGCTGACTGTCTCGTCGTGGCGAGCCGGGTCGCCCACGCCGTCCGGGGAACTCCATGCTGAACACCGCCGTCCTCGTACTGAACCGCAACTTCCAGCCGATTCACGTCACCAGCGTGAAGCGCGCCATCTCGCTGCTGTACCAGGGCGTGGCCCGCGCGCTCGACGAGCAGTACCGCCAGTACGACTTCGCCGACTGGGCGCAGCTCGCCGCCGCCAGCACCGACGACTCGATCGGGTCGATCGACCGACGCTTCCGCGTGCCGCGGGTGCTGGTGCTGACGGCCTTCGAGAAGCTGCCGCGCACCCGCGTGCGGTTCTCGCGCATCAACATCTACGCGCGCGACCAGGACACCTGCCAGTACTGCGGCCGGCAGCTCAAGCGCACCGACCTGAACCTCGACCACGTGGTGCCGCGCTCCCAGGGGGGCCGCACCTGCTGGGAAAACGTCGTCTGCTCGTGCATCACCTGCAACCTGCGCAAGGGCGGGCGCACCCCGGAGCAGGCGGGAATGAAGTTGCTCCGCACGCCCGTTCGGCCAAAGTGGACGCCGCTGTTCAGGAACGCGGCGAAGCCGCAGGCGTATCGAGAGTGGTTGCCGTTCCTCAACCTCACCGATGCGTCGTATTGGAACGTCGAACTGAAGGACGACTGACGCCCCATGGCTGAGAACGAAGCCCTCGATCAGGGCGCGGTGATCGAGTTTCCCACCCGGAGCCGTGCGGCTCCGAAGCCGAAGCCACGGGCTCGACGGGTGGTGGCCATCGGCGGCGGAAAGGGCGGCATCGGCAAGTCGCTCGTGTCGGCGAACCTGGGCCTCGCGCTCGCAGCGCGGGGGTCGAAGGTGGTGCTCGTCGACGCGGATCTCGGCGGCGCCAACCTGCACACCTGCCTCGGCGTGCCGCAGCCGCGCGTCACCCTGTCGGACTTCGTCGAGAAGCGCGTCGACCGGCTGGAAGACGTGCTCGTGCCGACCGGGCAGGAGCGGCTCGAGCTGGTCTCGGGCGCGATGGATGAGCTCGACGCGGCGAACCTGAAGCACGGGCAGAAGACCAAGCTGTTGCGGCACCTCAAGACGCTCGACGTCGACTACGTGCTGCTCGATCTCGGCGCCGGCACCAGCTTCAACGTGCTCGACTTCTTCCTCGTGGCCGATCTCGGCGTGGTGGTGATGCTCCCCGAGCCCACGTCGATCGAGAACGCCTACCGCTTCATCAAGGCGGCCTTCTTCAGGCGCCTGCAGACGCTCGCGCCCGACGACGACTTCGCCTCGATGGTGGCGCGCGCGCTGGCGCCGCGTGACGGCCAGCTCGCGATGACGCCGCTCGACGTGGTGGTCGAGCTGCGGAAGACCGATCTCGAGGCCGCCGCCCGGCTCGAGCACGCGCTGGCAGGTTTCTCGCCGCTCGTGCTGGTGAACCAGGCGCGCACGCGGGGCGACTTCGACATCGGGCCGACGGTGGTGAGCGCGTGGAAGAAGTTCTTCGGGCTCGAGCTGGGCTACCTCGGCGCGGTCGCCCATGACGACGCCGTCTGGCAGGCCGTGCGGGCACGCCAGTCCCTCATGAAGGCCGCTCCCCAGAGTGCCGCCGCCACGGGCTTGTTGCGGGTGGCGGAAAACCTGATTGCATTGGAACGGTGAAGTCGTTCCAGTCGCAGACCTTCTACGAGCTGCTCGAGGTGTCCGTCGGCGCGACCGCCGCTGACGTGCGCTCGGCCTTCGATCGCCTCTCGAGGCTGTATTCCGACGATCAGGTCGCGCTCTACGGCCTCATCGACGAGGCCCGGGCGAGAGCACTGCGGGGAAGGCTCCAGGAGGCCGCCGACGTGCTGCTCGATGACGAGCGGAGGGCGCGGTACGACGCGTCGATTGGGCTGCCGCCTCGCGAGGTGCCCCGGCCGCGCCCCGTGGTGCCCGCCGGCCCCGTCGCACCGCAGGCAGGGTGGGGGGGCGCCTATACCTTCGTGACCAGCGCTCCCGTCTCGACCGCGCCGCCGACGTCGATGTCGTTCACGTACACCGTGAGCACCGTCGCGGCCCCGGCTGGCGCTGCGCTCGCGCCGCCCGCGCCCGTCGTGGCGCGGCAGGCTCGCGCGCCAGAGAGCCCGGTGGAGTCAGCCGCCGAGGCGCCGCGTCCCCTCGTCGAGCGCGCGGGGAAGGCTGCGCCGCCACAGGGCCCCCCCGAGGTGGAGCCGCTGGAGCGCGCGCCGACAGCCCCTGCGTCAGGGGGCCTGCTGACCGCCGCGCCTGCGGCGATGGAGGCCGTCGCACAGGAAACGGCGCCCGGCCGCGTGGAACCGGCCGCGGAGCTTCAAGCACCTGGCGGGTCGACGACACCCGCTGCCACCGAGTCCGCGAACGAATTGGCGCCGGCGAAGCGGGCTGAAGCGGCGGTGGAGTCGCCATCGCCCCTCGCGCCCCAGCCTTCCGAGGCCCCCGCGAAGGTCGCTGGACCGAACGCGCCGTTCCTCGAAGGCGTTTCGTCGTCGGCCACGACGCCTCCAGGCGCCGAGCCGGCTGCGGCGATCGGCGCGGTCGAAGCGGCAGGCGGGCCTCAGGGCGAGGCCGCACCCGTCATGGCGGCACCGGTCCCGCCGAGCGAGCGCCACGTGTCGTCGCCGCCTGACGTGGTGGCTGCTGCGAGAGTCGAAGGGCCACCGCCGAGTCCACCCGACCCGGTGGGCGCGCCGGTGAGTTCGCCCGCCCCGGTGTCGGCGGTGGGCGTGGCTCCGGCGGAACGTCCGCTCACGCCCGTGAGCCCGCCCGACGCGGTGTCGGCGGCAGCGGTCAGTGCACCCGCCGTGGTGTCTGCCGAGGCTCCGGCCGAACAGCCTCCCGCGCCACTCGGAGCGGCCGCCCCGACGTCCCCGCCAGAGCCTCGCGCACAGACTTCGGCGGTGACGGAGCCGGTCCGGGGGCAGGAGCTGGCGACTGCCGCAGTCGAGCCCGACGCGCCTGGCGCCCTTCGTCCAATCGATCCGCCAGTGCCCGACGAGTCTGCGCTCGTCCCCACCAGGCCCTTCACGCCCCGCGAGTACCGTGCTCCTGAGCGCCCACGGCCCTTCGAAGTGCCCGCCGGCGTCGAGTTCAACGGCGACCTGTTGCGACAGGTACGTATGGCGCGGGGCTTGTCGTTGCTTCAGCTCTCGGAGCGCACCCGCATCGGCGTGCGCCACCTCGAGAACATCGAGTCCGACCGGTACGACGCGCTGCCGGCGCTGGTGTACCTCCGGGGCATGCTCATGAACATGGCCCGCGAACTCGGCCTCGACGGGCTGCGCGTCTCGAAGAGCTACCTCACCTTCGTCGAAGCCCACCAGGCGAAGGCGAAAGGTTGACCTCGCAGGCATTCGGCCCGAAAGATCCGACCCCATGACCGACGAAGAGAAGATGAAGGCGATGCGGCTGGCGCGGGCCATCGCGTCGGACATCTCGCTCTACAACGAGGCGAAGATCATCCAGGGCATCGAGCAAGACACGCTCTTCGACGTGCTCAAGGACGAGATCGAGGAGGGCCGCGAGCTGTTCAAGACCCGCGTCAGCTCCGAGATCTTCACCCGCACCAACTTCTTCGACCGTGCGATCGTCGACATCGTCATCAAGCCCAAGGGGCACGTGAAGTCGAAGATCTGGTGAAGCGCAGCACGATCGAGTCGAGCCCGGCGGACCGCGGAGTGCGTGTCGACCGGCTCCTCGCGCAGCGGCTCCCGCACCTGAGCCGCTCGCGACTTCAGCAGCTCATCGCCGAGGGCCTCGTCACGCACGGTGGGGCCCCCGTGAAGGCATCGGCACGCAGCGATGGGACCGAGCGCTTCGAGGTCGTCGAGCCTTTGCCCACGCCCGCCGTGCCGACCGCCGAGGCGCTGCCGCTGACGGTCCTCCACGAAGACCGCGACGTGCTGGTGCTCGACAAGGCCGCGGGCATGGTGGTGCACCCGGGCGCGGGGCACCAGGGCGGCACGCTCGTCAACGCCCTCTTGCACCACGTGGCCGATCTCCAGGGCGTCGGCGGCGAGCTGCGGCCGGGCATCGTGCACCGCCTCGACAAGGACACCTCGGGCGTGATGGTCATCGCCAAGAACGAGCAGGCGCTCGCCACGCTCCAGCGCGCCTTCGCCGCCCGCGACGTCGAGAAGATCTACCTCGCGCTCGTCGCCGGCCAGCCCGCCGACGAGGGCACGTTCAAGACGCTCCACGGCCGGCACCCGGTGGACCGGAAGCGCTTCAGCGGGCGGGTGAAGGTCGGCAAGCCCGCCGTCACGCACTGGGTCGTTCGGGAGCGGCTCGAGGGCGCTTCGCTCGTCGAGGTCTCGCTCGAGACTGGCCGAACGCACCAGATCCGCGTGCACTTCGCCGAGGCCGGGCACCCGCTCCTGAGCGACGCGCTCTATGGCACCCGCAGCTCGTCGAAGCTGACGCAGGCGCCGCGGCTGGCGCTGCACGCCCATCGGCTCGCCTTCCCGCACCCGCGGACCGGTGAGCGCGTGACGGTGACGGCGCCACTGCCGGCCGATCTGAAGGTCGCCCTGGTCAAGCTCCGCAAGCGCCGCGTCAGATGAGCCCGATCGACAGGGACTGCTGGCGCTTCGTCAGCACCTTGATCGGCTGAATCGCCATCACGCGCATGAAGACCCGCAGCAGCTCGGGGTCGAACTTGTTGCGCATCTCGGTCCACATCAGCATCAGCGCGACCTCGGGGCCGTAGGCGTCGCGGAACGCGCGCTTCGAGCTCAAGGCGTCGTAGGTCGCGCAGATCGAGATGATCTTCGCGTAGAGGCCCAGGTTCGCCTTGGGAATGATCATCTGAATGTTGCCCTGCCCATCGCGCACGGCGGTGCCGAACTCGACCTTGTGCTCGAAGGTGGTGACGAGGCGCAGCAGCGTCGAGCGGTTGATGGCCTTCTCACGCAAGATGTTGCGGATCGACACGAGCGGAGCCCGCGCGATCAGCGCCCGCTCGTCGGGCGAGAGCGCGCCGCGCTTGTTGAGCACCGAGTCGGGCACCGTGCCCATGCCGGCGTCGTGGAAGAGCGCGATGTAGCCGAGGTCGCGCAGCTGGATCTTCGTGAGCCCGAGCTCGTTGCCGAACACGATGGCCATGAGGCAGGTGTTGACCTGGTGGTACGTCAGGTACTCGCTGTCGACCCGCGTGGTGGTGAGCCCGAGGAAGTGGGTGCGGTGGTCCATCGAGATGTCGACGAAGTCCTGGATGATGCGCAGTGACTTCGACGTGTTGAGCGGCTTCCCGCCGCGCAGCGACTCCATGTACTTCTTGGTGAAGAAGATCGCGCGCCCGTAGCAGGTGAGCGCGTACTTCTTGCGGTCGAGGCGCAGCTCGCTCTCGTCCTTCTCCTTCTCGAGCTTGTCCTTGAGCTTCGACCACTTGGCGAGCTTCATCGACACGAGCTTCTTGCCCTCGGTGCCGTCTTCGTTCGCCAGGTCGGGCTGCTCCTTGCTGAAGATCCAGATGAAGTTCTTCAGCTCTGGCACCGTGACCGAACGGAGCATCGTGAAGCCGCCCACGTCCTTCGCGCGCATCTCTTCGAGCAGGTATTTGACGTTGTCGAGCGAGGCGAGGTCGACCTTCACCAGCATGCCGTTCAGGTAGAACGACTGCTTCACGCCCATCAGCTCGAGCTTTCCTTCCTTGCGGATGATCTGGTTGATCGTGTCCTGGAGCTGGGCGAGCGGCTTCTCGAAGACGCTGTTGTCGGGGTCGTACATCTTCACCGAGCGGATCAGCATGTAGAGCGCCGACACGAGCCCGCGCGCCATCGCCTGGAGCTTCTCGCTGTGCTCCCGGCCGTACGAGTCGAGCATCTCGCCGTCGTTGCTCGACGCCTTCGTGATCTGGAGGTTGTCGGCCATGGGTCAGCCCTCCTTCTCGGCGGCGCCGAACAGCACCTTGCGCACTCGGGCGAGGTGCAGGCGCGCGTGGGTGACCACCTCGGGTGGCTGGGTCTTGTCCTCGCTGATCTCCTGCAGCAGCTTGGCCGTCTGGATCGTGCAGGCCCCGCCGAGCCCCGCGATGGCGAGCAGCTTGTCCTTCATCACCTTCTCCTTGTTGAAGAGCCCCGGCTTCACCTGGAGCAGCTGGGTGAAGTAGGCGAGCGCGCCTTGCAGGCCGGTCGAGCCGATGGCGGCGTAGAAGGCCTCGTGCTCCTGTGGGGTGCGCTTCTCGAAGAGCGGCTCCTTGACGATCTTCATCAGGTCGAGGAACGCCTTCTCGCGGTCGAACTCGGGCAGCACGCGGGCGGCCTGCATGCGCACCGGCTGGCTCTCGTCGTCGAGCAGCGCCGAGATCAGCTTGCGCGCGTCACCCGTCCGGCCGCGCGCGATGATGGCCATCACCTCGAGCTTGATCGCCATGTTCTTCGTCTTCAGCACCGAGCCGAAGAACTTGAGCTTCTCGGGGTGGTTCGACCGATCGAGCACGTAGATCATGTCGCGCACCACCTGCGGCTTGTCGCTCTGCAGCCGGTTGACGAACGGGTCGGGCAGCTCCTTCGCGTGGGGAATGAGCACGTCGCAGAGCAGGGTGCGGTTCTCGGGCAGCTCGATCACCTCGAGCGCGTCGAGCAGCAGCGGCACCACGTCGGGGCCGAGGTTCGACAGGTACTTGATGATGTCGGGGGCGTTCTTGAGCTTCTGGAACTTGAGCACGTCGGCCACGCGGTTGACGCGCTGCTCCTCGCCCATGCGCATCAGGAAGTTCCGCAGCAGGCGCCCCACCGCCGAGTCCGAGCCCGAGCGCTGCTCCATCGCCTTCAGCTTGAGCACGACCTGGTTGATGATCGTGAAGTCTTCCTGCAGCAGCATCGCGTCGAGCAGCTGCGTGAACATGTCGGTGAGCAGCTCGGCGTCGTCGACGCCGCTCTCGACGACCTGGAAGACGGCGCTGATCAGCTTGGGGAAGAGGCGCTGGTTCTCTTCGTCGTGCACGTCCTTCTGCAGGCGCGCCTTCGTGGCCGCGTCGGCCGTCACGCCGGTGATCACCACGCCGCGCATCTGCTCGACCTGGTCGAGCTTCATCTCGAGGTCTTCTTCGGTCACGCGCGCAAAGCGCAGGAAGTCCTCGCTCGAGGTGCGCAGCCGCTTCTGCAGGTAGTCCACCACCTTGTCGACCTCGACCTGGACCTCCTCTTCGGAGAACTCGTCCATGCGGAAGCCTTCGACCATGATGTATTCGAAGTGCGGCATCTGGGCGCGCCAGAGCTGCGCGTTGAGATCTTCGGCGCCACGATCGGGGTCGGACAACGAGATCACCGTGAACGTCGTCAGCTCTTCGATGGTGAAGCCCGGCCGGAAGATGAGCTGACGAATCCCGTCCTTGAAGTACTTGTAGGGGAGCGAGCTGTCGTCGGTGAACAGCTCCTGCTTGTGCAGCAGGAAGTTGGTCAGGTCGACCTTGAGCGTCAGCGAGCCGTGCTCTTCGTGGAACTGCTTGAGCGCCTCGTGGGCCTTGCCCAGGAACTCGCCGTACTTCGACTCGTTGTGGCGGTACATGCCGATGGTCTTGATGCCCTTGAGCAGGTGGTAGGCGACGTTGCGCGCCATCTCGACCTGCTTCTTGAGCTTCGGATCCGACATCGGATCCGCCTCGGGCGGGGGAGCGGTGATCGCAGACGGCCTCGAACCGGGAACGGGAGCTGCCATGGCCCGCAGTGTAGCCGCGAGCCCGGGCCAGCCAGCGTGCGAGTCGTCCGCGGGCAGGTGTGAGAAACGCCTACCTCGTCGCGTCCCGCAGCCGCCGGGTGAGCACCTTGATGATGCCCATCGCGATCTCGGGCTTCTCGGTCATGATCTCCTGGAAGTCCTCGCGGGTGATCTTCAGCAGCGCGGTGTCGTCGACGGCGGTGACGGTCGCCATGCGGGGCGCGGCGTCGAGAATGGCCATCTCGCCGAAGCACTCGCGCTCGCCGAGCTCGGCGATCACCCGGTCCTGCTTGTGGACGCGCACCTTGCCGTCGATGACGAGGTAGAGCGCGTCGCCCGACTCGCCCTCGGCGAAGATCTCGTCGCCCTGGTCGCGGCGCTCTTCGTTCGAGATGAGGGCGATCGCCGTCAGATCCTCTCCGGGGATCTGGGAGAAGATGTCGATGGACTTGAGGAAGAGCACCTTCTCGACGGTCGAGATCATGTCGTGGCCGCGGTCGGCGACGAGCATACTCGGCGCGCGCGGCCCGGGCCGGAGTTTGTGCAGTGACGGAGAAAGGTTCGAGATGGACTGGAAGCTCGCAGGGATGACGTTCGCCGCCGTGTTCATCGCGGAGCTGGGCGACAAGACGCAGCTGGCGACCCTCTCGTTCGCGACGTCGGGGCAGTCACGCCTCTCGGTCTTCGCGGGCTCGGCGCTCGCGTTGGTGGCGACGTCGGCGCTCGCGGTGGTGGGCGGGCAGGCCCTCGCGCGGGTCGTGCCTCCGCTCGTGTTGCAGCGGCTGTCGGGCGTGGCCTTCGTGGTGATCGGCGCCTGGGTGCTCTTCTCGACGACGCGCTCGAGCTGAGCCCGCCGCCGCTCAGGCCGCTGGGGCAGCCTGGATCGACTGCACCAGCTCCTGCACGAGGGGCGAGTCGTCGGCGCTGCGCGCGCTGGCCACGGAGCGGGCCCGGCTGGGGTCGCGGGCGAAGAGTGAGGCGAGGGCGATCTCGCGCACGATGGGGCTCGGGTCGGCGCTCGCGGCTTCGAGCACCGTGGCGCGGGTGTCCTGGGTGAGCGACGACTCGGCGCAGCACCAGGTGGCGCAGGCCCGCACCCACGCCACCTCGTCCTGGGTCAGGGCCAGCAGGGCGCCTCGCGCGTCGAGGCCGGGTGACGGGTAGTGCTCGGTGACGTGCTTGAGCTTCTCGGTACGCGGGAGCTCGTCGAGCAGTGGCAGGAAGCGGGCCTTCAGCTCGCGCTCGAGCAGGTTGTCGAGCAGCTCGACGGCGTTGCCCCGGCGGCGGGCGGCGTCGGCGGCCAGGGCGTCACGAATGCCGGCCGAGATCTGCTCCATGTCGGCGTCGGGGTAGAGGACCGCGAGCAGCAGGAAGATGCGGCCCTCGATCTGCGCCACCTTCTCGGTGAGCGCCGAAGAAAGCAGCGCCAGCGTGGCCGGCTCTCCGCCGCGGGGGGTCGACGCGCCGGGGCCAGCGCCGAGCCCGAGGGCCTCGCCGAGGTGCAGGGTCCGCCAGGCCCGCGCGAGCTCCTTGTCGAGCGCGACGCGCACGGGCGCCGTGTCCTTCAGCACCAGGCGGCGGCCCTTCACCGTGCGCGCGAGCGACTTGTAGAGGCGGCCCCGGAGCTCCTCGTCAGGCTCGTCGAGGTGCCGCGTGATGACGTCGACGGCCTCGCTCGTGCCGAGGCGGCCCATCACGCGGGCGATCGACCGGCGAATGTTCGGGTCCTCGAGGTGGTTCCCGAGCACCTTCGACAGCGTCGCCACGATCGATGGGCCGAAGGCCGTCAACGCCTCGGTGGCTTCCCGCGCCGTCTCGTGGCTCTGCGTACGGTAGATGAGGGGAATCACGAACTCCGGGCTCTTGAGCTGGCCCGCCGCCGTGACCGCCGCCCGTCGCACCCGCGGGTCGGCGTCGCTCATGAGCTGCAGCACCGGCTGGTAGAAGTTCTTCACGCCGATGGCGCCGAGCACCTTCGCCGCGTGGAGTCGCATCACCGGATCGGCGTTCTCGATGAGGAGCTTGAGCGCCTCGGCCGCCACCAGCACGCCGTCGAGGCCGCCGTAGCGGATCATGCCCGTCACGGCCGCGCTGCGAATGCGCGGGTCGGCGTCGGCCAGGAACGAGCGCACGCTCTTCACCGCCTTGTCGCGGCCGATGGCGCAGAACGCGTCGATGGCCGCCGCGCGCACCGCG
Organism: Myxococcaceae bacterium; assembly: GCA_025459425.1. Classification (GTDB taxonomy): domain Bacteria; phylum Myxococcota; class Myxococcia; order Myxococcales; family Myxococcaceae; genus Xiheimicrobium. The sequence continues at coordinate 2,781 of JALOQF010000142.1, read as the reverse complement.
GGCTCGGGATCTTCGAAGCGCCGGAAGACCGAGTTCGCAAACCGCATGGTCTGTCGGTGGGCGTAGTACTCGAGCGCCTTGACGCGCACGCCGGGGTCGGCGTGCTCGAGCAGCGTCTCGACCTGGTGATCGAGCGCCAGCTTGTCGAGGTGCGGCAGCAGCGCCAGCGCGTTGAGGACCTCGCGGGTGTCGTCGCTGGCGAGCGCGCGCTCGAGCACCTTCCCCGTCGAGGCGTCGACCACGGCGGCCCGGGCCGTCGACAGGTCGAGCCGGCGGTGCTTGAGGTTCTCCTGCAGCGTCTTGATGTACCGGCTGCGCAGCGACGACACGACGGCGAGCCACGCGCCGCCGAGCACGAGCGAGATCCACGCGAGCCGGTACGGGTCCTTCCCGACGACCAGGCCCCACACCTTGAGCACCACGCCGGCCAGCCCGATGGCCATGGGCTTCACCACGCCGTCGATGAAGGCCTTCGCGGCCACGCGCGCCTGCGAGGGCACCGGCAGGTAGAGGATCTGCGTGGTGGCGTCGTTGACCGAGTAGCGGAAGAGCGTGTCGGCGCCCTTGGTGAGCGACGCGGCCCAGAGGGTGGGGAAGAGCACGAGGGCGGCGTTGCCCAGGGTGAGCGAGAGCGGCAGCACGGCCAGGGCGGCGACCACCCCCGCGCGGGTGAGGAGGCGGCTGGTGCCGAACAGCTGGAGGCCCAGCGCCAGCACGCCGACGACGGCGCTGAAGTACCCGAAGTACGTCGCGAGGTCCTCGGGCGCGACCTTGTCGGCGGCCACGACCTTGAACTCGAAGTCCACCAGCGTGGTGGTGAAGAACGTGACGGCGGCCAGCAGCGCCACGGTGCGCAGGTGGGCGTCGGCCAGCACCCGCGCGGCGCCTCCGGCACGTTTGGCGGCGCTCGGTTTGCCCGTCGCCGCGCGCGCGAAGAGCCGCTGCCGACCGATGCGGCCCGCCACCGAGCTGGCGATGGCGGTCGCGAACAGCAGCACCAGACACATCAGCAGCAACGCGCTCGTGCCGAACGACTTCGACACCCGCGCCGACAACAACCCGATGAGGATGTTGGCGAACGTGCCGCCAGCGCCGATGAGGCCGTAGAGGCGCTTGGCCTCCTGGGCGTTGAAGAGCTCGTTCGACAGCGTCCAGAACTGCACGAGCACCAGGGCGCCCATCACCTCGACGTAGACGTAGATGAGGGGGTACACCCATGGCGGCTGGCCGCGCTCGACGACGTACAGCACGCCGAAGACCAGCGCGAAGACCGACGCCGAGACGAGCGCCATCAGGTCGCGCCGCACCCGCGTGGCGTAGCGCCCGTACAGCAGGCCGAAGGCCGTCACGGCCACCGCCGAGAGCACGTACATCCACGCGAGCTGGGCGCGGTCGCCATGCGCGAGGAAGAGCGCGTCGCGCACGCTGCGGCCGGTGAGGAACGAGCCGACCGCGAAGAGGCTGTGCAGGAAGAGCGCGCCCGTCAGCCGACGCTCGCCGCGCCGCACCGGGAGGACCGCCTCGAGCACCCGCACGATCACGTGGCCGAGCCTATCAACCGGGCCGCGGGGCCGGGCGCCTTTCGAGTCCTGCGAGCAGCTCGCGGCGCTCGTCGGCTCCCATGGGGCGGTCGCCGAACCGGGCCTCGAGGTACCGGCGGGTGGCCCGGGCGAGCGGCGCCGAGAGCTCGTGCCCGCGCAGGGCGAGCCGCTGGGCCAGCTCCTCGAGCGGGGCTTCGCGCGGGTCGACCCCGGCCGCCGTGAGCCGGGCCTCGATGGCCGCCAGGAAGCTGCTGGCCCGGTGCGCCCGCCGCCGGCGCGTCAGGGCGACCGCCACGGCGATGGCCCCCGCGACGCCGGCCGCCCCCGGCGCCCAGCGGGGAGGGGTGAGCGGCTCGTCGCGTACCTCGGCCGCCTCGTCGCGCACCGCGCCGCGGGGTGGACGCACCAGGCCGCGAACGAACTGGAACTGATCCTGGAAGCTGTAGTCGAGCACGCGCTTTCGCCACCACTCCTCGAGCGCCTCGTACTGCTCGGTCAGCGCGGCCAGCCACCTCGGCGGAGAGGCGCTCCGGCCGTCCTCGGGCGTGGCGTCGAAGCGCCGCCAGGCACCGTCGATGAACGCCTCGGTCCACGCGTGCGCGTCGCCAGCGCGCACGTGGTACCGGTTGCCCACCCGCTGCCCGCCGACGAACCCGGTGGTGACCCGGCTCGGAATGCCCTCGAGGCGCAGCATGACGGCGAGCGCGGTGGCGAAGTCTTCGCAGTGCCCGGCCTTGCGCACGAAGAGGAAGTCGGCGAGCGGGTCGTCGACGTCACCGGGCAGCTCGAGCGTGTAGCCGTAGCGGCGCGTGAGCTCGCGCTCGAGCCGGGTCGCCTTCTCGAGGTTCGAGGTCGCCGTGCCCACGAGCTCGGTCGTCAGGCTTCGCACGCGTGGGTCGAGCGCGGGCACCTCGAGCGTCTGCGCCGTGGGTTCGGCCCGGTCGGACCCGCGCACGTCGACGCTGGTGGCGGTGTAGGCGACCTGCACGCCGTCGAGTGACGCGTAGACCTGGTCTCCGGGCACGTGCACGAGCGTCGTCGGCAGCACGCCCTTGAGGCCGATGGTGGTCGCGCGCGCGAAGAGGGCGGGCGTGTCGAGCGCGACGAGGGTGCGGCTGTCGTAGGCGGCCGTCAGCTCGATCTCCTGCGTCACGTTGAACTTGAGGCCTGGCTGCCGGGCGATGGGCATCAGCACCCGCGACGCGGCGGGCTCGGCGGTCGAAGGGGCGCTCCACTCACG
>JALOQF010000487.1 GCA_025459425.1 Myxococcaceae bacterium | reverse complement strand
GAGCACGTCGGCCGCCAGCCGCGCCGCCACCAGCGAGCGGATGAACTGGCTCGTCGGCACCAGCACCTTGCCGCCCATGTGGCCGCACTTCTTCTCGCTCGCCAGCTGGTCCTCGAAGTGAACGCCAGCGGCACCCGCCTCGATCATCGCCTTCATGAGCTCGAACGAGTTGAGCGGGCCACCAAAGCCGGCCTCGGCGTCGGCGATCATCGGCGCGAACCAGTTGCGCTCGTGCTTGCCCTCGGCGTGGTCGATCTGATCGGCCCGGCGCAGCGCCGCGTTGATGCGGCGCACGAGGTTCGGCACCGAGTCCACCGGGTAGAGCGACTGGTCGGGGTACATCTGGCCCGCGGTGTTCGCGTCGGCCGCCACCTGCCAGCCCGAGATGTAGAGCGCCTCGAGGCCCGCGCGCACCATCTGCACCGCCTGGCCACCGGTGAGCGCCCCGAGCGCGGGGACGTGCTCGCGGGTGTTGAGCAGCTCCCACAGGCGCGTCGCGCCCATGCGCGCGAGCGTGTACTCGATCTTGATCGACCCACGCAGCTTCTCGACGTCGGCCTTCGAGTACGGGCGGGTGACTCCTTCGAAGCGGCGGGCGTGCAGGTCGGCGGTCGTCATGGCGGGCTTGGTCATGGGCGGTTCTGGGGGCTCGGGTGGCTTGGGGGACTTGGGTGGCTTGGGGCGGAAACGTCAGGCTTCGGTGGCGAGCAGGCGCTGGTACGCCGGCACGGTGAGGAACTCTTCGAACGACTCGGCCGTCGAGAGCGCGCGGAAGAGCGTGCGCGCTTCACTGAACTGGCCGCCGGTGAAGGACGAGAGCTCTTCGTTCATCACCTGGTCCAGCTTCTCGGGAGAGACGAGGCCGTGGCGCACCTGCTGCCAGACCTGCGCGCGCGAGATCTCCGCCGTCGCCGCGTCCTCCATCAGGTTGTAGAGCGGCACGCAGCCCTGCCCGCGCAGCCACGCCTCGAGGTAGCGCACGCCGACCCGCACGTTCTGCCGCAGGCCCGCGTCGGTGCGCGTTCCCTCGGGCACCCGCAGCAGGTCGTCGCGCGTCACCACCACGTCGTCACGGGTGACGTGCAGCTGGTTCGGCGTCGGCATGTGCTCGTCGAAGATGGCCTTCGCCACCGTCACCAGCGCCGGGTGCGCGACCCACGTGCCGTCATGGCCGTCCTTCACCTCGCGCAGCTTGTCGGCGCGCACCTTCGCCAGCGCCGCTTCGTTCGCCGCCGCGTCGTCCTTGATCGGAATCTGCGCCGCCATGCCGCCCATCGCATGCGCGCCGCGCCGGTGGCACGTCTGGATCAGCTTCTGCGAGTAGGCCCGCAGGAAGCCCTTGTCCATCGTGAGCTGCCCACGGTCCGGCAGCAGCAGGTCGGGCTGCTTCTTGATGAAGCTGAACATGTAGTCCCAGCGGCCGCAGTTGAGCCCCGCCGAGTGCTCGCGCAGCTCGTAGAGGATCTCGTCCATCTCGAAGGCCGCCGGCAACGTCTCGATGAGGCACGTCGCCTTGATGCTCCCGCGCTTGACGCCCAGCGTGTCCTGCGCCCACACGAAGACGTCGTTCCACAGCCGCGCCTCGAGGTGGCTCTCCATCTTCGGCAGGTAGAAGAACGGGCCGACGCCGCGGGCGAGCTGCTCCTTCGCGTTGTGGAAGAAGAAGAGCCCGAAGTCGAACAGCCCGCCCGACATCGGCCGGCCGTCCACCAGCACGTGCTGCTCCACCAGGTGCCAGCCGCGCGGACGCACGAAGAGCTGCGCGAGCTTCTCGCCCAGCTGGTACTTCTTCCCTTCCGGCGAGGCCCACGTCAGCGTGCGCCGCACCGCCGCGAAGAGCGCCTCCTGCCCCGTCACCACGTTGTCCCAGGACGGCGCCATCGAGTCTTCGAAGTCCGCCATGAAGACGTTCGCGCCCGAGTTCAGCGCGTTGATGACCATCTTCGGCTCGACCGGCCCGGTGATCTCGACCCGGCGATCCTTCAGGCAGTCGGGCACCGGAGCCACCCGCCAGTCTCCCGCCCGCACCGAGGCCGTCTCAGGCAAGAAGTCGAAGCGCGCCTTCGCCCGCCGCCGCTCGAGCAGCTCCCGCCGACGCTCCCCGAACCGCCGCTCGAGCTCGCCGACGAAGCCCAACGCCTCGGCCGACAGCACCGCCGACGTCTGCGCGCCCTTCACCTCGATGCCCTTCACAACGGTCATGGGGACCTCCGGTCAATCGGTGAACCCACGCAACCGGTGGATTCGGAACCTACAACTAGCCATAACTCCAAGAGATGACAACCTGCGTCAGAAGAAAATCTCGGCCTTTCTTGTAAACCTGAAAAGTAAATGCCGCACCGCAAGGTAAATCGCGGCGTTCACAGATTAACGAAGGTTTTGCGCCCCTCGGACCGACCCTGTTAACGCGTGAAGCGAGACCTGAAGCGCGAGTACAACCCGCTCGATGCTGAGCCGCCGAACCGTCGTGGGAACCCTGATGGCGTCGTCCTTAACGGCCCTCGCCGAGGCTCGCCCGCTCACGTTCGTGCTGGTGCCCGGCGCATGGCATGGCGGCTGGGCCTTCGAGCGTGTCGGCCGGCTGCTCGAAGCGCAGGGGCATTCGGTGGACGCGGTGACGCTCCCGGGCCTGGCTGAGCGCAAGGGTGAGCTCGACGCATCGATTCGGCTGAAGAGCCACATCGACGACGTGCGAGGCCGCGTGGAGCGTGCCACCACGCCAGTGGTGCTGGTGGGGCACTCGTACGCCGGCATGGTGGTGACGCCGGTGGCCGCCGCGCTCCCTGCCCGCCTCGCGCGACTCGTCTACCTCGACGCCTTCATCCCCACGCCCGGCAGCTCGATGCTGTCGCTCATGAAGCAGGCGTACTCGGACAAGTGGCGCGCGAAGGCGAAGGCCGTGTCGCAGGGCCTGTGGGTGCCGCCGATGCTCGACGCGAAGGCGATGGGCATCGGCGACCCGAAAGACGCGGCGCTGGTCGATGGGCGATTGACGCCCCACCCCATGGCCACGCTGGAAGATCCGGTTTCGTTCGACGAGGCCGCGCTGGCTTCCGTGGAGCGCCGCTACGTGTGGTGCGCGAAGTACCCCGGGTTCAAGCGGTACGCCGATCAGGCCCGCGCGAAGTCGTGGGACGTGCGCGAGCTGCCAGCGGGCCACGACGCCATGTGGACCCACCCCGAAGCGACGGCCGCGGCGCTGACCTGAAACCTGGCGCTGGCCTTCTCGCGGCTACCTCGGAACGACGACGACCTTCCACGCCGCTTTCACCTCGCGGCCGTCCTGGAGATACACGGTGAGCGAGATGGTGTGCTCTCCCGCGCGCGGCAGCTGCCACTTCGCCGAGTTGCCGTTGCCCATGAGCGTGCCGCCCGTCACCTGCCACTCCGGCGCGCGCACCGTCTCGGCGTCGTAGAGCGCCTCGAACGTCTCGGTGGCGAACTCGACGAACTGCCCCGTGCCACGCTCACGGACCAGCCCCTGAATCGCCGGCGACGTCACCTCGGACGGCATCAGCACGTCGGAACCACCACCACAGGCAACCAGGAACAGCGAGAGCATCAGCGCGAGGCGGGTCTTCATGGCAGCGGGTCAACCCGTGCCGCTCCGTCCATGTGCAGAAAAGGTGTCGGCGCCGTCACGCGCCAGAAAAATCAGCATGTTCCGGCGGTCCGACAGGTAACCTGTCAACGTCCCTGACGCCTCAGCGGCCAGCGCTCAGGTCGACGAGAAGAGCTGGGGAATCGCGCCCGAGACCTCGCCGAGGCGCTCGGTCGGCGCGCCCACGGCCTTCATGGCCGAGATGACGACGTTCGCCGGGTGCCGCCCCGTGGCCACCACGTGCTGCCCCGGAGACAGCCCACCAGCACGGCCCGCCAGCAGGCATGCCATGTTCTCGGTCGAGTGTGACGAGTTCTGCTTCACACCCTCGGGGTCGTACCCGTGGCCGCCTTCGAAGAGGTACACGAGCGCGCTCGAGTCGAGCATCGTGCCGTTGCCCTCGCGGGTGTCGCGGAACTTCTGCACCAGCCGCGCGAAGTGCTTCACGTGCCACGCGATGCCGCGAGACACCGCCATCGTGCCGCCGGGGACGCCGTTGTGCCCGAGCTCGTGCAGGTCCGTCGCCTGGCCGGTGAGCGGGTACATGTTGAGGTGTGACTGGAACATCGTCATCTGCAGCGTCGCCACGCGCGTCAGATCGCACACCATCGCCATGTGGATGAGGTCGACGAACAACAGCGCGCGCTGCTCCTCGTTCGAGTAGCCGAGGTTCTGCGCGTAGGTGTTGTTGGTGCCGTCGTTGCCCTGCGGAGAGCCGATGCTCGGGTCGGCGCCGGGATCCATCGGCTTGACACACGCGCTGGTCTCGGGCGGCGCGATGGCGTCGACGCGGCGCTCGAGATCGCGGAAGGCGTCGAGGTGACGCTGGAGCCGGATGCGGTCGGCGGCGCCAAGGCGGGGCACGAGCCGCTCGGTGTCTCCGCGCACCACGTCGAGAATGCTCTTGCGGGAGCGCTTCTCGAAGTCGATGCGCGCGCGCGTGGCCGCGTCGACGCCGGGCGGGGTGAAGTTGCCGAAGAGCGCGTTGAACGCCTGCCGCGGGCTCACCTGCGCGCGAGAGGTACCAGTCGGCCTGAACCCGGTACGCGAGCGACGGGAACGCCGTGCTGCCCGCGAGGAACCCCGCAACCACCTGGTCCGACGTCGGGCCCATCGCTGCGGTGGTGCTCGCCGATGAGCGCACGCCTGCCAACAGCGGAGACACCGTCGACACGTGAAAGCCGTCGCGCCGCCCAGCCGCTGGAATCGCGCCGCCGTTCTCGGCTGCCCAGGGAATGCGCAGCCCCGAGATGACGCTCACCTCGTTCTTGAGCTCACCCAGCGGCTGGAGCGCGCTCTTGAGATCGTAGTTACGCCCGACGGTGTTCGGCACGAGGTCGTTGTGCCGGGGGTCGTTGTCACCGCCGAGTGACTGACCGTCGAAGAAGACGAGGTAGCGCTTCGGGGGCGTGGGCGCGTTCTGCGCGAACGCCTTCGTGTCGAGCATCAGCTCGAGGAGCGGCAACCCCACCGCCACGCCGCCCGCGCCACGCAACACGAACCGCCTCGAGAGCCGGGTCTTCATGATCAGAGCGCCTCCTCGTCACGGCGGAACGCGAACGCGTCGTCGCTCACGAGCTCGACGAGCAGCTCGAGGAAGCGCCGGTCGCCGGCGACGAACTGCTTCGAGAGCCGGTCGATGAAGGCCCGGTCGCGCGCGTCTTCGCGCCGCCCCGCGGCGTAGCGGAAGACCTGCGTGGTGATGCACGCCTCGAACTGCCCCGAGGCGATGAGCGCGTCGGAAAGGCCAGCGGGGCCGGTGAAGCGGGTGCCGTCGACGTCGCCCTCTCCCTCGATGGCGCACTGCGGGAGCCCGTCGTCGGTCGTGCGGTACCGGCCCTGGCGATCGAACCGCTCGAGCCCGAAGCCGATGGGGTCGATGGTGTCGTGACAGGCCTTGCAGCCGCCGACCGAGGCGTGCGCGAGGTAGCGGTTCTTCTTGCAGGGCGACGGCGCGGTGGGCTCCTCGTCGACGTTCACGCCGGGCGGTGGCGGGGGGATCTCCTGACAGAAGAGCCGATTGCGAATGAAGATGCCGCGCTGGGTGGGTGACGTGTCCGCGAACTTCACGCCCTGAGACAACACCGAACCGTGGCTCAAGAGGCCCTTGCGGAGCACGCTGCCGTACGCCATCCACGAAGGGCCCGTGCCCGTCGGAGCCGTCAGCCCATAGTGCTGGGCCAGCGTCGCGTCGACGAAGGTGTCGGTGGCCGTGAAGAGCGTGAAGTAGTCGGCGGAGCGGTCGAACACGACGCGGTCTACCAGCGCGTCGCTCTCGGCCTGCATGGCCGCGGTGAGGGCCGTGGCGTGCGGCAGCCGATGGTACCCGAGCCACAAGGCGTGGAAGCGCTCGAGCTGGTTGCGCGCGCGCACGTCTTCCAGGAGCCGCCACGCGGCCGTCTTCGTGCCCTCACGGGAATCGAGCGTGCCCTGGGCAGCGGCGTCGAGGAGCCACTCGGGCGGCGTCGAGCCGACGAGCAGGTAGCTCAGCCGCGTCGCGCGCTGGAAGCCCGTGAGCGCCACCACCTCGGGCCGTGACGTCGGCCGGCCCAGCTCGACGCGGTAGACGAACTCGGGGTGCTGAAAGAAGGCCCGCAGCGCGAGCGTGAGCGCCACGTCGAACGAGCCCGCCTCGACGCCCAGCGCGTGCAGCGGCATGAAGCGCTCGACCTCGTCGTCCACCAGCGGCCGGCGCAGGGCCGAACGACCAAAGGTGCGCACGAAGAGCCGGAAACACGTCGCGTCCCGGGCTCCGGTAGGAAGACACGGCAGCACCTGCGCGCGCCGGGCTGGGTCCGCCACCGTGCGCTCGGCGGCCTGCCGCGAGAGCTCCTCGAGCGAGTCGACGAGCGTCGTCGACGCGAGCTGCAACCGGTAGTCGTTGTCGAACGGGTCGGTCGGATCCGGCGGCAGCAGGGTGCGCGCGAGCGGCTGGGACTCACCGACGAGGTCCTTCAGCGTCGCGTCCAGCTCGACCCGCGTCAGGCGACGCAGGCCCGAGACGCCCACCGCCTCGGCGTCGGCCTCGGACAACGCGGGGCGACCCTCGATGACCCCGGTACACCCGAGCAGCAGCAACCCCCACCAGAGCTGACGCACACGCATGGAGCCTGATGTGGGAGCAACGCGCACGCCAACATCGCTCAGCACTCAAGCACCTGCGATTCATGACGGGCCGGGCGGCGGGCCTGGCCTTTCCGAGGACGATCTGGGGGGAACAGTCGACATCACCCAAAGGCGCCGCGAGGGGCTAAGGGGCGGCCCGGCATGCCGACTCTCGCCGACCAGCTCCCAAAGAAGGGTGAGCCACCGCTCTCGACCGACGCCGTGCTCGACCGCTTCGTGGCGTGGGCCTCGTCGACCGGCCTCTCGCTCTATGGCCACCAGGAAGAGGCGATTCTCGAGCTGCTCGGCGGCAAGCACGTGGTGCTCGCGACGCCGACGGGCTCGGGCAAGTCCATGGTGGCGCTCGCCTTCCACTTCCTCGCGTTCGCGCAGGGAAAGACGAGCGTCTACACCTGCCCCATCAAGGCGCTGGTGAACGAGAAGTTCTTCCAGCTGTGCGAGGCCTTCGGCGCCGAGAACGTCGGCATGATGACGGGTGACGCGGCCATCAACCGCGACGCGCCGATTCTGTGCTGCACCGCCGAGGTGCTCGCGAACCTCGTGCTGCGTCAGCACCGCGTGGTGGCCGAGGCCGTGGTGATGGACGAGTTCCACTACTACGGCGACAAGGACCGCGGCGTCGCGTGGCAGGTGCCGCTGCTGTCGATGCCCGAGACGCAGTTCCTCCTCATGAGCGCCACGCTGGGTGACATGAGCGCCATCTCGACCTCGCTCACCGACCTCACGAAGCGCGAGGTGGCCGAGGTGCGCAGCGCGACGCGGCCGGTGCCGCTCGAGTTCAGCTACTCCGAGAAGCCGCTCCACGAGATGATCCAGGAGCTGCTCCGCGCCAACCGCGCGCCCGTCTACCTCGTCAACTTCACGCAGCGCTCGGCGGCGGAGCAGGCGCAGAACCTGCTTTCCATCGACGTGTGCACGAAGCCCGAGAAGGAGACGCTCAAGGCGGCGCTGGTGGGCGCGAAGTTCGACACGCCCTTCGGGAAGGATCTGAAGCGCCTGTTGCTTCACGGCATCGGGCTGCACCATGCCGGCCTGCTCCCGCGCTACCGGCGCCTCGTCGAGCGGCTCGCCCAGCAAGGGCTGCTCAAGGTCATCTCGGGCACCGACACCCTCGGCGTTGGCGTCAACGTGCCGATTCGCACCGTGCTCTTCACGCAGCTGTGCAAGTTCGACGGCGAGAAGACGGCGGTGTTGTCGGTGCGCGACTTCCAGCAGATCGCCGGGCGCGCGGGCCGCAAGGGCTACGACGACGTCGGCTACGTGGTGGCGCAAGCGCCGGCGCACGTCATCGAGAACCTCAAGCTCCAGCAGAAGAAGGCCGAGGGGAAGAAGAACGTCACGCTGCAGAAGCCGCCGACGAAGGGCTACGCGCACTGGGACGCGACGACGTTCGAGCGGCTCAAGACGTCGCTGCCCGAGAAGCTCGAGTCGCGCTTCACCATCGGGCACGGGCTCATCGTCAACCTGCTCCAGGCGTACGAGGGCGCGGCCATGTCGGGGTACCGGCGGCTCGTCGAGCTCGTCGGCCTGTCGCACACCACCCACGGCACGCAGGCGCGGCTGCTCAAGCACGCGCGGGTGCTGCTGCGCTCGCTGCTCGGCGCGGGCATCGTCATTCACGAGAAGCGCACGGCCACGGCGCCACCGCTCCTGCGCGTCGCGGCGGGCC
>JALOQF010000141.1 GCA_025459425.1 Myxococcaceae bacterium | reverse complement strand
AGGAGACGTCGTTCATGATGGTCGCAGCGTTGTCACTCATCGTGCTGTCGCAGGCGCCGGGGCAGGTCTCGACGGCGACCGAGAAGGTCGGCGAATCGCCGCGCACCTTCGTGCTCGAGCTCAAGCTGGGACCCTACACGCCGTTGCTCAACGAGACGCGCTTGCCAGAGCTGGGTCAGAACGACCCGGGGCTCTACGCGCGCTTCTTCAACAACGAGCCGATGCTCATGGGCGAGCTCGGCCTCGAGTACATGGTGTGGAAGAAGTTCGGCACCCTCACCGTGGGCGCGTCGGTCGCGTATGCGGAGAAGTTCAAGCGCGGCATCATCGAGGCCACCGGCGCCCCCGCCGAGCAGTCGACGGGCATCCGCGTTCTCACGATTCGCCCCACGCTGGCGTACCGCTTCGATTGGGCGGCGCTCAAGTACAACGTGCCGCTGGTGCCGTACGTCAAGGCCCAGTTCGTCGCCATGCCGTTCTGGTTCATCGACGGGAACAAGCTCTCGAACTACCAGGGCATTCCAGGGCAGGGCTTCGCGTATGGCGTCGCCGGCACTGCCGGTCTGTCGTTCATGCTCGACTTCCTCGATCAGCGCCTGGCGCGCGACTTCGACTCGAGCATCGGCGTGAACCACACCTATCTCTTTGCCGAGTTCAGCTTCCAGGAGACGGTCCGGCAGCAGGCGACGTCGCTCAACTTCTCGAGCCGCCACTGGCTGTTCGGTCTCGCGTTCGACCTCTGACGCTGGCCCTGGTCGTGAGAGAGTCACGGGTGCTCGTGCGGCGCCTGCTCCTCTTCTTCTTCGTCATGACCGGGTGCACGCGCGCCGTGCGCGAGGAGCGCCGCGACCGCCCCGTCGACACGGGCTCAGCCGTCACCTTCCGGGCCGAAGGCGCGCGCCGGTGGGACTTCGGTGACGGGCAGGGCGCGACTGGCCTCGAGGCCTCGCACGCCTTTTCCCGGGCTGGCCGCTACGAGGTGAAGGCCTTCGACGGCGAGCGGTTGACCGAGCGCATCTCGGTGCTGGTGCAGCCGCGCGACCCGTTTCGTGCCGTGGCGCCGTCGGCCGAGGCGGTGCTCGTCTTCCGCTCGCTCGACGAGCTGCCGCCGGCCGTCGACTTCCTCGAGCGCCTCGTCTCGCCGGCCGCCGTGCAGCGCGCGCTCGAGCGCACGCCCGTCTTCGCCTTCGCCCTCGACCCCGGCCTGAAGGGCACGCCCACGCTCGATCGGCTCGAGGGCGCCGGGCTCTTCCTGCCGGCCGGGCTCGACGCCGCCGTCTCGTTCGTCGGCGTCGTCGATGGCCCCTCGGCGCAGCAGGCCTTCACCCAGTGGTTGGTCGATCACGACTACCGGCTCGACCCCGACGACCCCGGGCGCCTGTCCATCGACGGCGATCTCGCTCAGGTCTTCGTCGACCGCGGCACGCTCTTCATGGTGACCGGCTCGGACTGGAAGGTGCTGGCGGCGGCGAGCCGGCAGGTGCGCGAGGCGCCGTCGTCGGGCCTCGAGGCCGACCCCGTGTTTGCGGCGGGCCTCTCGGCGCTGGCGAGCGGCGGCGTAGCGGTGCTGGTGACGCCAGGGCTCTCGGAGCGCGCCCGCCGGTCCCGGCCACTCGCGACGCAGGCGCGCTGGTCCATCGGCCTCGCGGCGCTCCGCTTCTCGAAGAACGAGGCGCGGCTGGCCGGCCGGCTGCTCGCCGACGGGCCGCTGTGGGCGACGCCTCCGCCGTCGCGCCCGGCCCGCCTGCTGTCGCACGCGCCCGAGGGGCCAGTCGGGTTGCTCGCGGCCGACGTGCCCCTCGCCCAGGTCCTGTCGACCTTCGGGGTCCCGCTCGACGACGACGACGACGGCCTCTTCCGCGCGGGGCTGTCGGTGGTGAGCCGGCGGCTCGACTTCGCCTTGTACTTCGACGTCGAGGCCTTCCTCGAGGCGACGCTCGCCGCGAGGGGCCGCCCGACGCCCCGGGTGACGCTCCTGGGCGAGTCGGCGGTGCCCGACCGCGCCGACGTCTCGCGCGTCCTCGGCCAGCTGCTCGGCCGCCGCAAGGAGCCCTTCGACACGGCCTCCGACAAAGGCACCACCGTCTGGCGCACCCGCGTGATGGACGGGCAGCCCCTCGAGCTCGCGCTCGACGACGACACGCTCTACGCCCGCCTCGGGCGTCCCCTCGCTGGCCACAGGCCGACGGACTTCGTGGCGACGCTCTCGAAGCGGTCCGAGGGCGCCTGCGGGCCGGGCCACGTCACGGCCTTCGTCGACGTGGGGCAGCTCACGCGCGACCTGCTCGAGCCGCGCATGGTGCCCGGCCTCGACCCGCGGCGCGTGGTGATGACGCAGGCCCTCACCAGCACCTTCTTGTCCCAGCTCACCGCCGTCGACACCGTGCTCCTCGACGCCGCACCCGCGGCCGATGGCGCCTCGGTGCTCGTCGAGGTGACGCTGACGCCACGCCAGAACGAGGGGCCCCCGCCGTGAGCACCATCTCCGTCACCGTGCGCTACTTCGCCGCTGCCCGCGAGAAGGCGCAGTGCTCGAGCGAGGCCTTCACGCTGCCCGCAGGCGCCACCGTCGGGGCGCTGCTCTCGGCCGTCTACACGAAGCGCCCGGCGCTCAAGTCGCTCGAGAAGCACCTGCGCGTGGCCGTCGACGAAGAGTTCGCTCCGGCCGAGCTCCCGCTGCCCGACGGCGTCGAAGTGGCGCTGATTCCACCCGTGGCGGGCGGCACCTCGGGCCTCTTTCGGGTCGTCGACCGGCCCCTCACGCTGGCCGAGGTCGTCGACGCCGTCAGCGGGCCGGGGCAGGGCGGGCTGGTGACGTTCTCGGGGGCCGTGCGGGCCGTCTCGAAGGGCAAGGCCGTGTCGCACCTCGAGTACGAGGCCTACCCACCCATGGCCGAGAAGCAGATGGCGCGCATCGCCGAGGAGGCCCGCACGAAGTGGCCGGGCACCCAGGTGGCCATCGTGCACCGCGTCGGGCGGCTCGAGCCGGGCGAGCTGGCCGTCGTCATCGCCGCCTCGGCGCCCCACCGGAAAGAGGCCTTCCTCGCCTGTGAATGGGCCATCGACCGCCTCAAGGAAGACGTCCCCATCTGGAAGAAGGAAACCACCAGCGACGGTGCGGTCTGGGTAGGCTTGGGCCCCTGAAGTCTGCTACGTCGCCGTTGCATCCAGGGCCGACGTTCGTCCGACGAGGAAAGACTTCATGCGAGTTGAAACACGGGTGGCGCTGCTGGGCGCCTTGATGGGCTTCATCGTGGCGCTCGTGCCGGCGTGTACGCGGCCGTGCAGCGAGACGTGCAAGGCGGGCTGCTGTGACACCGCCGGCAAGTGCCAGGCCGGCAATGACGTGAACGCCTGCGGCACCGGCGGCGCCATGTGCGGCACCTGCGCCGAAGGCCAACTCTGCACCGACAACGCCTGCGTCACGCCGATGATGGCCGTCGACGCCGGCCCGCAGCCGTGCACCTCGAACGCGAACTGCGCGAACGATGCCCGCGGCCCCATCTGCGACACCGCCACCGGCAACTGCATTCCCAAGTGCAAGAACGACCTCGAGTGCGCTCGCAACATGAACGGCAGCATCTGCAACCTCATGGAAGGCACCTGCGCGCCGGCCCGTGTGGGCACCCGCCTCGGCGGCGCCTGCAACGACGACACCGAGTGCCAGGAGAGCTTCGACACCGACGACGCCTGCTACCGCGGCGGCCAGGGCTGCATCTGCAGCAAGGGCGATTCGCCTGCTGGCACCGGCGCCCAGGGCACCTGCCGCCGCCGCCTCGGCCCCTGTGAGGAGTGCCTCAACGACGACCAGTGCGGCACCAACGGCATCATCTTCTCGCCCCCAGACGGCATCGGCGTCGGCAAGTGCACGGGCTTCATGGGCGACACCAGCGGCAAGAAGTACTGCCGCTACCAGAAGGTGGGCCAGTGCCCCTGCGGCACCATCGACGACGGCACCGGCTTCTGCGCGCCCCAGTCGAACAGCTGCAGCCAGGTGGGTTGCAACGAAGACAAGAACTGCCCCTCGGGCTCGGTCTGCACCGTGAACAACCCCGACGCCGGCGCCGGCTCGTGCGGCGGCATCTGCGTGCCCCGCTGCCGCTGGGACTTCATCAACAAGGAGCTCGTCGCCCCCGGCTGCCCCGCCGGCCAGACGTGCTGGGTCGACTCGAAGAACCTCGACCCGACGTCGATCTTCTACGGCTCCGGCCGCTGCAAGCCGGCCTGCAACGACGACAACGACTGCCGCCTCGGCCCCTCGAACCCCTTCGGCGGCTCGAACCTCGCGTGCCGCGCCGAGAAGGACAAGTCGGGTGGTGACACGGCCAAGCGCTGCCGCGCCAACGGCCAGTGCATGGACAACGCCGAGTGCCCGGAGCAGCCGAACCCCGACAACCCGTACCTCGGCTACTGCGACAAGGCCGGCTTCACCTGCGAGACCGACTGCCGGGTGGGCGACGACCCGGTGACCGGCCAGGCCTTCAGGGACTGCCGCTCGCCCTTCGCCTGTGCGCTCGACGGTGGCTCGCGCGTCTGCCGCATCCAGTCCTGCGTGGAGCAGGGCGGCGCCGGCAACGCCTGCTCGACGGGCGAGTACTGCTGCGGCGAGGACAAGAATGACGACGGCCAGCCCGACCCGTGCCCGCCTCGCAGCGAGCAGAACGAGGTTGGCTGCTACCGCGCGCCCGAGCCTCCGTTCTGCACCACGTGCATGAGCGACCAGGACTGCGCCAATGCGCCCATTCCGCCCTGGGCCATCAGCCACTGCACCAACGGCAGCCTCTCGCCGTCGTGCAGCCCGCTGCCGATGAAGTGCATCGTCGGCTTCCAGAGCATGATGGGCCGGGTGACGGTGTGTGCGCCGGCGACGCTCAACGACCGCTCCGCCGTGGCGTCTGGCAGCTCGCGCACCAAGGCCGACCGCGGGTGCCCGGTGAACTACGACGAGCGCCCGATTCGCATCGACCGCGGCGGCGCCCAGATGTCGCCCGACAACTGCAGCGTCGACACCGACTGTCAGGTGAACGCGCCCGGTGGCCGCTGTGGCAACGACCCGTTCAACCGCCTGCCCGACGGTGGCCCCATCAAGACCTGTCTCTGTCAGGTGGGCATGATGAACCAGTGCCCGAACGACGGTGACGCCGGCATCGCCTCGGTCTGCCTCGACGGTGTGCCGGGCGCGACCAGCGTCTGCATCGAGTCGTATGTCTGCGCCTTCCCCGGCAACCGCTACGTGCAGCCGCGCGATGGTGGCTTCGGCTGTGGCCTGACGCCGATGTGACGTCGAGGGCCTGCCCTCGCGCATGACGACGACCTTCGCCACCTCGGGGTGCTCGCTGCACGGGCACCCTGAGGTCACCGTCACCTTCCTCGAGCCGCCCCTCATTCCCGATGGAGAACGGCTCATTCTCGGCCACGTCGAGTCGGCGGTGGCACGGGGCGGCCGGTTTCGGGCGGGAGAGACCCTGGCGATCGGCGGGCACCTCGTGCGCTTCTGCGAGCGCGGCGACGGGACGCTGGGCGTGGAAGAGCCCGAGCCGGCTCCAAAGGAGCGGTGGATCGAAGCCGTCGACCGCACCGTGCGCGAGGTGATGTTGCAGAAGTTCGTCAACGAGAGCGTCGGGCTCGACCTGGCGTTCCCGCCGCCGCGCACCTCGTTGCTCGTCTGCCGCTGCGCGCAGGACGCCGACGCCGTGGTGCTCACCCGCCTCGACGCGGGCAGCGCCAGCAAGGGGCTGTCGGGGTGGAGCCTGGCCTGCGCCGACACCCATGAGCACGAGGCGCCCTTCGTGGTGCCGCTTCTGGCCCTGTCGGCGCTCAAGCCCGACCTGGTGCCGTTCCTCGCCCTCCCGCCCCAGACGGTGGCCCATGTCTCGAGCGGCCCGGCCCGCGTCGTCTACCGGGGTGTGGCGCGCGCGCCCCTCGAGGGCTCTTTCCTGGCCAGGCGAAACGAGCGCGCCGCGCGCAAGACATGACGGCCGTCATTCGCACCGTCGCGCCGGCCGAGGTGGCGCTCGTCGAGGCCTTCTGGCGTGACGCTCCGGCGTATTGGCTGCTCGCCGAGGGCGCCTGCGACGCTCGGCAGAAGGCCGCTGACTTCTTCACCGACGCGCCGCCAGGTGTCGACCCGGCCAGGTCGCACCGGCTCGGGCTCTTCCTCGACGGGCGCCTCTCGGGCCTCGCCGAGCTCGCCTTCGGCTTTCCTTCGGCTGCCGACGCCTTCCTCGGCCTGATGGTGCTGGGGCCCTGGGCGCAGGGCCTCGGGCACGGCCGGCAGTTCCTCGCGCACGTCGAGGCGCTCGCGCGGTCCTCCGGCGCTCCGGCCCTCTTCCTCGCCGTGCTCGACGCCAACCCCCGCGGGCGTGCCTTCTGGGAACGCGAGGGCTTCCGCGCCACGGGCGTTCGCCGCTTCGACGAGGTCCACGGGCAGTGGATCGAACGGCTGGGGAAGCCCCTCTGACGGCACGTCGTGCGCGGTCGGCCGCGGACCTGCAAGCCTCGCGTCGCGGCCGCTCGTGGGCGCGCTGCACGGCGGGCAGTGCCACTTCGCCCACAGCGACCGGGTCGTCCGGGTCTGGGCATGTTGCCGGCGCTTCTCCCATAGCCGTCAGTCCCGTATCGGTCAGTCCGGCGTCAGAACGACCAGCATCTCCGTTCGTCATGTCGCCCGCGTCTGGCCTGACGACTTGAACACTGACGGTCTGCGACCCGAGCAGGTCAGCGCGGAGCCCTCGAGACGCGCGCGGGTGGAGAACACGACTGCGCGCCCGCCCGATCGCCTCGCGCGACCGTTGACCTCGACCGCCGCGGAGCTCAACGCGTCGAACACGCGCGACCTGGCAGCGGGCATGAAGGCGTGATGCGCGGGGTGTTTCCGGCGTTCTCATGGTGGATCGGGCGATCCACCGAAACGAGGCTGGTGACGAAGACGAAGAGAGAACGGCTCGCGCGGCTCAACGGCCCGCTCGCCTCCCCGCGCGGCGTCACCGCCAACCAGGTCGAGTCGCTCGCGGCCGTCGGGTACTTCAGCGCCGCGCTCCCCGCGCCAGTGCCGTTCCTGCGCTCCCGGCGGAGCCGCCAGGTATCTCGGGGAGCGACGTTCGCCCTCAGCCGCGTTGCCAGGCGCGTGAGCTGGCCACGACGGCGCGGTAGGCCTCGAGCTCCTGCGCCGTGCGCGCCTCGGACCACCCCAGCCGCTGGGCCATGCGCTGGGCCACCACGGGCGCGATGCCGAGGCCCTGGTCCTTCGCGCGCAGCACCAGCGAAAGCCGCCGTGACAGCACGTCATCGAGCGTCTGGGCCAGCTCTGCGTCGACGGCCTCATCGACCTGCCCGAGCAGCCACGGGAGCTCCGGGTCGAGCCGCTGACTGGCCTCTGGAGCGGCGCAGCGCTCGAGCACGGCCTTCGCCCGCGCGCCGTACATCGACGTGAAGGCTTCGGCGTCGGCGCGCCCGAGCTGCGCGGTGAAGCGGGTGAACGCCTCGTCGGAGTCCTCGAAGCCCCGGGCGCCGGGGAGCGGCCGGTCGCCCGTCGTCGAGGGCGTCTTGTGGCCGAGCTGCTTCACCACCCGGTCGACCACCTCGGCCGACATGGTGCGGTAGGTGGTCAGCTTCCCGCCGGCGATGGTGAGGAAGCCCGGGCGTTCGACGATGAGGTGCTCACGCGACACCTGGCTGGCGCCGGCGCCCTCGTCGGCGGGCTTGAGGAGCGGCCGCAGCCCCGACCAGGTGCTGATGACGTCGTCGGGCGTCAACTTCGAGCCCGGGTAGAAGTGGTTGGCTGCGTCGAGCAGGTAGCTGACGTCGCTCGCCGTCGGCTCGACGGTGTCGGGCCGGCCGTCGAAGAACGTGTCGGTGGTGCCGATGGCGGTGCGGCCCAGGCCCCACGGAATGGTGAACATCACCCGCTTGTCCTTCGGGTGCGTCATCACCAGCGCGTGCCGGGCGGGCAGGCGTCGCTCGTCGACGACGATGTGAATGCCCTTGGTGGGCTTGAGCAGCGGCTTCTCACCAGCCAGCGCGCGCACCTCGTCGCTCCACGGACCGGTCGCGTTCACCACCACCTTCGCGCGCACGTCGAAGGAGGCGCCCGAGAGCGTGTCGGTGACGGTGACGCCGGCGATGTGGTCGCCCGAGGTGACGAGGGTGCCAGCGCGAACGTGGTTGGCCACCACCGCGCCCGAGGCCTGCGCGTCGAGCACGTTCTCGAGGGTGATGCGCGCGTCGTCCGTCATCGCGTCGTAGTAGACGATGCCGCCCACCAGCCCCTCGCGGCGCAGCGTCGGCTCGAGCTCGAGCGTGCGCGCGGCCCGGTAGGTGCGGTGGTTCTTGTACCCACCGAAGAAGCACAGCGCCTCGTAGAGCCACAGGCCCACGTCGAGCGTCACCAGCCAGCGGCGGTCGCCCCGGTAGTTGGCCACGAGGAAGGGCAGGGGACGCACGAGGTGGCGCGCCAGCCGCATGAGGCGGTTGCGCTCGTTCACCGACTCGAAGACGAGCTTGATCTCGCCCTGCTCGAGGTAGCGCAGCCCGCCGTGAATGAGCTTCGTCGACTTCGACGACGTGCCGGCGGCGAAGTCGAGCTTCTCGACCAGCGCCACCTTGAGGCCCCGCAGCACCGCGTCGCGCGCGATGCCGGCGCCGGTGATGCCACCGCCGACGACGAGGAGATCGTACGGCTCGTCAGCGAGGGACTTCAGGGCTCGGGCGCGGGGCGAATCGACTCCAGACACGAAGGGTGTTTCTACGCCGCGCTGCGGCAGACGCCATCAAATCTTCCGCCGCCGGCCCGTGCGCTTGTAGGCCACGTAGTCGGCGACGATGGTGCCGTGGTCGAAGACGAGCTCCTTCGGCAGGGCGTCGAGCGGGAAGGCCTTCGCCTCGGCGGCGTCGTCGGTGCCGACGGGGTCGCCCTCGGCCCAGCCGATGTAGACGGTCGAGATGGTGTGCTTGCGGGGGTCTCTCGAGGGATCCGAGTAGGTGAAGAACTGCTCCGAGAGGTCGACCTCGAGGCCGGTCTCTTCGCGCACCTCGCGCACGCAAGCGGCGTGCAGGGGCTCTCCCTCGTCGACGAAGCCGCCGGGCAGGGCCCAGCCGATGGGCTCGTTCTTGCGCTTGATGAGCACGATGCGCTCGCCGGGCAGCTCGACGATGCAGTCCACGGTGGGCGTGGGGTTGCGGTAGGTGGCCATGCGAGATGGCACTCTGCCACCGAGTCGGGCGCCGCGGGGGGCCTACCGGGAGCGGTTCTCGTCACCGGCCTTCGAGGCCTGCCAGCGCTCCCAGTGCGCCTTCGCTTCGTCGAGGAGCTGCTCGATGGCCTCGAGCTGGGCGGGGGTCAACGCCGGGCTGACGGGGAGCATGACGGAGCCGAAGAGTGGGTGGCTCGACTCGCCGCGGCGCACGGTGACGCGGGGCGGGTACACGTCGGCCGGGGCGGTGACGATGGCGGCGTGCAGCTCGCCCTCGTAGGCCGCGAGCAGCCGGCCGAAGACGTTGACGGTGAACAGCCCGTCGCCGTCGTCCGAGATCGCCACCTCACGCAAGAGCGCCAGCGGGCCCACGCGGTCGAACACCAGGCGCCCCTGCCTGGTCGACAGCGTCAGCTCGCGGCGTGACTCGATGAGCGTGCAGTGCAGCTCGATGGCGAGGTGCTCGAAGTCACTGACGGGCACCTCGAGGTGCGTGGAGTCGACGGAGAGGGACAGGCGGAGGGAGCCCACGAAACAAGTCCTAATGGCCACCCCGCCCGGTCGCTTGGAACGGGCGAAAGCGCCGTTGGTTCAATGACTTACAGGTCGACCTTCTTCTCGGAGAAGGTGCTGCCGTCGTGGCGCATGAGCAGGCCCTTGCCCTCGCCCCGGGTGAAGATGCCCACGGGCCGTCGCCAGATGCCCTGGAGGTTCTTGAGCGTCTCCTTGGCGTAGCCGGGGTCGAGGTCGACGCCGTCGTGCTTGTGCGACAGCATGAGCTCGCCCTTGTTCTCCCAGTTGGCGTCGACGACGTCGATGACGGGCTGGCCGAAGTTGGTGAGCGACTGGAGCAGCTTGTTCTTCACCTTCTTGAACTCGCGGGTGGCGATCTCCCACGAGTTCTTCTTGTCGTTGAAGTTGTAGACGAAGAGCTTCTGCTCGATGGCGAACTCGGGCGTGAGGAACTCGTCGATGAAGGTGACGTCGTTGTAGTGCTTGCGCACCTCGAAGATCTTCTCGCGGCCGGCGCCGAGCTTCTTGTCCCACGAGCGGCGGGCGCGCAGATCGTCACACTCGTCCCAGTCCTTGCCGAAGCGGCCCTTGTTCCAGCGCTCCTCGATGTCGCGGAACAGCTCGATGCCCACCTTGTAGGGGTTCAGCTTGCCCTGCTGCATCGCCATGGTGCCGGCGTGGTGGTCGGCGTAGTCGAGGATCTCGTGATCGCGCAGCGCGCGCGTCGTCATGATGGTCGAGTGCCAGTAGCTGGCCCAGCCCTCGTTCATGATCTTCGTCTGGGCCTGGGGCGCGAAGTAGTAGGCCTCTTCACGCACGATCGAGAGGATCTCGCGCTCCCAGTCCTCCATGGGCGCGTGCTCGAGCAGGAAGGCCAGCACGTCGCGCTGGGGCCGCTCGGGGAACTTCTTCGACTGCTTCTTCTCGTCCTCGATCTTCTTGCGCTCCTTCTCGAGGAAGGCGGCCGGGTTCACGTAGGGCCGCATGTAGTCTTTGTCGACCTTGAACCCTTCGGCGCGGGTGTTGACCTGGGCCTCGGCGGTCTTCGGGTCGGGGTTGCGCTTGATGTGGGGCGCGTGCTGGTCGATGAGGTTCTCGAGCGAGAGCGCGACGTCGATGAACTCCTCGACCTTCTCGACGCCGAGCTTGTCGATCCACCGGCGGACGCGGGTGGCGTGGTTCGCCATCTCGTCGACCATCTTCCGGTTGGTGAACTTGAAGGTGAAGTTGTTCTTGAAGAAGTCGTTGTGGCCGTAGACGTGGGCCATGACGAGCTTCTGATCGACCTCGGCGTTGGCCTCGAGCAGGTAGGCGAAGCAGGGGTCGTTGTTGATGACGAGCTCGTAGATCTTCGACAGCCCGTACTCGGAGGACTTCGACAGCTGCTCGTAGTCCATGCCCCAGCGCCAGTGCGGGTAGCGCGTGGGGAAGCCGCCGTACGCGGCCACCATGTTGAGCTCTTCGGTGGTGAGCACCTCGAAGACCTGCTCGAAGAAGTCGAGGCCGAAGGTGCGGGCGTAGCCTTCGATCTCGGTCTTCAGATCCATCAGGCGAGGGGTGAGTGACTTGGGCATTCAGCGACCCTTCCCGAGGAAGTCCTTGATGGAGCCGTAGATCGCGTCTTTGTCGGCGACCTCGCTCAGGGCCACCTTGTCGTGATCGCCCAGGTGCTCGCGCAGATCCTTGATGAACTGGCCCGACCCGTACGGCGACTCGACCTGCCCGTACGCGAACTGGTTCACGTCGGGCAGGATGTCTGTCTTGAGCAGCTCGATGCACGACCGCGTGTCGTCGGCCGACCAGTTGTCGCCGTCGGAGAAGTGGAACGGGTAGATGTTCCACGACGACGCCGGGTACTCGGCCTTGATGATGTCGCGGCACAGCTTGTACGCGCTCGAGATCATCGTCCCGCCGGACTCGCGCGTGTGGAAGAACGTGTCGCGATCGACCTCGCGCGCCACCGCGTCGTGAATGATGAAGCGCGTCTCGAGGCCCTTGTATTGATTGCGCAGCCACGTATCGAGCCAGAAGGACTCGATGCGAACGATCTCCTTCTGCTCGTCGCCCATCGAGCCCGAGACGTCCATCATGTAGATGATGACGGCGTTCGTCTGCGGCAGGTTCTCGAGCTTGTACGTGCGGTAGCGCACGTCTTGCCGGCGCGGGACGATGACCGGGTTGCCCGGGTCGTACGTGCCGGTGGCGATCTGCCGCTTGAGCGCTTCCTTGAACGTGCGCTTGAAGTGCCGCAGCGACTGCGGGCCCACCGTGTTGATGCCCGTGTACTTGATGCGCGTGGTGACGATCTTGTCGTTGCCCTTGTTCTCGATGTTGGGCAGCTGCAATTCCTCACTCAGGATCTGTGCGAGGTCCTCGAGGCTGACGTCGACCTCGAGCACGTGCTGGCCTTCGCCCTCGCCGGCCTTGCCGCTGCCGTCACCCGGCTGCGGCTGGCCCTGACCCAACTGATCGCCCGGCTCACCCTCGCCCTGGCCGACGCCGCCCTGCCGCGAGCCGTGCTTGAAGCGGGGCACGTCGATGAACGGCACGGGAATGGAGATGAACTCCTTCCCCTTCTTGCCGAGCATCTCGCCCTGCTGCACGTACTTGCGCAGGTTCTGTTTGATCTTCCCGCGGACGATCGCCTTGAAGCGCGTGTGGTCCTGGTCGATGCGCAGTCCCACTCGTCACTCCTTGGCGTCACCGCGCGCGAAGATGCTGGCCACGAAGTTGAGCACGTCGGTCGCGCTCTCTTCGTCGTACCCGAAGTTCTTGATGAGCCGCGACTTCACGATGTCGATCTTCTCCTGCGTCTCGCGATCGACCACCGAGCTCACCAGCGTCTTCAGCTTGATCGAGTCCTTCTGATCCTCGAACAGCTTCAGCTCGAGCGCCTTCTGCAGCCGCTCGTTCGTGCGCCAGTTGAAGGTCTTGCCCTCGATGGCGAGCGCGCCGATGTAGTTCATGATCTCGCGCCGGAAGTCGTCCTTGCGGCTCTCGGGAATGTCGATCTTGTCTTCGATCGCCCGCATCAGCCGCTCGTCCGGCTCCTCGTAGAGGCCCGTGTACTTGTTCTTGATCTTCTCCTTCTGCGTGTAGGCCTTGACGTTGTCGATGTAGTTCGAGCACAGCTTGGCGATCGCCTCTTCGTCGGCCGAGATCGCGCGCTGCACCTCGTTCTTCACGATGTCTTCGTATTCCTGCTTCACGGTGCCCAGCAGCTCGCGGTACCGCTTGCGCGTGTCTTCGCTGGGGATCAGCGAGTGTGACTTGAGGCCCGCCTCGAGCTCGTTCAAGACCATGAACGGGTTGATCGACGTCTCGGACTTGTCGCTCACCAGCGCGTTCGAGATCTTGTCCTGCACGAAGCGCGGGCTGATGCCCTCGAGGCCCTCGCGCGCGGCCTCCTTGCGCAGCTCCTTGATGTTGTCTTCCGTGAAGTTCGGGAGCGTCTTGCCGTTGTACAGCTTCAGCTTCTGCAGCACCGACAGGTTGTGCTTCTTCGGCTCGTCGAGCCGCGTCAGCACCGCCCACATCGCTGCCATCTCGAGCGTGTGCGGCGCGATGTGCTTGCCGCGAATGCGCCGCGGGTTGAACTCCTTCTCGTAGATCTTGATCTCCTCGGACAGCTTCGTGATGTACGGGATGTCGATCTTGATCGTGCGGTCCCGCAAGGCCTCCATGAACTCGTTCGACTCGAGCTTCTTGAACTCGGGCTCGTTCGTGTGGCCGATGATCACCTCGTCGATGTCGGTCTGCGGGAACTTCTTGGGCTTGATGCGGTGCTCCTGCGTCGCGCCGAGCAGATCGTAGAGGAACGCCACGTCGAGCTTCAGCATCTCGACGAACTCGATGAGGCCGCGGTTGGCGACGCAGAACTCGCCGTCGAAGTTGAACGCGCGCGGGTCCGAGTCCGAGCCGAACTCGGCGATCTTCCGGTAGTTGATGTCGCCGGTGAGCTCGGTCGAGTCCTGGTTCTTCTCGTCCTTGGGCTGGAACGTGCCGATGCCCACGCGGTCCTTCTCGGAGAAGACCATGCGGTGCACGCGCACGTGCTTGTAGACCTTGCTCAGGTCGCCCGCGTAGTGCGCCAGGAGGCGCTGGAAGATGAAGCGGCAGTGCGGGTTGAGCTCGCCGAGCTCGGGAATGGTGAAGCCCGACTCCGGAGGACAGAGCTCACCGAAGAACTTCCCGCGCAGGTCCGACGGAATCAGCTTGAGCGGCTCTTCGTGCAGCGGCGACTTGATACGGCCGTGAAGCACCGAGCCGTCCGCCAACGTCACCTTCTCGTCGAACACCCAGCTGAACGTGTACACGGCCCCTTCGGCCGTGCGCGCGTAGTCCTCGAGGCCGCGCTTGAGCACGCGCGCGATGGTCGACTTCGACGAACCCACCGGCCCGTGGAGCAGAATGACGCGCTTCTCGGCGCCGTAGCCGTGCGCCGCCGCCTTGAAGACGTTCACCAGCTTCATCAGCGGCACGTCGAGGCCGAACACCGCGTCGCGCGAGCCGTTCTTTTCGTCGGAGAAGAAGTGGTAGCGGATGAGCCGCTTCTTGTTGTCGATGTACTCGGTCTTCCCGTAGCTCAGGATCATGTCGTACACGCGCTGGTACGCCGTACGCGTGACGCGCGGGTTGCCGCGAACGATGTCGAGGTACTCGTCGAAGCTGCCCTCCCAGTTCAGCTCCGCGTATTCCTTCTTGTTCTGCAGCGCCGAGATCTTCTGCGACCAGGCTGTCGTCATGGCTTCCTTCACGAAATGGGGTCGTGGCCGAAATGCTCCGTCTGCCCCGCCGCGGAGTCGGACCGCGGAACTGCCAGCTTGCGCTCAGGGCAACGACGTCGCGTGCGAGTATGGCACACGCGCTCTGCCGCGCACGCGTTCGCCCCGAACGACCGGCCCCGCACCGTCAGAGGCTTGACAGCGGGCGTGTCAGTTCTCGACCCACACGCGTCGCAGATCGTACCAGAGCACGCTCGGCACGAGCCCATGCACGCGCCGCTTCGCGAGATCGAGCGAGCGCCGTGAGGTCATGAAGAGGTACGGCTGATCGTCGTAGAGCCGCCGATGCAGCGCCCGCTCGAGCTCGCGGCGCCGGCCTTCGTCCCACTCGGCCCGAATCGCCTCGAGCAGCCGGTCGGCCTCGGCGCTCGAGTAGCCCACGAAGTTCGACCCGCCGTCCCGCGCCGACGAGTGGAAGGTGCCGAACAGCTCGCTCTCGAAGTCGGACTCGGTCCACACCCGGGACACCACGTCGAAGTCGCGCGCGTTCACCCGCGCGTTGAGCGTCGCCACGTCGACCTTCTCGATGCGCAGCTCGACGCCCGCCGCGCGCGCCTGCTCCTCGAGCAGCGGCACCACCTTGCCCAACCGCACCGACGTCGTCGGCACCAGGAAGGTGAAGGCGGCCCGCACGCCGTCGCGCTCGCGCACGCCGTCTCCATCGCCGTCGACGAAGCCCGCGTCTTCGAGCCGCGCCTTTGCCGCTGCCACCGAGAAGGGCAGGGCCGTCACCGTCGGATCGCACTGCGGGCCCAGCGCGTAGAAAGGGCACGTCGTGGGCGTCTCGAGCCCGAGATCGACCGTTTGCTCGACGATGGCCGCCGGGTAGAGGTGCGCGAGCGCCCGCCGCACCTCGACGTGCTGGAAGACCGGCCGCGCCTGGTTCCACGCCACGTACGAGTAGCTGTTGTCGACCGACACGAGCCGCCGGTACCCCGTCTGCGCCCAGGCGTTCGTGGGCGTCGGCGCTTCGATGGCCCGCCACAGCGCCGGCTGCACCGCGGTCATCACGTCGAACGCTCCCTGCTCGAGCAGCCCCGCGGCCACCGTGTGATCCTTCACGAAGCGGAAGACGATGGTGTCGAGGTACGCGCCGTCGCGCACCCGCTCGAGCGTGAGCGACTCGCCCTTCACCCACGCTCCGACGCGGAACGGGCCGGTGCCGACGGGCGCCTTCGCCAGGGCCTGCCAGTCGCCGGCGAGCTGCTGCGCCGAGAGAATGGGCAGCTTCGCCACCTGCCGCAGCGCGAAGGGCGAAGGCGCCTTCCAGGTGAGCTGCACGGTCCGCCCGTCGAGGGCCTTGATCGCCTCGAGCGCTCCGAAGTCCTGCCGGACCGCGCCCGTCGGCTTCGAGGGGTCGAGCACGGCCGTGAACGTCGCCACCACGTCGGCGGTCGTCAGCGGCGCGCCATCGTGAAAGGTGACGCCCTCGCGCAGCGTGAAGGTGGTGGTGCGGTGATCGGCCGAGTCGCTCCACGACGCCGCGAGCTGCGGCACGAGCGCGAAGGTCGATGGGTCGATGGAGATCAACGACTCGGTGACGAGGTTGCGGGTGATCCGCAGCGTCCACGTGTCGCGCGACGTCGCGCCCTCGAGCGCGTTGAGCGTGCCCGGCTCGGTCATCGTTCGCACCACCAGCCGGCCTCCGCGCCGTGGCGAAGCCGTCTCGACCTCGAGCGCTCCGTTCAGCCACTCCCGCGAAGCCGCGAGCCCCGCGTCGACGCCGCTCGTGCGCTGACACCGGCACCCGCCCGCGAGCGCGACGACCGCCACTGCCACGGCACCACGCAGCATCACGGAAAGCCGGAATGGCGTGTCGCTCGACCAGGGACCGCTGGAAAAAACGCCCCGGCGCTCCGAGGCGCTGGTGTGGCCTGGGCGCGCTGACTTCGACCCCTCGCCCTTCGGGCATCGAGCCGTGCCGCGACGTGAGGGGTGGGCGACGAACGGCGACCGCATGCGAGGCGAATCGTTGATCTCAGTACAAGCGTTCGACCGTCTCGACGCGCCAGCCGCTTCAGCCGACGCCGTTCAGCTTCACGTCCGTCGGGAGGTGGATCGCCACCGCCACCTTCGGGAAGGTGCTCGCCGGCATCGAGCGCAGCACGCCGTACGGATCGCGGAACG
>JALOQF010000140.1 GCA_025459425.1 Myxococcaceae bacterium | reverse complement strand
TCGTCGCCATCCAGTCCCTGCGGAAGCGGCTGAGCCAAGCGAGAGTTGCCGCGTGGTATCGTCACGTTCAGGCCCAACTCAAGTGATCACAGGGGTATGCGGAAGAGCTATTCCAGTTCATTCTAACCACCAAGAACCACGAGAACGTCCTCGATGCGGTGGAACTCTCGGTACGGTTCGCAGATAAAGTCACCAGGCGATGGGAGTACCTGAACGAGCCCGATCCCAATGTGAGAGTCGACCGGGCAATCGAAGAACTCAACCAGAGGTTCAAGGAAAGCGGAGTCGGCTACCAGTATGAGCAAGGGGATTTGGTTCGAGTTGATTCTGACCTCCTGCATGTTGAGGCGGTCAAGCCGGCTCTTGCGTTGCTCAGGACCAAAGGCTTCGCAGGGCCTAGCGAGGAATTCATCAACGCTTACGAGCACTACCGCCATGCTCGTCATGAAGAGGCGCTCACAGAGGCCCTAAAGGCATTCGAGAGCACGATGAAGGTGATTTGTGCCAACAAGAAATGGCAGTACGAACAGGGCGCAACCGCCAAGAAGTTAGTAGATATCTGCTTCCGGAATGGCCTGATCGATCCGTTCTGGCAGAATCACATTAGTCACCTTCAGGGTACTCTTGAGAATGGGATTGCGACGGCAAGAAATAAACTAGCCGCGCACGGACAGGGGACTGCACCTCGTGATGTCCCTCGCGCCTTGGTTGCCTATGTCCTACACATGACAGCGGCCACGATCGTGTTCCTTATTGAGTCTGCGCGCTTGTAACGGGTCACTGTCCGCTCTACACGCCCGACGTCGGCATCGCCTCGCTCGCCCGCCCGCGGGCCCACGCCAGCGCCTCGTCGCGCGTCGCGCACACGACGTACGGCACGCCCAGCCCCGTCACCAGCAGAATGGTCATCGTCACGAAGCGCAGCAGCGGGCTCGACAAGACATACACCACACCGACGCAGCGCTCGTTCACGATGGCCCGGTGCTGCCGCTGCCACTCGGTGATGCGCGCCCGCATGTACGCCGACACGCTCCCGATGCGCGAGGCGTCCATGATGGCGATGTACGGCTCCGGCCGGTCCATCAGCGCCGTCGCCTCGCGCAGGTAGTCGTCGATTTGACGGTCACTCAGACTCCCTTCGACGGAGTGAATGACGATGGGCCACTGCGAGGTGTCGATGGTCCAGGTGCTCATGGGCGGCCGTCAGGTGCCGCCATCGGTAATCGCACGATGCATGTCGTGCCACGCCCACTGACGCTCTCGAAGGACACCTCACCCTGGTGCTGCTCCACCACCTTGCGCACGATGGCGAGGCCCAGGCCGTGGCCCCGCGCGCGGGTGGTGACGAAGGGCTCGAACAGCCGCTCGGTGAGGCCCTCGGGCAGGCCGGGCCCACTGTCGCGAATCGTCACGGTGGCAAAGCGCTGGGGCCCGCGCGTCTCTTCACCCACCTGCACCTCGAGCGTGCCCTTTCCAGCCATCGCCTGCACCGCGTTGCGGAAGAGGTTGGTGAAGGCGAGCTCGAGCTGGCTGGCGTCGATGGGCAGCGGCGCCGCGTGCCCCGTCACCCGCGCCTCCACCCTGCGCGTGGCGTCCTCGGCCCAGAGCGTCTGGTGGAGCGCCTTCTCGAGCAGCGGCTCGAGCGGCCTCGGGCTCACCTCGAGCGACACGGGCCGCACGAAGTCGAGCAGGTTCGCCACCAGCAGGTCGAGCCGGCGCGTCTCGTCGGCGATGACCTTCCACAGCTCGCGCTCCTCGCTGCGCGACACCTGCCCGCGCTCGAGCAGGGCCACCACGTTCGAGATGCTGCCGAGCGGGTTGCGCACCTCGTGCGCGACGACGGCCGCCATCTCACCCAGCGCGACGAGCTGCTTGCGCCGCACCAGCGTCTCCTGGGCCGTCTGCAGCTCGGCCAGCGAGGCGCGCAGCTTCGCCTCGGACTGCTTGAGCGCGGTGATGTCGATGTCGACGCCCAGCACCCCCACCACTCCGGAGCCGTCGTGCAACGGAGACAGTGCGCGCGCCACCGTGCGGAGGCCGTTCGTCTCTTCCAGCACGAGCTCTTCGCGCACGGCCTCTCCGGCCAGCGCGCGCGCCACGCCGGTGTCGAGCGAGCTGCGCTGCGCCTCGGACACCGGCAGGTCGGCGGTGCCCTGCCCCAGCACGTGGCCCAGCCGCTTCACCGACGCGGGGTTCTGCAGAAGAAAGCGGCCCTCGCGGTCCTGAATCCAGAAGTCGAAGGGCAACGTCTCGCCCAGCGTCACCAGCCAGGACTCGAGCTCGCGCCACTGCTTGGCGTCGAAGCGCGCGGCGGTGACGTCTTGCATCGCCAGCAGGGCGTCGGTCGGTCGCTCGCTGCACTTCGTGAGGGTGGTGCGCATCCACAACGCGGCGCCGCTCGACAGCTTGAGGCGGTGCTCGCACGTGCGGTCTCCGTGGCCGTCGACGACTGCCTGCACGAGGGCGCGCAGCTGCGTGGCGTCGTCGGGCACGAGCGCCACCTTCCACCAGCTCGAGAGGTCGACGTCGGCCAGCCAGGTGGGCGGCGCTCCACCGAGCCAGGACACCCGGCCGGTCGGGTGCTCGACGCGCAGCAGCGCGACGGACAAGCCATCGAACAGCGCGAGGAGGTCTTTGGGAGCGGGCACGGAAGGGTCGAAGACTACCGGACACGAAGGAGAACGACGAACCCTCTCACAGCTTCGGGTCGACCGTCTCGTGGAGCGACGGCGGAATGCGGAACTTCGCCTGCTTCCCCTCGCGTGACACCGTCACCACCATCTTCATGAAGGCGAACGTCGCGGTGTCGAACAGTCGGCTGGCGACGTCGTCGGGGTTGCCGGCCGTGAGGAAGCGCTCGAGCTCGGCCATGATGGCCACCAGCTCGGCGGTGAAGTCGACGGGCGGCAGGCCCAGAAGGTCGGCGCAGTGGTCGCCCGCCAGCCGCCGAATGAGCGCCACCGGGAACCCATCGAAGGTGGTGCCGGGGAAGTATTCCTTCATCATGTCGACGAGCGGCGTCACCAGCGCGCGGCCATCGGCGCTGGGAATCCACTGGCGGGTGCGAATGGCCTCCATCAGCTCGTGCGCGTCGTCGAGCGAGCGTGGAATGAGGTCGTCGTCGATGCCCATCAACACGCCCACCACCTGCCAGTGGTGGAGCCAGTCGTTCTTCTCCTGCGTCGACAGCTGCACGCCGAGCGACTCGAGCCCGTCGAGCACCACGATGGAGAACGTCATCAGCGTGCCGGCGAGGTCTTCCTGGTTGAGGGGCTGGCCGAAGTACGCCGCGTCCCACGCGGGGGTGGCCCGGGTGAGGAGGAAGTGGCGCATCGCCGCGTGCATGAGGCGCACCTTCTGAATGCTCCGCACGCCGCGGCCGTTGGGCGCGAAGGCGCCTTCGCCGCACGCGTCGAAGAGGAACTGCGCCGTCTCGAAGATGCGCTGGCGCACGTGCTTCGTCATGGCCTGCGACTGCGTCAACACGTGCGCGCCGCGGCCGGCCGCGTACGCCTGGGGGAGCGAGGTACAGAACAGACAGGTGGCCATCTGCCAGCCGCAGCGGGTGAAGAGCCGGCCGGCGCGGTTCATCGCCTCGCGGTCGGCCCACGCCGGGAGCGCGACGTCGGTGAAGTACGCCTCGGCGAGCGGCGGCAGGCCCGGCGGAATCGCCTCGTCGGTGCGGAAGATGCTCATCATCACCTGGTTGACGCCCGCGACGTCGTGGCGCGCGAAGAGGTCGGCGATGACGGTGTCGGCCGGCGCGTCCATCTCCTGGCGGGCGCGGCCCAGGCGCTCGTTGGTGAAGGGACGCTTCGGCGCGAAGCCGGCGTTCTGCGCGCGGCGGAAGGAGAGGTACCGGGCCAGCGCCTCGGTCGGGTAGAAGCGCGCGGCCTCGGGGTACACGTAGAAGGTGTCGGGCGGGACGTTCGTGTGCAGGTAGAGCCCGTTGCTCCACGTGCCGTCGGGCGCCTGCGTGCGCAGCAAGAGGTCGACCGCCTTCTCCACCGCGGGGCTGTCACCTTCGCCGACGTCGAGCAGCGCCTGCACCACCAGCGCCGTCAGGGGCAGCATGGTGGGCCCCTTCCCGGCCTCGGTGATGCTCACGTACGACGCAGGCCCCTCACCCCAGCCGCCGTCGTCGTTCTGGTGCTGCAGCAGGAAGTCCACCGCGCGGCGCACCCACGGCTTCTTCAGATTCACCTTCACCGAGGCGAGCCCCATCAGCACGAAGGCGGTCGCCGAGAGGTAGTTCACCACCCAGCGGCCCCAGAAGCCTCCGTTCGACGCCTGCTGCGCCTCGAGGAACGCGACGGCCTTCTCGACGGCGGGGTGCGACTCGGTGAGGCCGAGCTGCCCGAGGCCGTGCAGCACGCGGCTGGTGAGGTCTTCGGTCGACGGGTCGCCCATGGGCGGAGGCACGTCGATGACGGCCTGGAGCATGTCGACGAGGTTCGTCATGTCGACGTGCGGGTTCTTCTCCATGATGGGGCCGGGCGGTTTCCCCTGGAGCCCCCAGACGAAGGCCGACCAGCCGCCGTCGGGGTTCTGCATCGAGAAGAGCCACTGCATGCCCAGCTGCGACGAGCGCTGCACCTTCGAGAAGGTGTCGCGGTCGAGGGCCTGCGCGCCCGTGGCCGCCATGGCGTGCCCGAAGGCCGACAGCACCACGCCGGCGTCGTCGCAGTCGGGCATGGTGTGGTTGGTGCGCTGAAAGGCCCAGCCGCCCGTCAGCACCGCGTCGGGTTTGCGGTTGTCCACCTTCGGCATCGGCCGGGTGAGCTGCGCGTCGACGAGCCAGGCCAGCGCCTTCGACATGCGCGGCGAAGACGGTGGCTCGCCCGCGGCGAGGAGCGCGCGCGCGTTGAAGGCCGACGACCAGACCTCGGTGCCGAAGCCGTCGAAGCGCAGGCCCTTC
Organism: Myxococcaceae bacterium; assembly: GCA_025459425.1. GTDB lineage: Bacteria > Myxococcota > Myxococcia > Myxococcales > Myxococcaceae > Xiheimicrobium. The sequence goes on along the minus strand of JALOQF010000140.1, from coordinate 11,697 downwards.
TCGTCACGCACCTTCTGGGCGTCGAGCCACACGAGGGCGCGCTCGAGCATCTGCCGTGACTCGGCGGAGTCGATGGCGTCGAGGCACGGCAGCGCCAGCACCGAGATGACGGCCGAGTCGTTCCAGCTGCCGTCGTCGTTCTGGAAGGTGCGCAGCACGTCGATGGCGCCGCGGCACTTGAGGTGGTCGAGGAAAGACTTGGGGCCCCCGTCGAGCCCGAAGTCGCCGCGCAGCTTCTTCACCAGCAGCTCGAACTCGAAGGCCATCATGAAGACGCCCGAGTGGAAGCGCGTCTCGAGCAGGCGCATCACCGGCGGCAGCAGCATGGCCGTCGTCGAGGGGCACGGCAGCTTCGACGCCGGCACCAGGCCCGCCATGCCGAGGAAGAGCGCCGAGAGGTCGCCCTCGTCGATGCGCGCGAGCACGCGGGGCACGCCGCCGTTCGCCTCGACCCAGGCCTTCGCCTTCGCCGCCGCGTCGGCCGCACCGCAGAGGTGCAGCGCAGCCCAGCCGGCCGCGGTGGTGCCGACGTCGCCCGTCGTCGAGTAGGCGTGAATGGCGAAGCTGCCGTCGGCGCGCTGCTGAGACGAGAGCCACTTCGCGGCGGCCTTCGTGTCGGCGTCATCGAGTCGACGCAGGTACTTCAGCACCGTCACCACCTGCGCCGTCACCCACGCGCCCACCTGGCCCGGGCAGTCCCACGAGCCGTCGGCGCGCTGGGTGTTCCACAAGACGCGGGTGGCGCGGTCGAGCGCGAACTGCACCTCGTCCAGCGATGGAGCTGCCATGCGAGTCCCCCTTCTCGAAACAGCCGTTCGTCAGCGCGAAGGCTTCGCGCTCTTGAGCTCGTAGAGACAGCCAGGCCCGTCGAGCTGCTTGATGCGCATCTCGTGAACCCAGCCTTCCATGAAGTCGGAGCCGGCCTCGACGAGGCCCGCGTAGAAGCCCGGCACGCCCGAGACGTCGCTGATCCACAGCTCGTGGGTCGTCTCGTCGATCTCGGTGAAGCGCGTCTCGATGAAGTTGGCGCCGGTGCGCAGGTTGTGTGTCATGCGCTGCAGGGAGCGCCGGGCGCCGAAGACGCGCGCGGCGGTGAACATCGCCTTGCCCATGACGGTCTCGGCGAAGTTCTTCACCGTGAGGCGCGCGAGCTTGTTGGCCTGCTTCTCGGGCGACTCGTTGGGGAAGAGGTCGGCGCCGATGAGGCGCACGGCCTCGGCCCAGTTGGTGGCCGGGTAGGCCGGCTCGAGCTTGCGGTCGAGCGCCATGCCGAGCCGCCGCAGCTTCGCGTCCGTGTCCTTCGAGACCTTGCCGCTCGCCGTCTTGAGGAGCGCCTCGACGGATGAGCCAAAGATGAGCCGCTCTGGAACCCCCATGCGGTTGCGGAGCGTAGGGGCGCGCACCAGCGCCGGTCACCGGGATTCTCGCTGTGTGTGGCAGGGGGCCGATGTCACCGAGGCTCCGACCTCTCGGCGTCGCGGGTCAGCGAGGCGGGTCGCCCGTGGGGGCGCTCCGTCGCTAGCGTGCGGGCTCTTTCGTCGGGGAGGGCGCATGGCGATTCGCAAGGTGGGCGACTGCCGGCTGCTGGGGCCCCTCGGCAAGGGCGGCATGGCGGTGGTGTACCGGGCGGTGCACGAGGCCCTGCAGCGCGAGGTGGCCATCAAGGAGCTGTCGGCCGACGCCGCGAAGAACGCCGAGGCGATGAGCCGCTTCAAACGCGAAGCGATGGCGCTCGCCGGCTTCCACCACCAGCACATCGTCACGCTCTACGACCTCATCGAGAAGAACGGCGCCTGGTACATGGTGATGGAGCTCGTCGATGGTCCGACGCTCGGAGAGCTGATCAAGGAAGCGCCGCTCCCGCCGGCGGTGGTGACGGTGGTGGGCCTGCAGGTGGCCCGCGCGCTCGAGCACGCGCACTTCCGCAAGGTGGTGCACCGGGACTTGAAACCCGCGAACGTGATGCTGACGAAGTCGGGCGAAGCCAAGCTGATGGACTTCGGCATCGCGCAGAACGAGGACCTCGGGCGGCTGACGCAGACGGGCCTCGCGGTGGGAACGCCCGCGTACATGTCTCCGGAGCAGGTGACCGGCGCCGCCGTCGATGCGCGCAGCGACGTCTATTCCCTCGGCGTGGTGTTGGCCGAGGCGCTCGCGGGCAAGCGCGCCTTCACCGGCAGCTCACCGGGCGAGGTGTTCGTGAAGGTGACGAAGGGGCTCGTCGAGCCGTTGAAACGTTCGGCGCCGATGACGCCGAAGGCGCTGCGCCGCGTGGTCGAGAAGATGATGGCGGTGAAGCCCGAAGACCGGTTCCAGAGCGCGACGCAGCTGCGTCATGCACTCGAGCCGCTGCTGGCAGGACTCGACCAGCCGCCCGACGCGCTGCTGGTGAGCTTCCTCAAGGACCGCCAGCGAATCACCGAGAGCGAGGCGCTCGCTCGCTTGAGCCGCACGGACTTGTCGGCCCTCTCGCAGCTGTCGCCGGCCGAGCTCGCCGCGGTGAAGAGTCCACGAATCGGGCTGGGCTTCGCGGTGGGGGGAGCGCTCGGCGCCGGCGCCGCCCTCACCCTGGAGCGCTGGTGGCCGCTGGTGCAGCAGTGGCTCACAACCCGGTGAAGGCACGTCGGGCTGGTCTCCTCGAGGGCTCGCTCCAGTCACTGGCGTGGAGCGCAACGAGCGCTGCGCTCGCGTCACCTGCTGCACGACACGTTGCCGGCGTCCGACGACCTCCTCTCGACTTTCATCTCCGAGTCCAACGGTTTCCTGAGTGAAAACTCCGCTTCCGCGCACGAACCGACCGAGACGACAGGTCCCGATGGTGGCACGGTGCTTGGATGTGCCCGCTCGTGATGCGAACCCGTGGACTCTTGAGTGGACTGTGGGCCGTGGGACTGCTGTCGGGCTGTGGAACCGAACTGCGCTGTGCGTTCCTCGACGAGCGCTCCTGCGAGAGTGCCCCGGAGTGTCTCTCCGTCACGGAGGGGCCCGTCTGCGTCACAGCTCCCTGTCCACGGCGGTTCGTGCGGTGTGAGGCACGACAACCGGCTGAAACGGGCGGCTGCTTTCGGGGTGGGTGCAGAAATCAGCTCTGTACCGACCACGTTGGCGGCGTCACCAGTTGTGAGGCGACCCGCCGTGACGCCTGCGTGGCGCAAGCGCGGTGTGAACGCCAACCAACGGGCGAGTGCGGGTTCACACCGACCCCGACGTTGGACCAATGCCTCGCTGCTGCAGGCCCGTGACGTCGCGCTGGAGTGCTACGGCGCGGTGAAGGCCGCTCGGTACGCGGGTGGCAATGGAGTCCGGCCGCTGCGGCTCCACCAGTCGACCTGCGCCGAGAAGAGCCACACGATGCTGTCCGCCTCACGACGCGCGGCGCTCAGCACCTCGGCGAAGCCCTCGGGTGAGTGGAAGTTTCGCGAGTAGGGCGCCGCGTCGAACGGCTCGCTCTTGAAGTCGACCATCACGCCAAAGCCCACGCCGACGGTGCGGGCGAGCTGCGAGCGAACGGCCTCGGAGCAACGCAGCGGCTCCATCGTGCGCCAGGGAAACTCGTCGGCCTCGCCCGCCTGCCGGGGGAAGCGGTAGCTCACCGCGGCCCCGGTGCCGGCTCGCAGCGCGGCCTCGTCGAACACGATGGCGCTGCGCAACGTCGAGAACGCGCGGCCGTCTCGCGTGGCGTAGGAGGGAAGGAAACCGTCGACGAGCTGGCGCTCCCGCCCGGGCCCGAGCGCGTCGCGCATTCCATCGAGGAACGCTGGCAGCAGGCCGTAGCGCTCCGTCTCCAGCGAGACACCGTCGAGGCAGACCGAGCGAAAGACGTCGGCGTAGCCCAGCGTCACCACCACGAGCCCGTCGGGGTGCTCTGCCTGCATCGCCCGCATCACGGCTTCTCCGCGGCGCCGCATCGAGGCCTGCACGGTCTCGAAGGCTCGCCCGCGTCCCACGGCAGCGAAGGAGAAGAGCTGCCGGTCGTAGGTCTGCGTGTCGAGCATCAGGCCGCGCGCGCCGATTCGCCGGGCCGCTCGCGCGAGCGCTCCGAAGTTCGCCGTCACCTGCGCGAAGCCGGTGTCGTCATCGTCGTCGACGCTGCCCGGGCCCATGCGCGTCGACAGCAGATTCCCGGGGAGTCCAAGGAAGGGTGGTTGCGCGAGGTTCGCTTCGAGCGCGAGCGCGGGCGCTACGTCCAGCGGAGCCGATTGCCACGGGGCATCGACCCCTGGTGACAACACCACGCCATCGAAGGCCGGTCCCTGACTCCACACGCGCGCGACATCGGTGAGGTCGGCAGCCGTGCGCGGCGCAGGCGCTCCCCAGGCGAGGAGCAGCGGCACCGGTCGCGGCGTGGGCGGCGCGGGACGGGTCGTCAGCAGCGGACCTTCGGTGACGCCGCAGCCGTGAAGAAGCAAGAGCAGCACGAGCGCGCCGAGGCGGATCATCACGTCGACCCGATGCCGGGAGCCGGGTGCTCGTCGTGGATTGACGCAAGGCATCGAGGGGCCGTGGCCCATCACCGCCTCACCGGTTGGCGTTCGCGCTCCGCTGCGATCAGTCGCAGCTCGCTGACTCGCGACCCCAGACGCACCGACATCAGCGTTGCATGCCGATACATTTCTTCGAGCGAGGCGGTGGCTCGCGGGGGTGTGAGCAATTCCGTCATCACCCAGGGCAGAACGCTTCCCGGCAGCGGGGACGCCTCGCTGATCAGCGCCTCCACGGCCCGCGCTGACGACACCGCACACACTTCGTCCATCGAGATGGCACCTCGCCGAGCGGCGACCGCTTGGGACCTGGACTCGGCGGCTCACCACGTCACCCCCACGCCCAGCGACAGCACGGCGACCGCTCCGACGAGCGCCACCGCGGGCGTGCCATCGACGAGGCCCTGCACTCCGCGCAGCGCCCAGCCCAACTGCACGTCGGCGCCGATGGTGACGCGCTCCAAGAGCACGACGTGAAAGCCCACCAGCGCGACCGGCGCCACCCGCACGCCGCGCACGCCTCCCGCATCGACCCCCTCTTCCGGGCTCGCGCTCAGCCAGACGTGGCCCACCCGCACCCCGAGGCCCACGGGGACGAGCACGGGACCCAGGCGCGGCCGAAGGAGCGCCCCGATGACGCCATCGACCGCGACGCTCGAGACGCGCCCCTGAACGAACGACCGCGAGGCTCCGGCGACACGAACGTCTGCGAGGAGCCACACCGGGCCCGCCCGCACCGCTGCTGACAGCCCACCGCCCCCCAGGAGCGACGAGAACCCCTCCACACCGCCGCTGGCGCGCAGCCACCAGCGCTCCACCGACGGCGGTTGCGCGACGGGCTGAGGCGGAGGCTCGATGGCGGGCGCTTCCGGAACCGGGTTCAACACCAGCTCGGCCGCCGCCAGCGCGAGGGTGCGTGCGAGCGCCACTGTCGGGACGTCGTCGATGGCCACCTCGCTGCGTGCCTCACCCGTCGCCGTCACGGCGCGCAGCACCGCCCGCGACGCGTCACAGGTGATGCGCACCCGCGTCGGCGGCGTGGTGGCGCGCGACAGCTCGAGCGTGAGCTGCCGCTCCACCGCGCGGACCTCGACCCGTGGGCAGTCGACGAGCTCGACCCGCACGTCACTGGCCGACACCACCGCCTGGAGCACGACGAGCCACATGCGCAGCCGTCAGTCTTGACCGGCTGGCCCCGGGCCACAGCTCATTCTTCGCGCACCCCGCCCCATTGACGCACCGCCGCGGCCCGCGGACCCCTGGGCCACAGCTCGAGGTATTGCCTGGCCCGCTCCAGCGCCCTCGCCTTCGAGTCACTCTTCGCGAGCGCCTCGACCTCGCGAGCGAGCGCGTCGGCCGCGAGCGGCCCCCGTGGAGCCAGGGCCCGCGCCCGCTCGAACGCCGTCGCCGCGCGCGCCGGAGCGCCCAGGTCTTCGAGGAACAGCCGGCCCAGCGTGAAGGCGGCCAGCGGCGCGCGCGCGTCACCGGGGAACCGTTCCACCACCCGCTCGAGCGGGGCCACCGCAGCCGCCGCGTGTCCCGAGAGTCGGGCGACGTCGGCCGCCCGCAAGAGGTCGTCGGGCTCGTCGCGCGGCGTCGTGGCCTGGAGCGCTCGCCACGCCTCGTCGAAGGCGCCCTGCGCCGCGAGGTCTCTCCAGGGTGCGTCAGGCGCTGGCGGCTGCGGCTTCTTCCCTGCCTTCGGGCCCCGCGCCGGGTTCGACGCACCACTCCGCTCCGTCGGCCGCGAGCCCGGCGCGGGCGAGGGGACCACCCCGGCCACGCCTGCTTCGCGCTCCGCGGCCGACGTGTCGCGCGGAGCCGCTTCCACGCCGGCTGCCGTCGGCTCGTTCGGCCGCTCGGCAGCAGGCCCCGCCGCGAGCGCGGCCTCGTCGAAGAGCGACACCTCACCCGCGCGCACGTGCCGCTGCACCACGCCGTCGAACGATACCCGCACGACGCCCTCGTCGACGGCGACGCGCACCTCTCTGGCCCGGCGCTCGACGACGAAGACGGTGCCCACCACGTCGACCTGCACCCGCCCGGCGAGCACCACCACGCGGCGCGGCCCCTGCGGCTCGACCGAGAAGCGCGCCGCGCCCGCCACCACTTCGAGCCGCGTCTCGGCGTCGTCAATCACCAGCGTGCGCACCGACGGCGCGTCGTGCACCACCACCTCACCCGTCGACGCCACCTCGACCCGCGGGCCCGCGGGCGCGCGGACGAGTGACACCACGCCCACCAGCAACAGCACCCCTGCGCAGAGGGCGACCGCCGCCGTCACGCGACGCCGCCGCACCAGCCGCCGCGACGTCTCGCGCGCCAGCCCCTGCAGCGCGGCCTCGCTCCACCCCGGCTCGAGGCGGCTCGCCGCGCTCTTCAGCTTCGACGCGAGGTCAGCCATGGAGCGCCTCCTCGATGACGGATTGGACCGCCGAGATGCGACGCTTCGCCGTCGCCAGCGAGCAGCCACACAGCGCCGCGACGTCTTCCAGCTTCTCGCCCTCGAGGTAGCGCAGCGACCACGCGATGCGCTCGTTCGCAGGAAAGTCGTCGAGCAGCCGGTACACCTGCCGAAGGAGCGCGCGCTGCTCCGGGTCCGCCTCGGGCGCCTGGAGCCACGACGGGTCCCACGTCTCAGCGAGCCCCAACAACCGCGCGATGCGGCGCCGACGCAGCCTCCGCATCACCAGCCGCACCGCCACCGAGGCCAGCCACGCCTTCTCGCGCGCCGGGTCGCGGAGCGTCGCCAGCGTGCGCATCGCCTCGACGAACACGTCCTGCACCACGTCTTCGACGTCCTGGTCGCGCCCCATGAGGCGAATCGCCACCCCGGCCACGTACGGCGCCCATGTCTGGAAAGCGCGCTCGATGTCCGACCCCGGCGGCCTCGGGCGCTCCTGGCGGAGTGGAATGATGCGGGCCACCATGGTCACGATGCCCTCTGAGTGATGAGGAGCCTCGAAAAAAGCTCACGCGCCGCCGTCGTGAGCCGCTTTTCGGGGACCTCCTCACTTCACAGGCCGTGACGAAAGGTGCCATGCGACGACTGGGTGTGGTGGTGCTGGCGGCGCTGCTCGGCTGTGTCGGGCGCATCGACGGTGGCGGTCCGCTGCCCGGTGAAGGGCCCGGGCCGGAGCTGCCGGTGACGGGTGGTGGCGGGGCGGGGCCAACCACTGGTGGCGGCGCCGCAGCGTCGGGCGCGATGGGCCGCACCGTGTTGCACCGGCTGAGCCGCGTCGAGCTCGTCAACGTCTTGACCGACACCCTGGGCGCCGAGGCGGCCGCGCGCGTGCCCGAGCTGAACGACCCGCTGGTGCAGGGCCTCGACACGAACGCCGACGCGCTGACGGTGTCGTCGAGCACCGTCTACTCGATGTTCGACCTCGCCAGCCGCATCGCCAGCGGCGTCAACGTCTCCTCGCTCGGCGCCTGCACGGCCGGAACGCCCGAGCGCGACTGTGCGCGGCAGCGTCTCACGCGGCTTTCGCTCCGCCTGCTGCGGCGGCCAGCGACACCGGACGAGCTGACGAGCTACCTCGGGCTGTGGGACTCGGTGCGGGCGCGCGAGAGCGCTACGGTGGCGACGCAGGCGGTGGTGCAGCGGCTGCTGCTGACGCCCGACTTCCTGTACCACGTCGAGGTGGGCGACCCGGTGACGGGCCGGCTCGACAATTACGAGATGGCGTCGCGGCTGGCGTTCCTCGCGTGGGAATCGGCACCCGACCAGGCCCTCTATGACGCCGCGGCGGCGGGAACGCTCACCACCCCCGCTGGCGCGCGCGCGCAGCTCGAGCGGCTCCTCGCCCACCCGCGCGGCGTGCGCACCATGCAGCGCTTCTTCGAGCTGTGGAGCGACCTGGGCAAGCTCGACTCCCTCACGAAGGACCCGGCGGCCTACCCGGACTTCGAGGCGCTGCGCGCGCCGATGCGTGACGAGTTCTCGCGCTTCATCGAGGGCCTGCTCTCGCGGGGCGGCACGGTGAACGAGCTGCTCACCTCGCGCGAGACGACCGTCGACGCCGCGCTCGCCGGTTTCTACGGCGTCACCGCGCCGGCGAGCGGCACGGCGCGGGTGACGCTGCCCCCCGAGCGCGCGGGCGGCTTCCTCACGCAGGCCGCCTTCCTCGCGATTCACGGCAAGGCCCAGCGCAGCGGCCCCATTCTCCGAGGCCTCTTCGTGCGGGAGCGGCTCTTGTGCGCGCCGGTGCCACCACCGCCCCCGGGCGTGAGCGCCACCATTCCGCCCGGCACCGTCACCGACCGCACCACGCGCGAGTACTTCCACACCCTCACCGCAGGCCCTGCGTGTCAGGGCTGTCACACCCTCATCAACCCCGTCGGCTTCACCTACGAGGGCTTCGACGGCATCGGGCGCGCCCGCACGCTGGACAACGGGCTGCCCGTCGACACGGCCACCGACATCGTCGGCAGCGGCGACCTCGATGGCCCCACGCGCGACGCCGCCGAGCTGTCACGCAAGCTGGCGAGCAGTGAGCAGGTGCGCTCGTGCTTGTCCCGCTCGTGGTTCCGCAGCCGGTTCCGGCGGCAGGAGCGCGGCGGCGACGAGCGCATCATCACCGCGATGGCCGAGGCGCTGCGCCGTGATGGCGACCGGCTGTCGTCGCTCGCCACCGCGCTGGCCCAGCAAGACGCGCTCTTCTTCGCCCACTTCCACGTCCCGGAGACTCCATGAAGCGGTTCGACCGACGCGCCGTGCTGCGAGGGCTCGGCGGCGTGCTCATCTCGTTGCCGACGCTCGAGGGCTGCACCAGCCTCGAGGGCCTCGCCACCGCGCCGGCCAGGGAGCGGGAGGTGACGCGCGCTCCCCTCAGCACGGCCCGCGCGAAGCGCTTCGTCGCGATGATGTGCCCCAACGGCGTGTACCCGCCGCGCTGGTTCCCCACTGGCAGCGAGCGCGGCTTCACCCTCAACACGCACAACGCGCCGCTCGAGCCGATTCGGCAACGCCTCATCCTCACCCGGGGCATCGCCAACAAGGTGGCGCTCGACGGGAAGAACTCGGGCGACGGCAACGGCCACGCGGAAGGCGTGCAGTCGCTCCTGACGGGCTGGGCCGTCGACGACGTCGGAGGCAACACCTGGCGCTCGAAGGGCGGCCCCAGCGTCGACCAGCAGCTCGCCGACTTCTTCGCGGCCAACGGCTACGTGGCGCGCGCGCGGGGCATTCACCTGGGTGAAGAGGGCGTGGGCGGCTCGTACAACTCCATCTCGGTGCAGGCCAACCGCGACACCGAGGGCACCACCAACGTGGGCGTGCTGTTCGACTCGCCCGGCGCGATGACGTCGGTCGAGAACGCGCGGCGGCGCAACCAGAGCGTGCTGGACGGCTCGAAGGCGGACTTCCAGCGGCTCGCCCAGCGCGTCAGCGGCGTCGACAAACAACGCATCGAAGGCCACCTCGAGGCCCTGCGCAGCATCGAGCAGCGCCTCGCGCTCACCACCTCGTGCACGAACCCGAACCTGCCGAGCGCGATGAACGGCGACCAGCAGCGAGACCTCTACTTCGACCTCCTCGTCGCGGCCTTCGCGTGCGACGCCTCGCGCACCGCGACGCTGCACTTCTTCCACGCCGGCGGCGGCGGGCCGAAGCTGCCGTGGCTCAACATCTTCGAAGACATTCACGAAATCTCGCACCAGGTCGAGGGCACCTCGCCGCCCGCCGCCTCGGTGGCGAACTTCGACGCCTACCACCAGTGGTGGTCTCGCAAGACGCTGCGCTTCGTGCAGCGCCTCCAGGCCACGCCGACGGCCGATGGCGGCACGCTGCTCGACGAGACAGTCATCTTCCAGGGCTCCGAGATTGCGTGGGCGCACACGACACCCGACATGCCGTTCCTGCTCATCGCGGGAGAGAAGACGCCGTTCGACACGGGGCGCTTCGTCAGCTTCACGCCGCGCGCGATGCACACGCACCTGCTGACGACGCTGCTGCACGCCTTCGGGCACCCGGCGACGCAGGTGGGCGACCCGCAGTACGCGCCCGGCAACCTCGACGCGAGGCTCTTCAAGGCATGAGGCGCGCGGCGCTGGTCTGGAGCCTTCTGGCGTTGGCCGGGTGCGAACCCGAGGCACTTCCGCTGCCGCCCACGCCAGACGACGCGGGCACGGTGGAGGCGCCCGATGCCTCGACGCCGACGGTGGACTCGGGAGCGGTGGACGCGGGCTCGGCCCCCATCGTCGACGCAGGCGTGACGCGGTTCGACGCGGGCCTCGTGAGCGACGGGGGAGTGTCGACGACACGCCTCGTCGTGGGGCTCGGCACGGGACAGCTCGTCTCGTGGCCCTTCAGGCTCGGTGATGCGACGGTGGGTGACGCCGTCGTCGCCGAGCTCGGCGCGCCCCTCTCGGCTGTGGCGAGACGGCCGGGCACGTCGACGTACGTCGTCGCCACGCAGCAGGGCTCGTCCATGGCGGCGTTCCAGGTGGTGCGGCTCGAAGCCGACGGCCGCTGGACGGTGCGGCCCGGTGGCCCGGTGGGGGCGCGCGACGTCGGCGCGATGACGTTCGACGCGACGGGCTCGTGGCTGCTGTTCGTCGCGCAGAGCGCGTTTCGCGTGGCGCGCTTCAACGCCGACGAGACGCTCGGGAGCTCGCGGAGCCTGTACTCGTGCGACGCGCAGGCGCTCCTCGAGACACCGGCGGGCTTTCTCGGCACGTGCCGCTCCGAGAGCCGGCTGGTGCGCTTCGACTTCACCGCGACCGCGGGGCCCTCGAACGCGCGCGTGCAGAGCCAGTTGCCCGGTGGCTTCAACCCGGTAGCGCTGATTCCCTTCGGCGCCATGGTGGCGCTGCACGGCGCGAAGGCGAACGGCGTGATGGGCAGCGAGAACCGCGCCGGGCTGGTGACGCCGACGTCCACCTCGATGTCGACATCGGTGGTGCTCAAGCCGCCCAACTCCGAGATGTCTGCGGTGTACGCGACGGTGGCCGCGGCGCACCCGACCCTGCGCGTCGGCTACTTCGTGAATGGCGGCTCGTTCGCCTACGGCGGAAACAACCTGGCGGTGGTGGGCGGCACGGCGAGCGACGGGCTCGAGGTGCGGCAGTACGTCTCGCTGCCGTGGGACAACTCGTACAACTCGGGCGCGGTGGCGGTGACGCCCGATGGCCGGTGGCTGCTGGTGGGCACCAACGTGGTGAGCGAGGTGCGCGCGTGGCCCATCGACCCGGCGACGGGCCGCCTCGGCACCAGCCG
>JALOQF010000139.1 GCA_025459425.1 Myxococcaceae bacterium | reverse complement strand
GAGCGGCTGCTCGACCAGCCCACGCTGCCCGAGGTGCTGGCGAACGAGGCGCGCGCGCTGCTCGAGCAGCTCCCCGAGAAGGCCCCCTCGTCGGGCCTCGAGCTCGATGACCGCCGGCCCTTCGCCGCGGCCGCGTCGTTCGGCGCCGGTCCCGAGCTCGAGCCGCCACCGCCGGAAGATGACCCGCCGGCCCAGGTGGTCGAGGTGCGCGGCGTGGGCGAGGGGCAGCTGACGTTGGGCAACACCACCACCGACGTCGAGCTGCCGCTGTCGGCCATCGAAGCGGTGAGCGTGGGCGTGGTGCCCATGGGCGGCGCGAAGGTGCTGCTCGTCGAGCTGTTCAGCCCGCTGGCGCCGCCGCTGCGGCTGGTGAGCACCACGGCCAACCTGCAGGCGTTCCGCAAGGCCGAGAGCCCGAAGGCGCTGTACCGCGACTTCCTCCTCGAGCTGCTCGGCCATGGAGCGACGCCGCTGTTCGACCGCGCGGTCGTCGAGGGCGGCCAGTTTCCCGCGTTCGCGAGCCTCGAGGCGTACGAGCAGGTGCGGGTGGCGGCGCGGCGGCGTACGAAGGTGGTGCTGTGAGCGTGTCGCCCTCGAACGCGGCGTTCTCGCCGTCTCTCCCAACACGCCTCACGGCTCGATGATGGTGTCGATGGGCCGGTCGAGCAGGTCGGCGAGGGCCTCGGTGAGCGGACCCAGGTCCTGTCGGCGAGCCGCATCGTCCAATCGCAGCTCGTTGTTCCCCTCGGTGAGCGTCAGCTCGACGGCCACGGCCTGAACGAGTTGCTGGTTGCGGCGCCAGATGACGACGACCGTCGCGGGGCCTGGTGGGGCAGCGAGGGTGACGGCGGCAGCCTCGGGGCCAATGCCGAAGCCAGCCGTCACCGCGCGGGGGTCGCCGAAAGCCTCGGGCAGCCTTCCGTGGACCTTCGGCAGCACGACCACCTGGCTCGGATGCTGCTGGTCGTGACGCTCGTTGCGAAGGGTCAATCTGGCGACGGGTCCGACAACCGGGGTGACCTGCGACGTGGCGCCGGGCTCGACCTCGACCTGCATCGGCTCGAGCCTCTGGCCGCGAAACCAGCCACCAAGGGTGTACCGGCCGGCAAGCAGCGGCCCCAGAACGGTGCTTCGCAGGGAATCGGCTCGGGTTGCTTGCAGCTTCGGGTCGACTGGGAGCACCCAGAGCTGGGCGCCTGGCATGCCCTTCAGCTCGAGAAGGCCCGCCGTCGGCAGAGAAACCTCGATGGCACCGGCCTTCACCGCGAGGCGGGTCGGAGCGAACGCAGCGCCCTGCCCTTCGGCTGGTCGCACGAGCACCTCACGTTCGCCAGACGGCAGCAGCACGGTGCCACGCGCGGGGCGCCACCGCCCGGGCCGCGTCATGGGCTGCACTTCGACGCCGACGTCGAGCGCAGCGCCCCCTTGCCCGAGCACCTTGACCGTCACCTCCTGCTTCGTCGTGAGCTTCACCGGGGGGAGCGTGAGGTCGGCGGGCTTCGCGGGGAGCTGCACGAAGGCATCGGCGCCGCGCCCGTCTTCGACGACCAGCGAGGTCACTTTGGGCGAGGCCCTCACCCGGCAGAGGCCCGAGATGCAGTCGGCCGGTGCGCCACCGACCCTCACCCTGTCGCGCGCGGCACCATCGGGGCCCAGCGCGCGGAACGAGACACTTCGTGGCCGCTCCACCACGAAGGTCACCGTCGCGTCGTCGGGGCCGAGCGTGCGGCGTTCGACGTGGGTCTCCCGGTCCTCGTCATGGCCGATGCGGAACTCGAACGCACCGTCAGGGAACAGGCCGGCGACGGCGCGCCCACGTGCATCGAGAGGTGCCCTCCAGAGGAACGTGAGGACGTCGTCGCTGACGTCGAAGACGGCGAGTTTCCCCGCGACCGCGCGGCCCCACGTGTCCTTGACGACGAACGTGCGCTTCGCTTCGCGTGGCACGGTGAGCGTGAGCGGGCCGGCGGTGGGAACCGTGAACCGCGACGAGACGAGCCACTGGGGCATGATGAGCGACTCCGCGTCCCAGACGGAGATTCCAGACGCTTTGGCAACCCACACGCCTGGCTCCAGCGGCGCGCAGAAGCCACCGTCGACGAGGTCGAGGCTCACCCTGCGAAGCGCGTCGCGACCTGGTGGAAGCTCGTACAACTCGATGTCGCCATCGACGTCCTGTGCGGTGCTGCGCACGACGGTGCCACACGTCTGCACGAGCGTGCCGCCGTCCTGCGCCAGGGCTGCCAGCAACAGCATCGTCCCAACCATGGGGAGACTCCTTGCACGAAGGGGCACGGCAGTCTTGCTCGTGCGCCTCACGCACGGCGGCGCAGGTGCCCGCATCGGCTCTGCATGCGTTGGGGACTCCTCGGGCTGGTGGTGAGCGCTGGCACGGCGTGGCCCTGCGGCCCGGTCGTCGAGACCTGGGAGCGTGCGTTCGAGGTCGCATCGGAAGATGGCCAGCTCGAGCAGCTCCGGGCGCTCTCGTCGACGGGCGAGTACGAGCGGGTGCTGACACTCATCTCGCGCTCACGTCCGTCCTCGCCGAACCGGGCGCGGCTCGTGAAGGAACTCGAGGCGCACGCGCTGCTCGGACGAGGCTCGTTCCCACAGGCCATGCATCGCTTCGCCGAGCTGCTGGTCGAACGACATGAACCGCGCCTCGAGCGGAAGTGGGCCGAAGCGCGGCTGAGGTGGGCGACCGACGTGAACACCGTCGATGAAGAGGCCACGGCCGTGCTGCATCGATACCGGCACGCGGGGACGTTGGATGCCTCGGGGCACCTGGCGCTCGCACGGGCGGCCATTCGGGCGGGGCAACCGAAAGAAGCTGCTCAGCTCTGTGAGTGGGCCATTCGCCTCGACCCGGCGAGCCTCGAGGCGCTGCAACTCTGCCGCGGCCGCTCGCCCCTTCAGAAGCCCAGGTCATCGCTGGCACCCCGGCCGTGTAGCTGACCGTCTCTCGACTGGACGCGATGACGGCGGCTCCGCCAGGGTGTGCGGTCCTTCGTTGCGAGCCACAGCTTTCGCCACAGCGCTCGCACGGGCGCTTCGCTTTCTTCGTGGCGTCTTAGGCGAAGTCAGCTGCACGGCGTCGGACGATGGACCGCCCGTGCCTCCATCGCCGGAAGCTGGCCCTGACTCACCCGGGTCCTCTCGGGGTTGATCCGCCGTCGCGACCTTCCGGGCCTCGTCCGCTTCGCTTCGTCCGGAGACCCAGAACGGCCGGAAGCCCGCGCCCGTGCGTCGTCAGTCGGTGCCCTCGTCGAGCCCCGAGGCCTTGCGCCAGCGGTCCTCCGCGTCGAACCGGTCGTTCCTCGTCTCGATGGTGTCGACGAGCTGGGCCCCGCAGCGGCCGCAGCGCGCCGCGTCGACGGCCACATCGCCCTCACAGGCCGAACAGTCGAGCTGGCTCCGGCGCCTGACGACGACGAGCACCGGAATGATGACGAAGGCCGCCAGGCCCCATGGCTGCCACAGGGCGGTCGCCACGCTCCCTCCGAGGACGCTGGCCAGAAACCTGCCGAGGGAGAACGAGCGGCGCTGCCGGACTCGAAAGGCAATGCCGGGCTCCGACGCCGCTGGCTCGTCGGACTCGCTGACCTCCACCGGCGGGAGTGACTGTGCGGCGGACCGCTCCGGAAGGCTCACCGGCTTCCAGCGGTCAGGTGGCGGAATCGGCACCAACGCGCGGGTCTCGATCTCTCCGAGCCCAAGCGTCTCCTCGAAGGTCTCGCGCTGCGTGCGCTCCAGGGTCTCTCGAATCGCCTTCAGCTCCACCGTTCGACCCGAGGCGATGCGCAGCCGCACCTGGAGGCCCAGCGCAAAGGCCATCGCCTGCAGCGGCAGGTAGCCGAAGCGCTGCGTGGTGGTGTGGGTGCTGACGGAGTACCCGTTGAGCTCGGCGCGTCGACGAAAGCGCCACGCGTTGTTCGTCGTCAGACAGCCAAAGCCCAGCGCGATGGTGGTGAGGTCGGTGAGCTCCTCCTCGAGCTCCTGGTCCTCCACCACCAGCCCGTGCGTGGCGCGGAACGCGTGTGCGACCTCGTGTGCCCAGACGCCACTGAGCGACTCCGCGTCGTCCAGTTGCTGCACGTCGAGCCCGAACCGGAGCGCGCCGTCGTCACCCCGTCCCGCGAAGAACGCCACAGCGCCGCTGCTGCGATGCCAGCCCGTGACGTGGTCGAGCAGCGCCTCTTCGCCGTCGAAGGGCTCGATGCTGAAGGGAACGTCGCCGAGGCCGGCATACGAGAGGAGGCGCTCGAGCATCACCTCGGCGCCATCGAGGTCGGGCCGCCACTGGTCGGGGAAGTCCTGCGGCCGCGGGAGTCGGGCCCATCGACACCGCGAGCGCGGCCAGCTCCCGGCCAAGCGCCACCTGGTCTTCTTCGGGCAGGGTGCTGATGCGCATCGTGGCTTCGGGGGGCCGGGTCGCTCCTCGTGTTGACGGAAGCCTACCGCGTCGAGGCGCCAACGACTCCGCCCAAGGCACGCTTCACCTGCACGCCCCTTCCTGACCGGGAGGCACTCTGGACGAAGGACGGCGGCGTGGTCGCGCTGCCCGCCCCTGACGACTGCCGTCGACGCCTGAACCTGCGCCTGGATCGCCGCGACCGCGGGCCAGACGATGCCGTCGAGCCGGTGCGCCTCGAGGCGCTGCAGCTGCCACGCCCGAAGTCTGGGCGCTCGTGGCGCCCCGGCCGTGCAGTTGTCGACGAGCGCGCCTCCTCAGCGCAGGGTGAAGACGACGAGCCGGGCCGCGCCAGAGAAATACAGCACCACGTGCGTCGCGCCGGGCTCGTCGAGGCGCACCGCGCGGAAGCTCGTCTGGTACACCACCCGCTGCGCCGCGGGGACGAGAGAGCGCGCGCTCCACCCGTCGAGGAGCGTGTTCACCTGCCCGGCCGTCAGCGTCCCCGTCACCGCCGCGCGCGTGCTCGTCGCCTCGAGCCAGCCACGGGCGGCCAGCTCCGGCGTCACGTTGCGCGTCGAGTGCAGGCCGTACGCCGAGAAGGTGACGCGCTTGCCCGCCGGCACCTGGAGCGCCGCGAGCGCCTGGTCGAGCGCCGTCAGGTCGTCGGGCGAAGCGAAGAGCGCGGGCACCTGGTTGGGCAGGCCGCACGCGCTCACTTCGCGGTAGCTCCCGCAGGCCCCGAAGTCCGTCGCGCCCACCGGCGTGGCGTTGAGGCAGGTGCGCACGGCCGTCGGGCAGCCCACCGGCGGCCACACCTGGTACGGGTCGGCCGTCGTCAACTGCACCGCCCGCACCGTCACCGACAGCGTCGCCGTCTTCGTCCGCGCCTGCCCGTCGATGGAGCGCGCCGTCGCCGTCACGGTGCCTCCGAGCGAGCGGGCCAGCGCCTCGTACGAGAAGTCGACGTCTGACACGCCCGCGCTCGTGGTGCCCTGCGTCGGGAGCGCCACGCCGTCAGCGCCCGTCACCGCCGTCAACGTGCCCGCAGCCACCCGCACCCGGCCCCGGTAGACGAGGCCGCCGCGCGCGTACACCGGCGAGAGCTCGGGCGGCGTCAGCGTCACCCGCGTCGAGCCCCGCATCGCGGTGAAGCGGGGCAGCAGGTCGAGGCCCGCCGTGATGGGCTTCGTCGCGCCGCGCGGGGTGAGGTTCACCAGCAGCCGCAGCCCCGAGGTGATGCTGTTGAGCTCGTACCCTTCCGCGAGCGCCACCTCGAAGGTGCGCGGCCCCGTCACCTGCGCCTCGCCGAACGCGTCATCGGGCACGAACGAGAAGGCGCCCTCGAGGTCGCGGCTCGTCGAACCTTCGATGACCCACTTTCGCTGCGCGCCCACGCCACGCGCCACCAGCACCGGCTTCACCCACACCGTCAGCCCGCCGCCCTCGGCCCGCACCGCCCGCGTCAACTCGGCGTCGGCCTGCGCCTCGACGTCATCCACCTCGTCGACGAGCTCCACCGCTCCGCCGCCACAGCCGAACAGCGAGACGACCAGCAGAAACAGGAGCGAGGTGCGCATGGTGGCCGCCCCTTACCCGAGTGGGATGATGTCGCACAACCACCCCCACGCGCCGGTGAAACCCGCGGGATTCACGGCACCTCCAGCGGCCGGCGGGCGACACCGTTGCGCGTTTCAGACACCTCGCGGGTTGACCCGACCGCGCAGGCTCGCACACGCTCGCGCACCTTTTCGCTCCAAGGGCCACATGTCGACGAACACGGGTGAGACGGAGCTGCCGCTCCGGGAAGTCGGGCTACGCGAAGCCGTGTGGCCGTACGTGAAGGCGGGCTTTCGGGCGATGGGCGACGACCTGCCGGCGTGGCTGTTCTTCTGGAACGCGTGCCTGTTGCTGAACACCTCGCTCACCAACCTCTCGCCGCCGCGGCCCGACTTCGCGCCGACCATCGTCTTCCCCATGGCGGTCTTCGTCGTCTTCACCACCGTGCGGGCGCTCAAGTCGCCGGCGGTGCGCTTCCCGAAGCTGGCGCTCGTGGTGCCGGTGACGATGGCGCTGGGCCTGCCGCTCCTCACCTTCACCTGGCACACGCCCTCGCCGCTCGAGCTCGACACGCTGCGCACGGTGTACGAGCTGTCGAACTTCGTCTGGGCGGCGCTCCTCGTGCGCTTCTTCTGGAAGCGCCAGCGCTCGCTGCTCGCCTACTTCTTCGGCGTCGCCTTCGTGTACGGCGCGGTGCTCGAGAACGGCGGCATCGTGCTGGGCTTCTTCGACGAGCAGAACCTCTCGCGCACGATGGTGAAGCCCTTCGTCGCGCCGGTGGCCACGATGATTGGGTGGTGCGTGGTGCTGGGCATGGCGACGTACCTCGTGTGGAAGCTGCGCGAGTGGGTGCCGGCGCTGAAGCGGAGCGCGTTGGTGAGCGGCGTGCTCGTCGGCGTCTTCGCCACCATGCTCGACCTGCAAATCGACCCCATCGCCACGCTGACGGGCTGCTGGGTGTGGGACGCGTCGCTGCCGCCCTGGTTCCACGGGGTGCCGCAGGTGAACTTCGTGGCCTGGCTGTGCGCGCTGGTTCCCTTCGCGTGGGTGATGTTCCGCGTGCAGGCGCGTGAGGGCGTGGCCGACCTGGGGCCCTGGAGCCGCCGCCAGCTCCTCGTCGCGCTCGCCTTCGTGCCGTACGCGTTGGTGGTGGCGTTGCTCGCGTTCATGACGTCGACGGCGCTGCTCGAGGGCGTCGACGGGCCGAGCTGGAACCTGCTGGCGGCCTTCACCCAGCGGGTCGTCTCGGCGCTGTAACGCATGTGCCCCCACGGCCGCGCGGCGTCGGCGTGCGCCCAGTGCCGGCTGCCGCCGACGGTGCTGCACGAAGGGCCGGTGCCGACGTCGCCCGAGGCCGCCAGGCCTCCACCGGACCGCGCCCTGACGCCCACCGTGGTGCAGGCGTCGCGGCTGGGCCGGTACCTCGTGCTCGAGACGCTGGGCCAGGGCGGCATGGGGCTCGTCTACGCAGCGTACGACCCGGTGCTCGACCGGCGCGTCGCCATCAAGGTGCTGCGGCCCAGGCCCGGCGAGGCCGTCGACCCGGGGCACGCCGCCCGGCTCGCGCGCGAGGCCCAGGCGATGGCGCGCCTGGCACACCCGAACGTGGTGTCGGTGTACGACGTCGGCTCGCTCGACGACGAGCGGCTCTTCGTGGCCATGGAGTTCGTCGCCGGCTCGACCCTCTCGGCCTGGCTCGACGCCCACGCGCCCGCGTGGCCCGCGGTGCTCGACGTGTTGCTCGCGGCCGGTCGTGGCCTCGCTGCCGCGCACGCCGCCGGCCTCGTGCACCGCGACGTCAAGCCCGGCAACGTGTTGGTGTCGGACGACGGGCGCACGGTGAAGGTAACCGACTTCGGCCTCGTGGCGGCGGAGCGCTCCGAGCCCGTCACGGCCCGGGCCAGCCCCTCGTTCTCCCTCGTCGAGCCGCTCACCGTCGAGGGCAGTGTCATGGGCAGCCCCGGCTACATGGCGCCGGAGCAATACCGGGGCGAGTCCACCAGCGAGGCGACCGACCAGTACGCCTTCTGCGTGACGGCCTACGAGGCGCTGTACGGCCAGCGCCCCTTCGGCGGCACGACGCTGCCCGAGCTGACACGGCAGACGACGGCCGGCGTGGTGCCGCCTCCGCCCGCCGGCTCGAAGGTGCCCGCGTGGCTGTTCCCCGTGCTGGTGAAGGGCCTCCACCCGACGCCGTCGCTGCGGCACGCGTCGATGGAGGCGTTGCTGCGCGCGCTCGAGGCCGACCCGCGCCAGCGGCGCCGACGCCGAGCGGGGGTGGGGCTGGCCGTGGCGGGCGGCCTCGCGCTCGTCGCGGGCCTCGTCGCCAGGCCCGCCTTGCGCGCGCGCGCCTGTCACGACGAGACGGCGCGGCTCGCGTCGACGTGGAGCGCCGAAGCCCGCAGGGACGTCGAGGCGGCCTTTCTCCGAGAGAACCCGGCCGCGGCCGAGACGGTGTGGCGCTTCGTGGGAGGCTCCATCGACCGCGCCGTCGCCCGCTTCCGTGAGGAGCGCACCCGCGCCTGCGCCGACACCCTCGAGCGGGGCAGCGCCACCGAGCGGCAGCTCGAGCTGCGGCTGCGGTGTCTGGGGCATCGCGCCGTCGCGCTCGACACCCTCGTCTCCCGGCTGCGCCAGGCAGACGCCGAGCTGGTGGCCGAGGCCCCATCCGCCGTGTCACGGCTCGAGGCGGGCGACGCCTGCACGAGCCTCGCCGCGCTCGAGCGACAGGCCGTGCTGCCCGACGCGCAGCAGGCCGTGGCCACCAGCCTCTCCGACCGCCTCGCCGACGCCCGGGTGCTGTCGACGCTGGGCCGCGCGAACGAAGCCCGGCCCAGGCTCGAGGCGGCGCTGGCCGAGGCCCGCACCCTCGGTGACGCGCAGACGTTGGGGCTCGCGTTGCTCGAGGTCGCGCGCCTCGAGCGGGACACCGACCACTACCCGCGCGCCGTCGAGCTTGGTGGAGCCGCCCTCGAAGCGGCGCTGACGGCCCGTGACGACCGCACCGCGCTCGACGCGGTGGCGCTCCTGGTGTCGCTGGTGGGGTGGCGGCTGGAGCGGCCCGACGAGGCGCTGCGGTTGCTGCCGGTGGGGCGGGCGCTGGCGACGCGGGTGGACGACCCGGTGTCGACGGCCCACCTCGAGCGCGCCGAGGCCGACGCGCGGTGGTTCAAGGGCGACAAGGCCGGCGCGCGGGCCTCACTCGAGCGCGCGCTGGCCCGCGTCGACGCCACCAGCCTCGAGGCCGCGCAGCTCTTCGCGGACCTGGGGTGGTTGTCGATGGAAGACGACCGCCTCGACGACGCCCGCGCGCAGTACCTCGAAGCGCGGCGCCTGCGCGAGGCCCTGCTCGGTGACGACCACCCGCAGCTGGCGTCGACGTGGAACGACCTCGCTCACCTCGAGGAGCTCCTGGGCGCCCCCGACGCGGCGGAGCGGGCCTATCGCCGCTGCTGGGAGCTGCGCCGACGTCGAGCGGGCCCCGAGGCGCTGGCGTCGGTGCGCGCAGAGGCCAACGTGGCGCGGGCGTTGGTGCGGCTCGACCGCTTCGACGACGCCGCGCCGCTCGTCGCCCACGTCGAGCGCGCGCTGCCGGCCGATGCGCCGACGTCGGCGCGCATCGAGTTCCTCGAGGTGCAGGCGGCCCTGCTCGCCGGTCGAGCCGACCCCCGCGCCGAGGCCGTCGCGCGGGCGGCCATCGAGCTGCGGACGAAGACCCTGGGGCCGGCGCACCCGCCGGGCCCGACCGTCCCCGTGCTGGCGCTCGCGCTCCGCCAACAAGGCCGCTTCGACGAGGCCGTCACGATGTTGGAAGAGGCGCTCGAGCGACAGGTGAGCGATGGCAGCGGCGCCTCTCCGGGGCGCATCGCCGCGCTCCTGGCCCTGGCCGAGGCGTACCGAGAGGCGAAGCGGCCCGGGCCTGCCCTGGCGGCGGCCGAGCGGGCGCTGAAGGAAGCGGAGCTGGGGCACAACCTGCTGCTGCGAACGCGCGCTCACCTCGAAGTGGCGTCGGTGTGGTGGGCCTCGGGCCGGAGAGCGGACGCAGTAGATGCGGTCACCCGGGCGCGCGCCGACTTGAAGGAAACCGACTACGCGGCGGCCCTCGCCGAGGCGTGGCTCGCGTCGCATGGACGCTGACGAGCTCACAGCTGCGGGCGCTGCGTTCCGATGGCGATGACGACGACGGCTCGCGGCCTGCTGCGGTGGCCGCAGGCGTCGCGTAGAACGCTCCCATGGGGTTGCTCCTCGCGCTCATGCTGACGGCGTCGCCCGATGGCGGCACCGTTCTTCACCTGGGCCCGGGTGGCTTCGACCTCAGGCCGCTGGGCCTGCCCGACGCCGGCCCGCGGCAGGCCGAGTTCCTCTCCTGGCCCGAGCTCGAGTCAGCGCTGCGCAACGCCGGGCCGCTCGTCGTCGAGATTGCCGACGACACGCCGTGGGGTGAAGTCGAGAAGGCGGGCCTTCAACTCGGGCTCGCGGGCCGCTCCAACGTCGTGGTGCGGTCCAGCGCCCGAGCCAGCTTTTCGTTCGACCTCGACGAGGCGCTCTCCGTCGTCATCGAGCGCAAGGAAGTGTGGGTCTCGCTGGCGGCAGAAGGTTGCGGCAGCTGCCGCACGGCCCCGTGGCGCCGCGGAGACCCACCTCGCGCCATCGCGGTGCAGTTCGCCGGTCGGTCGCTGTCGCCCTCGGTGCAGGTGTTCGAGCACGTCAGCCCCGAGGCGCGCAGACGCTTCGACGGGCCCGACGGCGCCTGGTGCATGCACCCCGCGCTCCGGTTCAAAGAAGTCATGCGCGAGCTCGAGGCGCTGCACTGCGACTCGTGCCGAATCGGGCTGGTGCGAGGCCCGACCGCGGCTTCGGTCAAGGCCACGGACGGGGTCCTGAAGCAGCTGATGGACCTGGGCGTGCCCCACCGCTGACCGCGCGACGGCCCTCGCGTCTGGAGGGCTCTGGCTCGGCACGCGGCATCGTCGCGGTGAAGGGCGCACCCGTGCAAGTCGGGCCAGCGCCCGAGCCGGAGCCTCGCCCTCAACACCACCGCCGCGAGCACGGAACGCCCTCCCTGCTGCCAGCTTCGGAGAGGCCCTCGCCGAGCGGTGATAGCCTCGGCTCCCTCGGCCTGCGGAGCCCCACCGGCCACGACACCGAACCCGGAGGCCTCTCATGTTCTCCATCGCCCTCACGGTGGCCCTCGCAGCCTGCGGCGATGGGCGCATCGACACCTTCGCGCAGCCGCAGTGCGCGCCGTGCCTGCCTGGCCACGCGTGCCCGTGCTCGACCGTCGAAGTCGCCACCGAGGCGTGTGACGGAAAGGACCTGGGCGGGAAGACATGCGTCGGCCTGGGCTTCCTCGGCGGCACGCTCGCGTGCTCGAAGACCTGTGAGGTCGACACCTCGAGCTGCTCACGGGCCAAAGCTCCGGGGCGCGACGTCACGCCGGGTGCGTTTGGCGACCTCGCGATTTCCGCCGACGAGGTCGCCGTCGTCACCTCGTCACGGAGCATTCTCACGCTCGAGGTCTTCTCGAGAAAAGGCCTCGTGTCGACGAAGCGCACCGACCTGCCGCTGCGGGTGAAGGCTGATGGCGCCGGCGGCATCGGCGAGCTGCGCGTCGTCGCGACGAAGGACGGCTGGGTCGTCGCCGGGCAGCTCTACGGTTCGACGAGCGAGCTGCGTCTGTGGCACGTGCACGCCGACGGCACGTGGGACGAGCGCGGGACGGCGCGTGGCCAGCGGCCGCTGTTCTTCATCCGGGCGGGCGAGGCGCTGGCGCTGGGCGGTGAGACGTGGGCACCCGACAGCAAGAGCGTCGGCGTCACCGTCACCACCCTCTCGGCCGACGGCACCCCCGGTGACTCGCGCTTTCTGGCGGCGCCAGACCGGCGCTTCACGGGCAACACGGCCAGCGCGGCCTTCTTCGGCGGCGCCGTGCACGTGCTGTCGACGTGCAACCCGAACCAACCGAAGAGCCCCGTGCGCCTCGACGGCGCTCCGCTCGACCTCTTCGGTGGCCTGGGCGCGCTCGCGGCCGACGGCGCGGGAGGACAGGCGCTCGTCGTGAACGACGGCCTCGTTCGGCTGCGCTTCGACGCGAGCGGAAAGCCGACCGACGCGCCGAAGAAGGTGGGAGCGTCCCTGGGCCGCGTGCTCTCGGCGGCGGTCGTCGACGGGGTGCTCGAGGCCTGGTTCCTCCGGGGCAGCATGCTGACGCGGCTGCGGCTGCCGAACGACGGCCCAGCCCAGACGGAAGACCTCGTCTCTGGCCTGAACTTCGAGGTGCTCGCCGTTCAGCAGGCCCACGGCGCGGCCTTCACGCTCACCTCGTCCGGAGGCTCCACCACGCTGCACCAGTTCGAGCCGGCTGCACCTCGACCTCGCTGAGGCGGCCCGCTCGAACGCCAGCGGCGTTCTTTCGACGGGCATTCCCGGCCCGGGCCACCTGGCCGGTGACGAGCTCGGTCCCGAGCGCTATGCGCGCCGCACCGTGTGGGACGACTTCGCCCAGGCGAGCTGCATGCCGGACCACTGCTTCTGCGAGGCGGTGCGCGACGGCTGGCTGCGGCAGCCCGCGAACGCAGTGTCGAGCCTCGCCTTCTGCGTCGCCGCGCTGTGGATGGCGCTCGACCGACGCCGCGTACCGTCGCGAGGCGGCTGGCGGGCCATCGAGGCCTGGTGCTTCGTCGTGGCCGTCTTCCTCGTCGGCGTGACGAGCGCCGGGTACCACGCGTCGCTCACCTTCGTGGGCCAGTTCTTCGACGTGCAGTCGATGTACCTCGTCGTCGGCGTGCTCCTCGCGGTGAACGTCGATGACCTGCGGCCGGGCGCTCCGCGACGGTTCCTGACGACGTACCTCGGGCTCAACGTCATGCTGGGCGTGCTGCTCGTCGTCGTGCCGGCCTTTCGCCGGTTCGGCTTCGGGCTGGCCATCGCGGCGGTCGTCGTCACCGAGGTGCTGCTGCGGCTGCGCCGGCTCCGGAGCACCCCGCTCGCGCCGCTCGTCCTCGCCGTCGCGCTGCAGGCGCTCGCGTTCGGCATCTGGGCGCTCGACCTCACGAAGACGGTGTGCGTGCCGGGCAGCCTCGCGCAGGGGCACGCCGTGTGGCACGCGCTGGGTGCCCTCGTCACGGCGCTGCTGTGGCGGTACGCCCACGCGCGGTGACGCAAGGGACTGGCGACGTGTTGAAGCCGGGTGGAGCACCCGGCTCGAACGTCACTTCATCGCGGCGACTTCGACGCGCTTCTGCTCGCGGCGAATCAGCTCGCGCTGGGCCTGCGCCTTCACGTCCGTCACCTCGAGGCCCTTGAGCTTCTCTTCGGCCTCGGCGATGCGCTTCTTCGCGGCCGCCACGTCGATGTCCTTCGCGGGCTGGGCCGCGTCGGCGAGCACGCGCACGTTCGACGCGCCCACTTCGACGAAGCCACCGGCCACGAAGTACAGCTCGCTCTTGCTGCCCTCACGAATGGTGAGCGGCCCCGGCTGCATGAGCGAGAGGAACGGCGCGTGGCCCGGCCGCACGCCGAAGAGGCCCTCGGCGCCCGGCGCGATGACTTCGTCGGCCTCGAGCTGCGCGAGGCGACGTTCCGGCGTGACGACTTCGACTTTCAGCCTGGCCATGACGGTCGGTCTCGTTTCGCTGCGGATCAGCCCTGCGCCATCTTCTTGGCCTTCTCCACGGCCTCGTTGATGCCGCCGACCATGTAGAACGCCTGCTCCGGCAGGTCGTCGTGCTTGCCCTCGACGATCTCCTTGAAGCCGCGCACGGTGTCGGTGATGGACACGACCTTGCCGTCGGCGCCGGTGAACACCTTGGCGACGTTGAACGGCTGCGACAGGAAGCGCTGAATCTTGCGCGCGCGGGCCACGACGAGCTTGTCCTCTTCCGAGAGCTCGTCCATGCCGAGAATCGCGATGATGTCCTGGAGCTCCTTGTACCGCTGGAGCGTCGACTGCACCTTGCGCGCGACGAGGTAGTGCTCCTCGCCGACGACCTGCGGGTCGAGGATGCGCGAGGTCGAGTCGAGCGGGTCGACGGCCGGGTAGATGCCGATTTCGGTGAGCGCGCGCGAGAGCACGATGGTGCCGTCGAGGTGGGCGAACGTCGTCGCGGGCGCCGGGTCGGTGAGGTCGTCGGCGGGCACGTACACGGCCTGCACCGAGGTGATGGAGCCCTTGATGGTCGAGGTGATGCGCTCCTGGAGCGCGCCCATCTCGGTCGACAGCGTGGGCTGGTAACCGACGGCCGAAGGAATGCGGCCGAGGAGCGCCGACACTTCCGAGCCGGCCTGCGTGAAGCGGAACACGTTGTCGACGAACAGCAGCACGTCGCGGTTCTCTTCGTCGCGGAAGTACTCGGCGATGGAGAGGCCGGAGAGGGCCACGCGGGCGCGGGCGCCGGGCGGCTCGTTCATCTGGCCGAACACGAGCACGCACTGCGACTTCCCGGGGATGAGCTTGATGCGGCCCTGGTCGTCGGTCTTGATGTGGTGGCCGTCCTTCTCGCAGGCGATCACGTCGGCCTCCTGGAATTCCTTCCAGAGGTCGTTGCCCTCACGGGTGCGCTCGCCGACGCCGGCGAACACCGAGAAGCCGCCCTTCTCGATGGCGGCGTTGCGGATGAGCTCCTGCAGGAGCACCGTCTTACCGACGCCGGCGCCGCCGAAGAGGCCGATCTTGCCGCCGCGGGTGAAGGGGCAGAGGAGGTCGATGACCTTGATGCCCGTCTCGAACATCTCGATCTTCTTCGACTGCTCGGTGAAGGACGGGATGGGGCGGTGAATCGGGTAGAACTTCTTGGCCGCGACGGGCCCCAGCTCGTCGACCGGGTCGCCGGTGACGTTGAGGATGCGGCCGAGGGTCTCGGGGCCGACCGGCACGCTGATGGGCGCGCCCGTGTTCTTCACCGGCATGCCGCGCGAGAGACCGTCGGTCGAGTCCATCGCGATGCAACGCACGGTGTTCTCACCGAGGTGCTGGGCGACCTCGACCACGAGGTTGTCGGGCTCGTTCGAGATGGCGGGGTTCGTCACGCGCAGCGCCGTGTAGACCTCCGGGAGGCCTCCGGGCGGGAACTCGACGTCGATGACGGGACCAAGAATCTGGGTGATGCGGCCGCTGGTAGCAGAAGCAGTAGCGCTCATGGCGGCGCGCGCGTAGCACAGCGCGTCGACAGTTCAAGGCGGATCACCGCCTGCTGTGAGCGGGGCTTCAGTCACGTATGCGAGGCGCTCCACACGCGTCATTCGATGGAAGCGGTAGGGTGCGCCGCATGGCGTTCTGTCGATTGTCAGGAGCCGCGCTGCTCCTCGTAGCCGCCGGCTGCAGCAGCCCTCCGACCGGCACCTTGTTCCGGTGCGAGACGACCGAACCGAGGTGCGAGCCCGGGTTCGAGTGCCGTCGAATCGGCGATGACGAGTACTGCGTCTCGGCCGGTTCGAGTGGTGGTGGTGGCGCTGGAGGAAGCAGTGGTGGCTCTGCTGGTGGAAGCGCGGGTGGCTCTGCTGGTGGAAGCGCGGGTGGCGCTGCCGGTGGAAGTGCGGGCGGCTCCGCTGGTGGAAGCGCCGGAGGCGACGCCGGCGGAAGTGCAGGCGGCTCCGCTGGTGGAAGTGCGGGCGGCTCCGCGGGTGGAAGTGCGGGCGGCTCCGCGGGTGGAAGTGCGGGCGGCTCCGCGGGTGGAAGTGCCGGCGGCTCCGCGGGTGGAAGTGCGGGCGGCTCCGCGGGTGGAAGTGCCGGCGGCTCCGCGGGTGGAAGTGCCGGCGGCTCCGCGGGTGGAAGTGCCGGCGGCTCCGCGGGTGGAAGCAGCGGCGGCTCCGCGGGTGGAAGCAGCGGTGGCAGCAGCGGCGGCTCTGCCGGTGGAAGCGCGGGCGGCTGCACGCTTCAGCCGATCACCCCATCGCTCACCATCTTCGTGTCCGCCACGACGGGAACCGACACGAACGACGGCCTCACGGCGAGCAGTCCCGTCGCCACCCTGGCGCGGGGGATTGCCCTGCTCGGCACCACGGCGCGGCAGACGATCGGGCTCGTCTCGGGCCAGTACAGCCACCAGCTTCGGTTCATGGCCGGCACGGTTCGACTCGTCGGCATCGGCGACGACGGACGCCGGCTCTGCAACCCGATGGACTTCCCCCGCATCACCAGCCCAACGCCCACGGGGCTCGAGGTCACGGGCGGCAGCATCACCGTCGAGCAGGTTCACCTCGTCGCAGCCCAGGGCACCGCGGGCCAACCCTCGTCCACCGGGGCCTTCGTCAGCGGAGGCACCGTGCTCCTCACCGACGTGACGCTCGAATCGAGCGAGGCCGCCGCGGGCACGACGCCGTCCATGGCGTTGCCGCCCGGTGCCTCGAGTTGCAACGGCCTCGCCGACTGCGCCGATGGAGGCACCGGCCTGACTGGCACCTCGGGTGCCCCGTCCGACGGTGGAGCGTTCGGCGCGATGGGCTTCATCCCCGGCGCAGGCGCCCGCGGCTCCGCAGGCGGGAGGGGCTTCAACGGCACCGCGAGCGTGGCGGAGACCTACGGCAACTGCATCGACCGGTGCTCGGGCGCCGCCCCCTGCATCAGCAACGACCTCTTTTGTGGTGCCATCGGCGGAAGAGCGGTCACCGCCACGCGAGGGCTCTGCGGCTGCGGCGGAACGGGAGCCAGCCCCGGCGAGCCCGGCGGCGGTGGAGGCGCCTCCATCGGCTTGTTGGTCACTGGGAGCGGCTCGGTCACCATGACGCGCGGCCGGCTGCAGGCGGGGCGCGGCGGAAACGGAGCGGCCGGCGGAGCTCCGTCGATGCCACTCCCTGGTGGCTCGGGCACGCCGGGAAGCTCGGCAAGCTGTATCGACTTCGTCGGCGGCAGCTGCAGCCGCTCGTTGTGTGTGGCCCAGTGCTCGCCGTTGGGCCCCACGCGCACCGTGACGGCGACGCCCGGAGGCCGCGGCGGGACCGGCGGTCGCGGAGGAATTGGTGGTGGTGGCGCTGGAGGCCCCTCCATCGGCTGGGTTCGGGTCGGCGCCTCGGCGATGGTGACGGTGTCGCCGCTGACGACCGTGATGCCTGGCACCGGCGGGCTCGGCGTCGATGGAGCGCGTGATGGGCTCTCGGCCACACAGCTCGTCTGGCCGTGAGCTGCGCGTTTTGACGTCGTCATGGCGAGGCCGCTCGCCACCCGCTCAGCAACGCGGGGACGCCCGGGTCATGTGACGCCAGAATGACCGATTTCGGAGCCGACGTGAGCGCCTGAATCGCGGCTGTCGTCTTCTTCACCCCCTCGAAGTCGCCGTGAATGCCAGCCAGCGTTTCACCCAATTCACTCGCGGCGAAGGTGAGGTCTCCGACGAACCACAGCAACCCCTGGTCGGTGGTGAGGCGCAGGACGACCGAGCCCGGCGTGTGCCCCGGCGTCATCCACGCTCGGAGAGTTCCATCACGCGTCATCGCAAGACCCGGGCCGAGCTGGGCGTCTTCTGCAGACGACACGGGCGGCGTGGCAGCGATGGCGTCATCGAGGTACCGCAGCATGGCGCCCCGGGTCGTCCGACACGGAATGATGCCGAAGTTCGTGCCTGCCTCGAAGTCGGCCCGGGTCGTCCAGATGGGCACGCCCGCGAAGTCGGGGATGCCACCGACGTGGTCGGCGTGCGCGTGCGTGAGCACCACGGCCTTGAAGGCGCCCGGTGAGAGCCCAAGCCCGGACAACTGCGCAGCAAGGGTCTGGGTCGCGTCGACCTCGATCTTCAAGATGGCCTGACTGAGCTGTCCGGCGCGCTCGTCACAGGACCAGGCACGGGCATCGGAGAACGCTGGGGTCTCACCGGTATCGATGGCGAAGGCGCCCTCGGGGTGCTCGATGACGTAGGACCAGATGGGCATCGGCTCGGCAAACGCCTCGTCCTCGAGAATCGAAAAGAAGCGCTCACGGTAGTTCGCGCTCTCGTCCAGGCAGTTCGAGCGATGGCAGTTCTTGACCGCGATGGTGCCTGACGGAATGGCGTGAACCCGAACGGGTGCGCCGCCGATGGTGGCCGTCACCAGCGCCGCCTGCGGCTCCATCGAGATGGGCGGCGGCGGCGTCGGGTTCAGAGCCCACGGCACGCAGGCCGTCTGGAAGAGCATCACTGCGACACAGCGGACGAAGGAAGACATGCGGGACTCCCAGAGGAATAATTTAAGCAGTGCTCAAATGCGCAAGACGGGAGCCGCGCGCAAGTCTTTCGACGGGACGACTACGCGCCGAGGGCCGCGAGCGCCGAGGCGGCCACCAGCCGACCCATGGTCGTGGTCATCGCCTCACGGTCCGGGAGCGCGGGCGTCTTCGACAGCAGGCCATCGTTCCACAGCGCGACGAAGCCGTGGGCCATCGACCAGCAGGCCACCGCGGCCACGAGCGCCTCGTGTCGGCTCGCGGACGGCTTGAGGGCGTGCACGCTGTCGATGAGCCGCATGAGGGTACCCAGGCCCGCCGACTGCAGCGCCTCGAGGCCTGGCTCGGTCGGGAACTCGGGCAGGAACATCACCCGGTAGTGGGCGCGATGCTCGAGCGCGAAGCGGAGGTACGCCGTGCTGATGGCCGCCAACCGCTCCAGGGCCGACGCGGTGAAGGCAGCGCCCGCCGCGCGGTTCATCGCCTCGGCCAGGGCGGCGAAGCCCTCCTCGGCCACCGCGGCCAACAACATCGTACGGCTCGGGAAGTGGTGGTAGGGCGCTCCGGGCGTCACGCCGGCGCGGCGGGCCACTTCGCGCAGCGACACCGCGCTGACGTCATCGTGTTCGACCATCGACAACGTGACCGCCAGCAGCCGCTCCCGCAGCCCTGCGTCCCGCGGCTCGGCAGGCCCTCGTCTCCGGGGGACGCTTGACGGTCGTCGCGCCACCCGGTCGACGTAGCTTTCCCTCGAAGACGGAGCAAGGTCCGTTGTTTGAGCGGTGCTCAAGCCGGAAACGAGGAGGGTCAGCGGCCCCGTTTCCCGCACTCCAGCCGTTGCGCCCCGGGCGGGCCAGGGCCTACGACACGAGCATGCGTCTGGTCCCATTCGTCCTCTTGCTCACGAGCGCCTGCAGCAGCGTGGAGTTCGCCGAAACCGCGTACCAACCGCTGTGCTGGGAGGCGAACACCCGCTGCGTCAAGGTCCTCGACCTCGAGGGCGCGCTGCAGTCGTACCTCGACGAGACGCAGCTGCCGATCACGGACCTCGCCATTCAGCGTTGGGACAGGTCGGTCGCCGCGCGCGACGGCGTGTTCGAGTTCGTCGGGACTCGGGGGTTGTCGCGCGACGAGAAACGAAGCGGCCTGGAGTACCTGGTCGCCAACCGCGCCCTGGTCGAGGAACTCGAGGGTGTCGCTGATGAAGAGCTGCGGGCCCTCGCCCCCGAGGTTTTCGCTCGCAACGATGCTTCCCAGCTCGCGCGCGTGCGCATCGCGATTGCGCCCTTCCTTCAGCGGACCAACGGCTCGGTCGCGGTTGCGAACGGCGATCAGGTCGTCGTCCTCTTCGGGGTCGACCGAATGGCGTTCAACGTCACCGACCGCGGCTTCACGCGCACCTGGGTCAAGTCGGTCGTGGCCCATGAACTCATTCATGCCAGTCACTTCGCGTCGTCCGAGTTCGCGACCAGTGCGCGCGCAGACCCGCGCATGCTGCGCTCGCTGTGGGTCGAAGGGCTCGCGACCTGGGGGAGCGCCAACCACACGTCACGCCGCTACTCGCTCGAGCAGGTCTTCCGGGGGGACTACGCCCGACAGTGCGAGGCGCATGGGGTGGAGTGGTCAAGGCGCTATCTCGCCGAACTCGACGACGACTCTGCCTTCGAGGCCTGGTGGCGGGAGAGCGCTCGCGAGCCCCGGGGCGGCGTGATGACCGCGGGCTACTGCGTCGCGTACCGAATGCTCGAGGTGGCGATGTCCGGGCAGACCTTCGAGGGTTTGCTTTCACTGAAGCCTGTCGACGCGTACGCCGCTGCCCGAAGCGCACTCGCCCTCGCCGCGCAATAGCGCAATCGACGAACCGGCGAGCGCGCGCCGGATTGGACTCGAGCGTCAGGCCCGCCGCGCGCTGGCGCTCTCACAGGCCCATGGCCGTCGCCAGACTCCTTTCGACAGCTTCGCCTCGCCGCGCGCCAGAGCCAGCGCTGCCTCGGACAACGTCTTCGCCGTCTCGCCGGAGCCCTGGTCCGACGTGCCCACGACGCGCGCGTGCAGGGGTGGTGGCCGTGCGCGTCGAGGGAGTCGCGTCGCCTCCACGCCAGGCATCTGCGCGAGGACGGCAGCATGGCTTGCTGCACGACGCCTGTCTTCGACGACATCGGTGTCGCCAGTCCGACTGCTTCTGCGCTACCACCAGCGCATGCGGTGCGTGCTCATCGGAGTGGTGTGCGCAGGCTGCGCGAGCGCTCCGGTGCGTGCCACGAGCGCGCCGTCGCAGCTCGACCTGTCGACCCTCACAGGCCGCTGGCACGTCATCGCGTCCACCTTCCCGATGTGGAAGCAGCGCTGTGACGTCACCTTCACCTATGGCCCACGCACCGACACCACGCTGACGGACCGGGTGGCCTTTACCGAAGGAGGCCGGGCGCAGGAGTTGCTCGGCGTGGACACGCAGCACCCCGAGGTTCGCACCCACTTCACCTGGCGCGGCAACGGGCTGCTGTCGCTCTTCTCCAGCGAGTGGGACGTGGTGGCCCTCGCGCCCGACGCGAGCTGGGTGGTGCTGACGTTCGGCGCGACGCTCGCCACGCCAGCGGGTGCTGACGTCATCGCGCGCTCGCCAACGCTCGAAGACGACGTTCTTCGAGAGGCCGTGTCGGTGGCGTCGACCGACGAGGTGACGCGGGCCCGGTTGACGGGGCTGTTCCGGGTGAGTTCGTGCCCAGCAGCTGCGCTCCCTGGCGCACCGTGACGTTGCTGACGAACCAGTTGCTGACGAACCGGTTGCTGACGAACCGGTTGCTGACGAACCGGTTGCTGACGAACCGGTTGCTGACGAACCGGTTGCTGACGAACCGGTTGCTGAC
>JALOQF010000486.1 GCA_025459425.1 Myxococcaceae bacterium | reverse complement strand
GCGCTACCTGGCCACCGCGCCCGTGTCGGAGCAGCCGCCGATGCTGCGCATGGCCGTACGGCAGCTGAAGACGCAGCTCGCGGGCGGCCCGGCCCAGCCCTGAGCGGGTCCTCCGGGGCTTCCGTCGCGGAACGGCCCTCGGTCCAGAGCTCGGCACCGGGGGACTCGCGAGCCCGTCTTCGACGAGGCCTGTCTTCCAGCACGACCAGCGAGGCGCCCCCCAGCGTACCGGCCAGACGCCGAAGAGGAAGGCCCACAAAGAACAAGCCGTCGCCATACGACGTGGGCTTAGCTCGTGACATGCGCGTCTCGCTCTCGACCCTGCTCCTGTTCTGCACCCTCTCCTGCGCGACGCAGGCGCCGTCGAAGCCGTCTGACACCACGGGCCCGGGCCCCGGGTCGACGGTCAGCCAGGAAGATGCACGGTGGACGCCGGGCCCGGGCGCTGACGCCGCGCTCGCGGCGCTGTGGAAGGGCGAGCCGTTCTCGCTGCCCGCCGCCGAGCTCGCGAAGGCCTCGGGTGGCCCCGTCGCGCGCTTCGCCGAGCTCGAGCCGCTGCTGTCCGATCTGCGCGTTCGCTACGACGACAAGGGCCGCGGCACGCAGCACATCCGCACGGTCTACCGAATCCTCAAGGACGACGAAGACCTGCTCGTGCAGCGGGTCGGCTGGGCCGCGTGGCACGAGAAGAAGCCCGTCATCCGCACCCGCGTCGTCGGCCCTGACGGCGACGAGAAGTGGCTCGATCCGGCCACCATCGTCGAGGGCAGCCAGGTGTCGTCCTCCGACATGCTCACCGATGCGCGGGTGCTGCGCGCGCCGTTGCCCGGAGCGAAGGTGGGCGCCGTGGTCGAGTCGCTCGTCGTCATCGAAGACAGCGAGCCTTCGTTCGGCCCGGCCGCCTCGGGCCGCTTCGAGACCTGGCAGTACGCACTGCGCCGCGCGCGCCTGACGCTCGAGTACCCGCCGTCGCTCCCCCTCGTGGCCGTCGTCACCGGCGAAGGCACCCTGGCGCGGTCGACCCGAGACGGCCTCGAGGTGCTCTCGCTCGATCTCACGCCCTCACCCTTTCCGCTCTTCACGCTGGCCCGCCTCGACGTGCCGGTGAAGCTGCCCCGCGTCGAGTGGTCGACCGCGAAGTCGTGGAAGCCCGTGGCGAGCGGCTACGCCAGCTGGGTGAACGCTGCGCTGGCCAGCCCCATCGACGTGTCCACCCTGAGCCCGCGCCTCGCCTCGCGCCCCTCGCGCACCGAGAAGGTGCAAGAGACGCTCGCGTGGCTCCGTGAGCGCGCCCGCTACATGGCCCTCCACCTCGGCGCTGGCGCGCTCAAGCCCACGGCCCCGGGCGAAGTGCTCAAGCGCGGCTACGGCGACTGCAAGGATCTCTCGGTCTCGATGGTGTCGGCCCTCGGGCAGCTCGGCATCGAGGCGCGCGTGGCGCTGATCCAGGCCGGCGGCGTGCCCACCAACGAGCAGGTGCCAGGGCTCTCGGGGTTCGACCACGCCATCGTCTACGTGCCGCCAGCGAAGGGCGAGCCGGCCGTCTGGGTCGACGCCACCGCTGAGGGCTTCCCCGTGGGCACGTTGCCGCCGTCGCTGCTCGATCGAAAGGCGCTCGTCATCGCGCCCGACACCGAGGGCCTCACGGCGCTCCCCACGCGGGCCGGCACCACCTCGAAGGTGATGGAAGAGATCGTCATTCGCCAGGCCGAGTTCGGCGAGGCGTCGGCCACCCTCACCCGCGCCTTCGAGGGCCCCATCGCCGGGTGGATGCGCTCGCGCTTCGCCAAGGCCGACGCGCGCGAGCTCGAGCAGGCGCTCCGGCCGAGCAACCAGCTCCTCGTCGGCGACGACCCGCTGGTGGTGAAGTTCGAGAACGCCGAGCCCTCGCTGAGTGCGCCGCGCTTCGTGGGCACCGCCGAGCGCATCAGCGCCGTCGACACGGGCGGCCTCACCGCCACCGTCACCCTCGCAGGCCCCGTGGTGGGCAGCTTCGCCGACGACGACTGGTTGGGGCGCGACGGGGCCCGGAAGGAAGAGACGCCCGAGGCCGAGGAGCGCCGCGCCAAGGACATTCTCGACGCCACCGGCCTCACCGAGGCCGAGCTCGACGCGCGGCCCGTGAAGTTGTCCGAGCGGCTGGTGCTCGAGCGCACCCTGCGCATCGTGCTCGCGCCTGGCTTCGTCGCGGGCCCCCTGCCACCCAGCCGCACGCTGAACTTCGGCGCGGCGCGCTGGAACGAGACGTTCACGGCCTCGAAGGACAGCGTCGAGGTGAAGTACCGCTTCGACTCGGGCGGCGTCGACTTCGCCGGGCCCGCGCTCGCCGAGTTCCGCCAGGCCTTCTGGAAGTGGGACAAGGAATCGTGGGCCCGCGTGTCGCTGCTCCTCGAGGCCGACGCGCTCTTCGAGCGGTCGAAGCCCGCCGAGGCGATGGCGGCCTGGCGCGCGCAGCTCGCGGCCAACCCGAAGAAGGGCGTGCTCCGGGCCCGGTACGCGCAGGCGCTGTCGAACCTCGGCTTCGAGGAGCTGGCCCGACCGGAGCTCGAGCGGGCGCTGAAGGACGCGCCGAAGCACCCGCTGGTGTTGATGATCGAAGGTGACATTCGCCGCCGCGGCGCCAACGGCATCATCCACGGCAAGGGCTTCGACCGCGCTGGAGCCATCAAGGCCATGCGCGCCGCCACGGCCGAGCTGCCGCGGCACTCGTGGCCCCGCTTCCGCCTCGCCGAGCTGCTCGAGCGCGACGCCGAGGGTGAGGTGGTGTGGTCGAAGAACGCCGACCTCCTCGAGTCCATCAAGCTCTACGAGCAGCTCGCCGACGAGGGCCTCTCGGACGCGCTCACGCCGCTGTACGACGCGCAGCTCCGGCTGGGTCGGTTCCGCGACATCATCGCCCGCAAGCAGA
Organism: Myxococcaceae bacterium; assembly: GCA_025459425.1. Lineage (GTDB taxonomy): Bacteria > Myxococcota > Myxococcia > Myxococcales > Myxococcaceae > Xiheimicrobium. Next base: position 1,821 of record JALOQF010000486.1, on the reverse strand, counting down.
AGGAGCGGCAGTCGCTCGAGGCCGACGTGTACGGCCGCGTCGCCAGCTTCATGGTCGACGGGCCCGAGCTGTGCGTGCAGTACCTGCGCGGCATCGAAGACCCGCAGAGCCGCGCGAGCGAGGCGGCGGCGCTGATGGGCGTGCTGTCACTCCAGCGCGATCCGTCGAAGCTCGACGCGGCCGCAGCGGCGTTCGAGCCCACCATGCCCGGCGGCGCGGGGGCGATCCTCAAGTCGATCTTCTCGGGCATCCGGCCCTCGCCAGTGTCGAAGGACGTCAGCTCGCCCGAGGCGGCGATGCGCTCGCTCCTCTCCCAGCTCGCCGAGGCCCCGTCGACGCCCCAGAAGCTCAAGGTGGCGAAGGCGGCCGGCTCGAAGGCGCTGTCGGACGAGGTCGACCGGCTCGGGCTGCAGGCCCTGTCACCGTTCGCCTCGGGCGCGCTGGCCATCGACGCCACGCTGACGCGCGGCAAGTGCACGGCCGACACCGTCGCCAGCACGGCCAGCCGGGTGACGTGCACGGTGCAGCTCGGCAAGCCGCTGGTGACGAGCGCGTGGTTCGTGAAGGACGGCGCCACGTGGCGGCTCGAGTCCCTCGGCGCCCTCAGCACCCTCGCGGAGCGCGCGCTCAAGGCCGCGAACGCGAAGGACGGCGAGCAGGCGACGAAGTGGCTCAACTGGACCTCGGAGCGCATCGATCAGCTCGGCGTGCCCCAGCGGCTCCCGGAGCTGCGCCTCTTCCGCTCCTTCTGGCCGCCCCAGAGCTCGCCCACGCCCGCCGAGCTGACGTTCGCGGCCTCGCAGGCGCGGCTCTTCGGCCCGGTGGACGAAGCTACCGCCGTCGAGCTCGCGAAGGCGTTCGAGGCTGCGCGGCCGGCGCTCACCGGCGCCAAGCGGCGCCTCACCGATCAGGTGCTGTCGTCGGTCTACCTGCGCGCGCAGCAGCCGAAGAAGGCGGTCGAGATCCTCAAGCCCCTCGCCGAGTCGGAAGGCGAAGACGCCCTCTTCCAACAGCTCGCGGGCGCGATGATGCGCGCGGGGCAGCTCAAGGAGGCCCGGGCGCTGACGCAGAAGGCGCTCGAGCGCACGCCGACCGACTCGACCTGGGCCTCGCTCTCGGCCTCCGTCTCGGAGCGTGAAGGGAAGTACGCCGAGGCGCGGGCCACCTACGAGGCCGTCTACGCGCGCACCAACGACGAAGACCTGGTCAACAACCTCTTGTGGGCCCGGTACATGACGGGGCTCAACGACGAAGAGAGCGAGAAGATGGCCAACACGCTGTCGGCGAAGAAGACGGCCACTCCGTCGGAGCTGCACACCGCCGCGGTGGTGCTGGTGGGGCGCGGCAAGGTGCCGGCCGCCGCGCAGCTCTCCCAGCGCATCGCCCTCCGCGCTCCACCGGGGACGCCCGACGACGCCCGGCTGCAGCTCAAGGCCGAGCTCCTCGCCACGCTCGGCTTCGCGACCGAGGCGAAGGCGACCTGGAACCAGCTCGCCCTCAAGGACCCGCTCTCGGACATGGCGCGCCTCAAGGAGAAGGGCCTCAAGGCGCTCGATGCAAAGCCGGGCCGCTGAGCGACGCTGACCGCGCAAGGGCCGGGCGCTTCGTCGCGGCGAAGCGCTCGTCAAAGAAGTCGCGCTCGAGGCCCGGTGGGCAGCGAAGCACGAGGCGCTCGACGCGACGCCGCTCCGTGCCGATGGCCGGGAGTCGAACGCGCTCAGCAAACCGGCTCATCACGCTCGCCGACGCGAAGGCGCCAGCGACGTCGTCCGAAGGGCATGTCGGACCTCGAAGGAGCAGCGACTCGACGTGCTGCTCGAG
>JALOQF010000138.1 GCA_025459425.1 Myxococcaceae bacterium | reverse complement strand
ACCGTGCCCGCCGCGCCGAGGAACTGAATCGAGGCCATCGTCACTCCAGGGAAAAGGACACGGTGTGCAGGCCACCGCGGCCGAAGTCGAACCGCCACGCGTACTGGTACGTCAGGGTGAAGGGCAGCACGTCCATCACGTTGAAGCGGAAGCTCACCGCGCCGCCGGCCGCGCGCAGCCATTCGCCCTGCAAGGTGAGCGCGCCGCTGCCGAAGGCCTCGACGTCGATCTGCCGCGCGAAGAACGAGGGGAACAGCCAGAGGATCGACGCGGTGCCGCGATCGATGATGAAGCTGTAGCGGTAGCGCGCGCTGCCGATGCCCACCCCGTTGGTGCGCAGGGTGAAGTCGTCGTAGCCGCGCACGGCCTCGGCCAGCGTTCCCGGCAGGTAGCCTCCCGGGCCGCGAGGGACGTCGATCGACGTCTGGCTCTGGTACAGCGACAGGCCCTGGGGCTGACCGCCGACGCGGAGCGCTCCCTCTGGCGAGCCGGGCAGGCCGCGCCCGACCAGCGAGACGACGAATGACTGTCGCTGCGAGAGCGGCAAGGGCACGCCCAGGCTCAGCGCGCCACGCAGATCGAACACGTTTCGATCGCTGCCGAACGCCGCGGGGTACGCAGCGGCTCGGCCGCTGAGCGCGATCAGCCGCTGCGACCCGCCATAGGCCGTGGAATCGCCACCGGCCCACGAGGCCGAGAGCTCGGGCCCGACGTACACCTCGGTGAAGGTGTTGACCCCAACCGGTCGCAGGAAGAAGCCATTCACCTCCTGCGTCCACGAGTCCGAGACGAGCCCGCGAAAACCGAGGGCGACTGGCACGGTCCAGAAGCTCCGCGAGACCGAGAGGGCCGCCGTGTAGAACGCGCCGTCGGCGACCGCCTCACGCGAGGCGAACGCCCCGAGCTCGAAGGGCGCGAGCTGCAGGTTGCGATACTCGAGTGAGAGCGACCAACGCTGCTGGGGCAGCGCGAGGGTTCCGTTGATGGCCCAGTTGTGCCAACCGAGGCGGTCGCGCCCGCTCAACGATGCGTAGAGCGTCGTCACCCATGACACCGGGCCGCCCGGCGTCGTGATGGTCGGTAGCACGGTGATGGCGGGCAAGCGCAGCTGGGGGACGAAGAGGCGATCGAGGCCCGAGTACGGCTCGTCGCTGGTTACGACGAGCGGCGGTGCATCGGGGAACGGCGGAGGCGACTTCGGCTCGACGACAGGCGCCGCCTGGGGCTCCAGAACCGGCGGACCCGCTGCACCCGAGGCGGACTCGGGTGTGTTCTCCATCGTGAGCGCGGGATCGATTGCTCCCCCGTCTGGCGCGGCCTCGACGACCGGCGGGGCTGCGCCAGGCTTCGCGCCATCCGCGACGAGCGCGGGGCTCAGCGGCGCGCGATCGAGGCTCCATTGGGTGCCGTCGCGGTTGATGAAGACGAGCCCTTCCCGGGTCGGCCAGACATCGAGCATCGCCCAGGGCGCGTCCGTGAGCCGCTCGAGCGTGCCCGTCGCGAGCGTCAGTCGGAAGGCCTGGAGCCGCCCCTCGTGCGTGCGGGCGAACACCAGGTGCTCGTCGTCCTCCCACTTCGCGCCGTAGTTGAACGCGCCATCGTCGGTCAGCGCGCGCACCGTGCCGTCGGCTTCGCGCAGCCTCAGATTCCACCCGTTGCCGTCAAGCTGCGAGAACGCGATGCGGCGCCCGTCGGGCGAGGGCTGGGGCGCGCCCACGCTAACGCCAGGGGCTGGCTCGTACAGCGGTGTCACCGCCCCGGTCGCGAGCTCGACCGTCGCCAGCCGCGTGCGGCCCGGGGGCGTCTCGACGAAGAGGTACCGTGTCTGGTCGGGCATGAGCGCGCCGCCCTGGCCACGCGTGAGCTCTGGCCAGAGCTGAACGAGCGCGCCCGTCTCGACGTCGAGCTTCCAGAGCTGCGTCCGTGTGTCCTGCGTCGAGATGAGATCCTCGTTCATCAGAAACAGGAACCGCCCGTCGGCCGAGAACGACAGGCCGCTCATCGCCTCGGGGCCGACTTGCACGACGGGGCGCCCGGGCAGCACCCGCGCGAGCCGGTCTTCGAGCAGCACCGTGCCGTCGCGTCCCAGGATGCGCAGCATCGGCACTTCGTCGTTCCCGCTCTGGACGATCGCCATCCGTCCGGTCGGGGCGTGCACCGCGAGGCGCGCCAGCTGTCCAAGGGCAGGGCGGAGCACGGTCTGTGTGGCCGGGCGCTCCCGCTTCGGGACGGTGCGCGCGAGCGTGCGCGCCCACTGCGCCACGAGGTCGCCGAGGTTGGCGCCGTAGACGTCCGAGAAGCGGAGCGAGACACCGAGCGGCGCGAAGAACGCGGTGCCCTGCTTGCCGATGAGCTGCCACAGCGCCGCTTCACCGTTTCGTTCGATGAGCCATTCGACGAAGGGGAGCGACGTCAGGTACGCGCCGCTGAACGGAAACAGCTCTCGCTGGTTGGTGCTGAGATCGCCCGGGCCCAGCGCGGCGCCGCGCGAAGCGACGAAGGACTCGAAGGCCCCCCGGTAGAGCGGGCTGTGCGGGCGCCCGACCGGCCGGCCGACGCGGCCCTCGTAGTACTGGGCCGCCCCCTCGGTGAACCACCGCTCGAGGAACAACTGCGACGAGACGACGTCTCCGGCGACCAGGTTCACCACGCCCCAGAAGCCGTCGACCTGCTCGAAGTGCACGACGTGCAACATCTCGTGGCAGCTCACGTCGGCGGCGTCGGCGGAAGACAGCCCGTACCAGTTGAACAGCTCGAGCGACGTCTGGAGCGGGTTGACCGAGTGCAGCGGCTCGCCCGCCAGCAGACCCGTCACGTAGGCGTTGTTGAAGTTCGCGCTGGTGAGGAACAGCACGGCGCGCCGGCGTTCCTTCGGCGTCTCGAGCTTGCCCCGGAACGTGGCGAGGCACTCCGAGGCCCTCCGGGCGACGCGCTCGGCCGCCTCGCGGTGCTCGGCCGGGTAGTACACCTCGAGCTCCTTCGTCTCGAGCCGGCGCATTTGATCGCGGGCGAAGCTGGTGGCGAGCGGTTGGCTGAACCGGGGCACCGTGGTGGCGCAGCCCGTCAACAGGAAGAGGAACAAGACACGGAAGTTCATGGGTGCACTGAAGGGCGGCCGACGTTGCCTGGCTTCCGGATTTTTGCGCGACCTGCCGGCGTGGTCTGCCGGTGTGACACGCCGAACCCGGGCCTCATGGCGGGGTGACCGTCGCACATCCCCCTGCTCGGTGCTACGTGGCCGCGCATCATGACGATGCCCACGCCGCCCCAGCTCGAGTCCGCTTTCACGCAGGTCGCCGCCGCCCTCGACAAGCTCGAAGGGCGCAAGGTCGATCTGCTCAAGGAACCGTGGGACGCCGTCGAGAAGGGCGTCATCAAGCTGCTCGGCGGCCCGTTCAACCCGCAGGTGATGGAGCACCAGGTCGTCGCCCTCGGACTCGCCACCGCGTTCGCGCGCCGGCTCAACGCCGATCACCAGGCCTTCTGGTTCCCGTCGCGGGAAGCAGCCGAAGGCGCGTCGCTCGGCTTCCCCGAGGCGCTCATCATGCTGTCGCCGTTCGGCGCGGTGCTCGAGGCGCTCGCCACCGCCCGGCTCGCGCGGCTCGACGACGTCGCGAAGGACATTCGGGGTTCGCTGGCGCAGGTGAAGTTCGGCGCCGGTGGCCTCGGTGGCGCTCCGCAGCGGCTGCACCCGGAAGACTACATGCGGCTGTTCGACCCCGGCTTCGTGCAGGTGGTCGCGCTCGATTCGCAGAAGGCCGCGCAGACGTGGACGACGCCGCCCGAGCGCCTCGCCATCGACGTGCGCGACGCCATCGGCCGCGCGCAGAAGCTCCCGGCTGATCTCAAGAAGCAGATGGAGTCGCAGCTCCTCACCGCGCTCCAGCGCATGGAGCCCGGCAAGCCCCTCATCTCGCAGGTGCAGCGTGCGCCGCGGGTGTGCGAGGTGATCGGCCTGCTCTTCGGCTCGGCCACCAGCACCGGCTCGGCCCCCGAGGAGTTCTGGATGGATGTCGTCATTCCGCTCCTCTTCATCGGCGCGCCCGAGACGTTCCCCACGCTCGATGGGCAGGAGCTCGAGGCCGCGAAGCAGGGCATCGACCCGATGCTGTTGTTCCTCGACGTGGTGCCGTACCAGTTCAAGGCCCCCGAGGACGAAGGCCTGCTCGGCGCGTTCCCCGGCTCGACGCTGGGCCTTCCGCACGAGGGCTTCGGCTCGGTGACGAACCTGCGGCTCATCAAGGTGGGCACCGAGGCCATCAAGGACGCCATCGCGAAGTTCGACGAGCGGCAGGCGCGCGCGGCGCTCGCGAAGTTCGCCGAGCACGTGAAGAAGCAGACCGGCGAGGTGAAGCTGCAGGGCACCGACGAGGCGAAGCAGATGTACGACGCGGCGATGGTGCTGCTGGCCGATCTGAAGCGGGTGGTCGAGTCGGGCAAGACGGTGTGCGTGCGGCGCCTCACCGAGGCCGAGGCGGCCAGTGAGCCGGCGCTGTCGCTCGTGCGTCAGGCGTTGTCGGCGCCGCGCATCATCCTCGCGACCTGAGGTCGATCGCGGCGGTCGGCGATCTCGGCTGCCGTCGCGAGCTGCTGTTTCCAGTGGCCGTACAGCGCCTGCTTCGAGGCGAGCCGGTCCAACGCTGCCTGGGTCGCCTCGTCGATTCGCGCGGGCGGGGCGTCACGAAATGGCGTGCCCGGCAGCGGCATGAAGGCGTGCCCGTGAACGCGCGCACCGAGGTCGGCGAGGCGCTCCATGAGCGAGACGGTGGCGGCCACGTCGCTCGCCTCTTCGCCCGGGAGCCCGAGGATGAAGTCGACGTCGGGGCGAAAGCCGCCGGCGACGGCCACCTCGACGGCCCGCACGATGGCGCCCACGTCGTGCCCACGCCGGCTCCGGTCGAGCACCCGGTCGGAGCCGGACTGCCCACCGATGATGAGGGAGTCGTTCGCCACGAAGCGCCGGAGCAGGGCGAGCGCGTCGGGCGTGACGTGCTCGGGCCGCACCTCGGACGGGAACGTGCCGAAGAAGACGCGGCCTTCGGGCGCCATCGCCTCCGACACCTTCGCGAGCAGGGCCTCGACCGCGGCGAGGTTCACCGACGTGTCCGTCGAGCCGTAGGACAGCGACGTCGGCGAGATGAAGCGCACGTCACGCCGGCCGGAGCGCCGCAGCTCCCTCGCCCAGCGCGCGACGTCGTCCACGGGCCGGTGCCGGAAGGTCGCCTTGCTGAAGAAGGGCGTCTGGCAAAACCGGCAGGCGTAGATGCAGCCGCGGGTGAGCTCGATCGCGCCGAAGAGGCCCCGACGCGGTGAGAACGGTGGGAATTCGTCGAGCTCGATGCGCTGGGGCTTCGGCGCTCGCACGACCTCGCGCCCCACGAGCCTCGCGAAGCCCGGCACCGTCGAGACGTCGCCGCCATCGCGCACGCGCCGCAGCAGCTCGGGCAGGGCGCGCTCGCCCTCGCCGATGCAGATGAGGTCGAACCCGCCCTCGAGCGTCTGTCTGGGTTCGGCGGTGGCGTGCACCCCGCCTGCGATCGCGAGGAACGGCGCGTCGACGCTCGCTCGCACCTGGCGGAGCTCGTCGGCGCACTCGGGAAAGCTCGGCGAGTAGAACGACCAGGCGACGACGACCTGTCGCCCCCGCTTCTGCTCGTCACGAACGGCGGCGATGAGATCGTCGGTTCGGCGGGGCAGGTGCAGCGCCAGGTCGTCGAACTCGGGGTGCGCCTCGAGTGCTCCGACGAGCGCCGTCAGCGCGTACTTCCCCGGGTATCGGAAGCTGCAGACGAGGCTCACCACGGAGTCAAAACGCTACCACCGTCACGAACGCCGGCGCCGACGCGAGAGGCCAACGAGGGCGAGTCCCGCGAGGGAGCCGACGGGCGCGGCGGAGCAGCCGCCGATGACGTCGTCGACGATCTCTTCTCCGCCCGTGTCTTCGTCGTTCGCGCCGTGATCGTCGGCGCCGCCGTCTGGCTCGGGCTGGCTTCCCGCGTCGGTCGAGGGGATCACCCCGGCGTCGATGGGCTCCATCAGGCCCGCGTCGACAGGGTTCATCGTGCCGGCGTCGACGGGCACCACCACGCCAGCGTCCGGAACCGGCGCTCCTGCATCGGTCGCGGGCCGCGGCACCACGTTCACCCGCACGGCGAGGAAGGTGTCAGCCGGCCCGCCCTGGTTCGGATCCGAGAACCACGCGACGCCCTCGTGCAGCAGCCCGAAGGTCTGCGTGAAGCTGCCGACCGTGTTGCCCGAGAGCCGGGTCGGAAACCGGCCGACCTGCCCCGGCGGGGTGTTGGCGAGCGGGCCCGACACGCGCGACGGGGACAGCCAGTTCGACGCCGCGACGGGAGAGGCCCGGTCTCTCGGTGTCGGGGCCAGCCGCGTCGTCGCGGTCGTCCACGTCTGCGTGCCGGTGTTGCGCAGCTCGAAGAAGCCGTCGACGACGTCGCCTTGCATCAGCGTCACGGCGCCCGCCTGCACGGCCGGGAAGGTCTGGCTGACGAACTCGGCGCGCCAGGCCGGCGTCGGCGGAGGACCACCGCACCCATTGGCCGCGAGCATCACCATCTCGTTCAGTCGCGCGAAGAGCGCGTCGCCCGGGCACGCCGTCTGGCCGTATTCGCGGTGGCCGCGCATGGCCGTGCGGTTGAGCGGCACGTTGTAGGTGCTGTGCACCCACGCGAGGAAGCCGGCGCCCGCGCACATCTGCTGGGGCGTTGGTTGATCCGTCGTGTACGTGCCGACCACGCAGATGCCGACGTTGCCGGTGTTCGCGTTCGCTGCGTGGCCCCCGAGCACCGTCGCGCCGCGGCCGGTCCACACCCGCGCGTCGCGGGTCATGAGGTAGTTGTACCCGACGTCGCAGTAGCCGCGGCTGTCCATGTGGAACGACTGGATCTGGCGCAGCCGCTGCTCGGCCGAGAGCGAGTCGTTGGTCGGCGAGACGGAGTGATGAATCGCCGCGCGGTACGGCGTGGTGGGCGACGAGCAGGTCGGCGCGCGTGCCCCCCAGGCGGCCCGGGACAAGATGGTGGGGAAGGGCGCCAGCGCCTGGCGTGTGCGGCCGATGGCAGGCAGCGGCTCGAGGTCGAGGGCCGTCGAGTTCGGCTCTCCGAGCTCGTGGATCTCTTCGAGCGACAGGAACGAGATCTCACCGCGCACGCGCAGCTGGAGCGACGTCGCTCCGGCCGGCACGTCGACGTGGCCGGCGTGCGCTTCGGGCTCGTCGAAGACGACGGTGAGCGGCTCCCACCGCCCGAAGGTGCGGCCGTCATCGCTGAAGCGCGCCTCGACCGACGTGGGGCCCGTCGCGTCCCACAGCACGCCCACTCGCAGCGCCGGGCCGCTCAGCGTGAACGTCTCGGTGCGCCCGTCTCCGGACAGCCGCTCGGCCAGCTCGACGGGCGTGAAGACGGCGAAGGGCTCGTCGTGATCGAGGCTCACCGGTGCCGCGGGTTGGCAGGCCACGAGGAGCAGCAAGCAGGGGACGACGCGCGTCATGGAGTCGACCTACGGGAGCCGCCCCTCGCCCCGCAAGGTGAGCGACGACGAAACGTCACCTGGCCGCCTCACTCTTCAGGTTTTTCGAAGGCGCTCGAAGATCGCTGCGCGGAATGAGGGTGGCAGATCGTTCGACGTTCAACGGCGGAAGGCGGCGGCACGTCAGGCGCACTGGAGCGTTGCGTCGGTGGAGCAGTTCCGATACGACTCGGACCGTCGTTCGCGGTGGTAGCTCAGTTGGTAGAGCACGAGCTTCCCAAGCTCGGGGTCGTGGGTTCGAATCCCATCCGCCGCTCTCTTTCGGAAGACGTGGTGCGCTTCCTCCCCCTCCTGCTCGTCGTCGTGGTCGGGGGAGGCGTTCAGGCGCTCGTCTCCGGGCCCAATGGCGACGTCGGCGGCATCTACACCGACCACCTGCGTCACCTCGCGGAGTCCCAGGCGCTCGTCGCCCGCGGCTCGGCCATCTACCGGCAGCCCTACGTTGAGGCGACCGAGGGCCTCCTGCCGTGTCCGGCGCACGCCGGGCTCTTTCCCGAACGAACGGCGCCGTACCCGCCGCTGGGCGTCTTGCTCCACTGGCCGCTCGGCACGCTCGAGCGTCTGCACCTCCTGTCTCCGACGCTGAGCCACCACCTCACCGCGACGGCATGGCTCGTCTGCGGGCTGTGCGCCATCTGGCTCGCGTGGCGACTCGCTGGCGGAAGCGCGGCCGGTCGGCTGGGGCTGGTCCTCCTCGTTGCCCCGCTCACCATCGGCGTCGGCGCGAACGGCTTCTACGACACCGCCTTCCTGTTCGCCGGCCTCGGCGCCCTGGCGCTGCTCGCCGCGAATCGGCCCGAGTGGGCGATGCTCGCGCTCGGGGTGGCCGCCGCGCTCCACTTCCGCGCGCTCGTCTTCGCGCCGATTGGCCTATGGGCGCTGGTGGAGTCGCTCCGCCGGGGCCCGCGGCGCGCGTTGGCGTTCCTGGTTCCGTCGATCGTGTTGGTGCTCTCGGCGGCCTGGGCGGCCTGGGCCCTCGTCGGAACGCTCGACACGATCCCAGCAGACAACCCGGTGCACGCGTCACACCTTGGCCACGGCCGAGCGCCGATTCGGTTTCTGCTCGTCGCCGCCGTTGGGGTGGTCTGGCTCGTCGCCTGGCGCGCGCGCTGGACGGCGCTGACGGTGGTCGCAGCCGTGCTCGTCGCAATGTCCGACCGGTCGTACGGCTTCTGGCATGCGCTGCCGCTGGTCGTTCCTCCACTCGTCGTCGCGGTCGAAACAGGCGCCGATCGTCGCGCTCCGTGGGTCGCCTGGGGCTGGTCGATCGCGGCGGTGCTGGGTGCGTTTCTCTACCCATTCACCGCTGCATGGCAGTGGCTCGCCGACGTCGTGGCTGGCCGGATCGGCTGATCAGGGCAGGCAGCGACGGCCGCCGCAGTCGGCGGTGCAGGTGATGTTCCCCGTCGAAGGATCACACCCGCACGCGCTCGGCGTACACGCGTTCGGAGGCGAACGGCAGGTCGTCCCCGGGCGGCACTGGGCGTTGCTCGAGCACGGCGGGTCGAACGCAGCGCACAGCCCGGCGTCGGGCGTGCCAGCGTCGGTGGCGGTCGTGCAGGTGCCTCCGCCGCAGTCGCTGGTGCAGAAGATCGCACCGCTCGTCGTGTCGCAGCCGCACGCCGAGGGCACGCACTGTGACGGATCGCGCCGGCATACGCGGCCTGGGCCGCACATCGCGTCGGACGAGCAGGGCGGCTCGAAGCCGACGCAGGCCCCGGCGTCGGGCGTCTGCGGCCGACACACCCCACCACCGCAGTCGGCCGTGCAGACGATGGAGCCACTCGACGGATCGCACCCGCACGCCGACGGGTTGCACTGGTTGGGGTCGCGCACGCAGCGGTTGCCCGGGCCGCACATCGCGTCGTTGCTGCACGGCGGAATGAAGCCGACACAGAACCCGCCATCGGGAACCACGACGCCCGCGTCACGCGCCCGGCAGACACCTCCGCCGCAGTCGCTCGTGCAGACGATGCCGCCGGGCCCGCACGCGCAGGCGCTCGGCTGGCAACTGCCCGGGGTGCTCACGCACGACTCTCCGCGGAGGCACTGCGAGTCACTCGTGCACGGCGGCCGGAAGCCGATGCAGACGCCGCCATCGGAGGGGCCCGCGTCGACCGGCGGCACACCGCAGAAGCCTCCGCCGCAGTCGTCGGTACAGAAGACGTCGCCCGTCGCCGGGTCGCAGCCACAGGCCGACGGGTTGCACGCGTTCGGATCACGCAAGCAGACGCGGCCCGGGCCGCACTGCGAGTCCGAACGACACGGAGGCTCGAAGCCCTCACACAGGTTCGGCCCCGCGTCCCGGCTCGAGGGCCGCGGCCGGCAGATGCGCCCGGCGCAGTCAGCGGTGCAGGTGATGTTGCCCGTCGCGGGATCACACCCACACGCCGATGGCGCGCAGCGGCGGTCCTCGGGGGGCAAGCACGCCTCCTGGGCGTTGCAGTCGAGGTCCGAGCGACAGGGCGGCACGAAGCTCGCGCAGAGATCGACACCCGCGTCGCGGAGGCCAGCGTCGGAACTGCCCGCGTCGCGCGCGCCGGCGTCAGTCGGCAGGCGGGGCTGGCAGATGTCGAGGCACACGGCTGGGCACGCCTGCCCGGGGCCACACGTCGGCGAGACGCACGAGCCATCATCGGGCTGGCGGCACTCGAAGCCACTGCCACAGTCGAGATCGTTTCGGCACGTCTGGGGGCCGATGGGGCTGGCGCAGCCGGCGACGAGGAACAGCGGGAGAAGGAGCAGGGACGAACGCATGACCGGCCCCTACGCAAAGCGCGTACCCGGTGTGCGGCTCGTGCTTCTCGCTGGTTGCCTGAGGCAGCCTCGGATTTTCACCGGTCAGCGCGGTGCGCCCCGTCAGGCGTCGTGAAAGTCCACGTCGCTGTTGACACGCGCGTCGCCGTCACATACTTCCGCCGCGCTTTTCAGGCCGGCCCTGTCGTCTAGTGGCCTAGGACGGTGCCCTCTCACGGCATAAACCCGGGTTCGAATCCCGGCAGGGTCAACGAGCCCCGGAATCAGCGATGATTCCGGGGCTCTTTGTTTTCGCCATGACGACCTCCGTCCGTCACCAGCACAGGGCTCCAGACGCCAGTGCGGCCGTGGCCGAGGTGGCGCCGCTCGACCTCGAGGCCTCTGCGGATCGGCTCGATCAGTTTCCGCAGCTGATTCAGGCGCTGGGTGCTGCAACTCCGACGGTTCGTCAGGCGCTGGCGAAAGAGATCAACGACGTGTTGGTCGCGATGCGCTTCCCCGGGCACGAGTCCGAGGAGTCCGAGCTGGTGATGCAGGCCCTTGGCTCGAAGGTGCTCCACGGGCTGGTCGACGCCCAGGGCCGGAGCTGCCGCAAAGAAGCCGTCGAGACGATGATGGCAGCGGGCTTTCCCCACGCGCTTTTGCTCGAGCCCGACGACATCGCCTTCGCGCGCCAGTACCGCCCGGCCACGTCGCATGAGCGCCGCGATGAGTCCCAGCTCCAACCCTGGGAACTCAGCGCGCGCGATGCCCGTCGCACTGGAGCCGGCATCATCGTCGCCAGCCAGCTCATCACCGCGGTCCTGCTGGCGGTCTTCGGGGCCTCCGTCGGCGTCTGGGTCGCCATGGCGCTCGCGTTCGTCTCGGCTCTGTTCCTGGCCGGGCGGCTGGCGTTCGTGCGCCCGCGTGAGCTGAACCTCGCCACCACGGGCACGCTCGGGTTCTTCACCCTGGGTGTCCCGCTGCTCGTCGCGGCCTTCGCCAACCTGGGCGTCGCGAGCGTCGCCTCATGGGGGCTCGGCATCGGCCTGTTCGTGGCCATCACCCAGCAGTTTGCCCCGCGCGCCGACCCGCCCCGGCCCGGTGACTGGGACTTCCCACCTGACAGGGACCTCTGGTGAGCGAACCTTCCATCGACCCGGCCCGGTGCCCGCTCTGCTCGAAGCCCAACGGCTGCGGCATGGCCGCTGGCACGCCGGGGTGCTGGTGCTTTTCGGTGACGATGGACCCGACGGTGCTCGCGAAGGTGCCGGCCGAGGCGAAGGGCGCGTGTGTCTGCCAGGCGTGCGGCGTGAAGCGCTCTGCGCCGCAGCAGAAACCCTGACCGGTCGGACGTTTCTTGCTTCCTGGGGTGCACGGCTCTCGTTGTGGCCGTGGGAATCGACTGTTAGAGCCGCCGCTCCCCCAAGGAGCCTGCCGTGACGCGTTCCCCCCTCGCTGCGCATTCGCTCGGTGCCTTCACGCCGGGAGCTTCTACGCCGCGGACCGGGCCGGGCGCGTTTCGTGAGCTGCTGGCACAGGTGGGCTCGGCGGTGAGCGTGGTTGACGTCGGTGGCCGTCCAGCGATCGTGACGGGCGGCTCGGCGGTGATGGGCGTTTCGCCGCAGGACGGCCAGCTGCCCCTGCTGGGCCATGCTCCAGCGCTGACGCCCGACCGGCTCGGCGACCGCACCTTCACCGAGTCGTACGGGCTGCGCGCGCCCTACGTCGTCGGCGAGATGGCCAATGGCATCGCGTCCGAGGCGCTCGTCGAGGCCTCGGCGCGGGCGGGGCTCCTGGGCATCTTCGGCGCGGCGGGTCTGTCGTTGCCGCGGGTGACGAAGGCGCTCGATCGGCTCCAGGCGCTCGACGGGCTGCCCTGGGGCATCAACCTCATCCACTCGCCGGACGATCAGACGCTCGAAGCGGCGCTCGTCGAGCTGTTCCTCGCGCGCCAGGTGCGGGTGGTGAGCGCGTCGGCGTACCTCGATCTGACGCTCCCGTTGGTGAAGTGGCGCCTGGCCGGAATTCACCGCGACGCGCGCGGGGCGATCGTGACCAACCGGCTCATCGCCAAGGTGTCGCGGGTCGAGGTCGCGCGGAAGTTCCTGGAGCCCGCGCCGGAGCGCTTCGTCTCGGCGCTCGTCGCCGCGGGCGCGCTGACGGCGGAGCAGGCCGCGCTGGCGGCGCAGGTGCCGATGGCCGACGACGTGACGTGCGAGGCCGACTCGGGTGGCCACACCGACAACCGGCCGCTGGTGTTGCTCCTGCCGGCGATCCAGGCCCTGCGCGACGAGGTGTGCCAGCAGCGCGGCTACGCGCACCGCCCACGCATCGGCGCCGCGGGAGGCCTCGCCACGCCCGCGTCGGTCGCTTCGGCCTTCGCCATGGGCGCCGCGTACGTTGTCACGGGATCGATCAACCAGGCCACGCGCGAGGCCGGCACCAGCGACCTCGTGCGGCAGTTGCTCGCGCAGGCCTCGTCGACCGACGTCGCGATGGCGCCCGCCGCCGACATGTTCGAGATGGGCGTGAAGGTGCAGGTGCTCACGCGGGGCACGCTCTTCGCGGTCCGTGCGCAGCGCCTCTACGAGCTCTACCGCGCGCACGACGGCATCTCGGCGCTCCCGCCGGCGGTGCGGGCCGAGCTCGAGGCGAAGTACTTCCGCATGACGCTCGAGGCGGCGTGGGAAGGCTGCGAGCGCTTCTTCCGTGAGCGTGATCCGGCGCAGCTCGACAAGGCGGCGCGCGAGCCGAAGCACCAGCTGGCGTTGCTCTTCCGCGCGTACCTCGGCCAGGCCTCGAAGTGGGCGAACGAGGGCGTGGCCGACCGCGCGCTCGACTTCCAGGTGTGGTGCGGCCCGGCGATGGGCGGCTTCAACGCGTGGACGAAGGGCAGCGCGCTCGAGCGGTGGGACACCCGTGACGTGGTGACGATCGCGCAGAACCTGCTCGTCGGAGCGTGCGTGCTGACGCGCGCGGCCGCGCTCCGGGCACAGGGCGTGGTGTTGCCGGCCGAGGTCGAGGCCTTCACGCCGAAGACGCGCGCAGAGCTCGACGCGCTGGTGCGGGTCGAAGCGCCGGAGGCTCCAGCGCCGGTGGCGGCGGCAGCGGCGGACGACGTGACGGGCCCGCGCCGCAAGGAGCCCATCGCCATCGTCGGCATCGGCGCGCTCTTCCCCAGGGCCGAGAACCTGTCGTCGCTGTGGCGGCTGTTGCGCACGGGGCAAGACGCCGTGGGCGACGTGCCGCCGACGCACTTCTCGCTCGCCGACTACTTCGACGCCGATCAGAAGGCGCCCGACAAGACCTACGCGAAGCGCGGCGCGTTCCTCTCGGCGACGCCCTTCGATCCCACCGAGTTCGGTATTCCGCCCGCGATCCTCGAGGCGACGGACACCTCGCAGTTGCTCGCGCTCGTGGCAGCGAAGATGGCGCTCGAAGACGCGGGCTACCCCGAGGACGGCGCGTGGGACCGCTCGCGCACCAGCGTGCTCCTCGGCGTCACCGGCACCCAGGAGCTCGTCATCTCGCTCGGCGCGCGCCTGGGCCACCCGCACTGGAAGAAGGCGCTCTCGGACGCGGGCGTCGACGAGGCCACCGCGAAGGACGTCGTCGAGCGCATCGGCGCCTCGTACGTGGGGTGGCAGGAGAACTCGTTCCCCGGCCTGCTCGGCAACGTCGTCGCCGGACGCATCGCGAACCGGTTCGATCTCGGCGGCACGAACTGCGTGGTGGACGCGGCGTGCGCGAGCTCGCTGGGTGCGCTCCACCTCGGGCTCGCCGAGCTCGAGTCGGGCCGCGCCGACATGGTGCTGACCGGCGGCGTCGACACGCTCAACGACATCTTCATGCACATGTGCTTCTCGAAGACGCCCGCGTTGTCGCCCACCGGCGATGCACGGCCGTTCTCGGATCGCGCCGACGGCACCCTGCTCGGTGAGGGGCTGGGCATGGTGGTGCTCAAGCGGCTGTCAGATGCCGAGCGTGATGGCGACCGCATCTACGCCCTGATTCGCGGCCTGGGCACCTCGAGCGACGGGCGCGCCAAGTCGATCTACGCGCCGCTCTCGAAGGGCCAGGCGCGCGCGCTCAAGGCTGCCTATCGCGACGCGAACGTTCGCCCGCGGGACATCGGGTTGCTCGAGGCGCACGGCACGGGGACGAAGGCCGGAGACGCCGCCGAGTTCGAGGGCCTCGTGTCGGTCTTCCGCGAGGACTCCGGTGACGCGCCCTGGTGCGCGCTCGGGTCGATCAAGTCGCAGGTCGGCCACACGAAGGCGGCGGCCGGCGCGGCCGGGCTCATCAAGGCGGCGCTCGCGCTGCACCACAAGGTCCTGCCGCCGACGATCAAGATCGATCGACCCAACCCGGCGCTGAAGATCGACGAGAGCCCCTTCTCGTTGCCGACGTCGGCGCGCCCGTGGCTGCGCTCGAAGCGGGGCCCCCGCCTGGCCGCGGTCAGCTCGTTCGGGTTCGGTGGTTCGAACTTCCACACGGTGCTCGAGGAGTACGCCGACCGGCGCGCCGAGCCTGCCTGGGACGGCTCGGTGGACCTGGTGGCGCTGAGCGCGTCGGACGCCGCGACCCTGTCGGCGAAGGTCAAGGAGGCGATGCACGCCGGCGACGTGGCGGCGTTCGCGGCGGCTTCACGGACGAGCTTCGCGCACGACGCCCCGCTGCGGTTGGTGGCGGTGGTCGAGGCGGGGCGCACGCTGGCGAGCGTCTTCGAGCCGGTGCTGCAGAAGCTGGCGGCCGGTCAGCCGTTCTCCACGCCAGACGGCGTCGTTCTCGGGGTCGGGCCCGCGCGCGGCGGCCTGGCGTTCGTCTTCCCCGGTCAGGGCTCGCAGCACGTCGACATGCTGCGTGACGTCGCGACGGTGTTCCCCGAGGTGCTCGAGTCGGTCGACGCGATGCCCGAGGTCGCCGCGCAGATCTACCCGCTGCCCACCTTCGACCCCGAGCGGCTGCGCCAACGTGAAGCGGCGCTCACGCAGACCGACGTCGCGCAGCCTGCGATCGGCCTGGTGAGCCGCGGCCTGCTGCGGGTGCTGGCCCGCTTTGGCGTCTCGCCGTCGTTGGTGGCGGGGCACTCGTACGGAGAGTTGGTAGCGCTCCACGCCGCCGGCGTCTTGAGCGCCCGCGAGCTCGAACAGGCGTCGCGCACCCGCGGCAGGTTGATGGCCGGTGATGGTTCGGATCGCGGCACCATGCTGGCGGTACTCGCGCCGCTCGCCGACGTGGAGCGGCTGCTGGCCGACGAGAAGCTCGACCTCGTGCTCGCCAACCGCAACGGCCCGGCGCAGGGCGTGTTGTCGGGCGCGCGGGCCGAGATCGATCGCGCCGAGACGGCGTGCAAGGCGCGGGGCCTGCGAGCCACGCGGCTCAACGTGGGCGCGGCGTTCCACAGCCCCCTCGTCGCGGGCGCCGCGACTGCCTTCGCCGAGGCCCTGGCGAAGCTGTCATTCGAGCGCGCGACGATTCCGGTGATCGCGAACACGACCGCCGAGGCCTACCCGCTGGAGGCCACGCAGGCGCGCGCGATGCTCGCCCAGCAACTGGCCCACCCGGTGCGGTTCGACGCGGTCGTCGAGCGGCTCTACGCGCTCGGCGCGCGCACCTTCGTCGAAGTGGGCCCGAGGTCGGCGCTGACCGGCATGGTGAAGGCCATTCTCGGGGAGCGCCCCTTCACCGCGCTCGCGGTCGACGCGCAGACGAAGCGGGGCGGGGTGTTCGACCTCGCCGTCGTGCTGGCCCGCGTCGCCGCGGAAGGCCACCCGGTGCGCCTCGCCGAGTGGCAGCGGCCAGCGCGGCCGCCACGGTGGGTGAACCGCCCGGCGCGCACCCCGAAGATGACGGTGCCGCTCACAGGCGCGAACTACCGCAGCCCCGTGGCGACGAGGCCGCCCACGCCGAAGCGCGCCCCAGCCGTCGCCCAGCAGCCGAACGGAGTCCACGTGAACGGGAAGAACGGAACGAACGGGGTGCACGCGGTCCAGGCGCCGGTCGTCCAGGCTCCAGCGGCCAGCGCCGATGCGCTGCGCGTGTACCAGGAGAACCTGCGCGCGCTGCAGGCGCTCCAGGAGCAGACCGCTCGGGTGCACCAGCTCTTCCTCGAAGGGCAGCTCGCCGCGCAGCAGAACGTGGCCGCGCTGTTGACGGGCCAGGCGATGCCGATTGCGCCAGCCCCGGTTCTTGCCGCGCCCACGCCGACGGTGGCGGTGGCTGCGCCCCAGGTCCTCGCGCCCGTTCACGTTCCGGTCGCGAACCCGGTCGTGGCCGCGCCCCCGGCGCCGAAGCCCGCGCCCGTCGAGGCCGTCGCCCCTCCCGCTCCAACGCCCGCCGTCGACGTGGTGCCGTTGCTGCTCCAGGTGGTGTCCGAGGCCACCGGCTACCCCGTCGAGACGCTCGCGCTCGGAATGGATCTCGAGGCCGACCTCGGCATCGATTCCATCAAGCGCGTCGAGATCCTCTCGATGCTGTCGCGTCGG